>CAZSAW010000210.1:0-51971 GCA_964604745.1 uncultured Hyphomicrobiales bacterium
ATTCCTCTCGCCTTGTCGATCGCTTATTCGCGTTTCATGGAGGAGGCGGTTTATCCGGCCGTCGTCTTCCTGCAGATCATCCCGAAGATCGCCATTGCTCCCTTATTCATCATCTGGTTCGGCTTCGGCTTCACGCCGAAACTGCTTCTCGTCTTCCTACTCTCGTTTTTCCCGATCGTCGTAGCGAGCATCGCCGGCTTCAAATCGGTCGACCGCGACATCATGGACTTCGCCCGCACGACCGGCGCGGGCGGCTGGAAGATGTTCGCCAAGATCAGATTGCCGCAGGCGCTGCCGGACATCTTCACTGGCCTCAAGGTCGGTGCCGCGCTGTCGGCAACCGCCGCCGTCGTCGCGGAGTTTGTCGCCGCCGACAAGGGGCTCGGCTATCTTCTGCTTCAGTACAACGGAAATCTCGAGACGCCGATGGTGTTCGCCATCGTCGTTCTCCTGAGCGTGATCGGCGTTGCCGTCTATTACGTCGTCGAGATCATCGAGCGGTTCACCATTCCGTGGCATGTCTCGCAGCAGCCGGCGGACGTCGCACTCACATAAACCAAAATACAAAAACCCCCGGGAGGAAATCGTTATGCACAAGATCAAATGGGCCGCTGCTCTGGCGATGGCGCTCATCGCGTTGCCGGTATCGTCGAAAGCCGAAGATGCCGTATCGTTTCGTCTGAACTGGTATCTCGGCGGCTTACACGTGCCGTTCTACTACGGCAAGGAGCAGGGCTTCTACAAAGCCGAGGGTATCGACCTGACCATCAACGAAGGCCGCGGCTCCGCCAACACCGTGCAGGTCGTTGCTGCCGGCTCCGACACCTTCGGCCTTGCCGATTCGTCGAGCCTGATCGCAACCGCGGCCAAGGGCGCGGAGGTCAAATCGGTGATGTCGCTGCTCAACTCCACCGGCTACTCGGTGGTGTCGCTTGCCTCCACCGGCATCAAGACGCCCAAGGACCTCGAGGGCAAAACCTTCGCCGTTTCGCCCGGCGATCCGCTCGGGCAATTGTTCCGCGCGCTCGCCGCAGTGAATAAGCTCGACATGTCGAAGATCAACTTCGTGCAGGTCGATCCGGCGGCGAAGGTGGTGGCGGTGCTGGAGAAGCGAGCCGACGGCCTGCTCGGCGGCGCCGACGACCAGTTCTTCCTCATCAAGTACAAGGGCCAGGAGCCTGCGGCTCTTCGCTATTCCGAAAACGGCGCCAACATTGTCGGCATGACAATTCTGACCCAGGAGAGCACGATCAAGAACAAGGCGGACATGGTTCGCCGTTTCGTGCGCGCCACGGTCAAGTCGTGGGAGGAGGCGAAGAAGAATCCGGAAGCCGCGGTGGAGGCCGCGCTCAAGGCCAAGCCGGACCTCAACAAGCAGTCTACCCTCGACCAGCTCAAGGTCGACATCGAGCTTCTGGATTCGAAATATTCCAAGGGCAAGATCGGCATGGGTGCGAAGGAAGATTGGGACTCGACCATCGCGCTGCTGAAGCAGTATCGCGACGTCGCCACCGACAAAGACTGGACGGCGTTCCACACCAACGAATTCCTGCCGAAATAGGGAATCGCGGTGATGCAAATGGTCCAGAAGGCGCGTCTCGACGCGCCTTCTCCGGCACGTCCCTGCATCGAGGTCGTGGGTCTCACCCACGTCTTCAGACGTGGCAAGACCTCGGTCCGCGCTCTCGATGCGATCAACCTGACGATCCCGCAAGGCGAGTTCGTCAGCATTGTCGGGCCTTCAGGCTGCGGCAAGAGTACGTTGCTGCGGATCATTGCCGGTCTGCTGGCGCAGAGCTCAGGAAGCGTGCGGCTGAATGAACGTGACGTGACAGGCCCGCAGACGGATCTGGGTATCGTTTTCCAGAGTCCCGTTCTGCTCGATTGGCGCACGGTTCTCGGCAACGTCCTCCTGCAGCTGGAATTGCGCGACCTCAATCCGAAGGCTTATCGCCAGCGCGCTCTTGATCTTCTTTCGCAAGTCGGCCTGGCGGAATTCGCCGATCGTCTGCCGCGCGAATTGTCGGGCGGTATGCGGCAGCGGGCCGCGATCGTGCGGGCGCTCATCCACAATCCGCCGCTTCTGTTGATGGACGAGCCATTCGGCGCACTCGACGCGCTCACGCGCGAGCAGATGCGAATTGATCTCGAGGAATTGTGGATGGCCTCGAAAAAGACCGTGCTCTTCATCACCCACAGCATCGACGAGGCCGTGCTGCTCGCCGACCGCGTTCTCGTCATGTCGCCGCGGCCGGGCAAGGTCGAACGGGAGATTCGGATCGATCTGCCGCGGCCGCGTGGAGTAGAGGCGCGTCAGGCGAAGGAATTCATCGCGGCGACCGAGGAGATCACACAGATCTTCCTGAAGCGCGGTGTGCTGCATCGCACGAAGCGATAGCGCATCAGTTTCGCAGTGCGCGGAGCGCGTTCACGATCACGGCGACGTCAATTGCTTCCTGCAACAATGCGCCTTCGACAGGTGTTAGATATCCGAAGGCAGCCGCGATCATTCCTATAAGTGACAGCCCGATGCCGGCATAGACGCTTTCCAGGGCGATACGCCGCGAACGCTGGGCAATCTCAATTCCCGTTGCAATGCGGTCAAGTTCATCGACGAGCAGGACCACATCGGCGGCCTCGGCAGACCCGGCCGATCCGCGTGCGCCCATGGCGACGCCGACGTCGGCGGCGGCCAGAGCCGGCGCATCGTTGATGCCGTCGCCGACCATCATCACAGGGCCGTATTTCCGCTCGGACAGGACGACAATCACCTTTTGGTCGGGCGTGAGCTCCGAACGCACAGAGTCGATGGCAAGCGTTGCAGCGACGGTGTCGGCGACGTCACGTCGGTCACCGGTCGCGAGCAGGATATGCTCGATTCCCAGACTGCGGAGATGCTGCAATAGCGACTGCGTGCCGAGCCGCACTTCATCGCGCAGGATGATGTTGCCCGCCGGTTTCCCGTCGATGGCCACAGCGACAATGACCGCCCCCGGCTCGTTCAGCTTGCGCGCGGGACGATCGTCGGGGCGCAGGCGCGTCGTCACGAAGCGCGGGCCGCCGACAATGGCGCGGTGACCGTCGACGATGCCCTCGACCCCTTCGCCCGCGGCCTCGACGACATCGGTGGGAGCGGACAAAGCGTATCCGCGGGCATGGGCGCCATTCACGATCGCCTGCGCGATGATGTGTTTGGACGCCTGGTCGAGCGACGCAGCTATGCGGATAACGTCGTCCGGGGAAAAGCCGGGCTCCGCCGACACGGATGCGATCCGTGCACTGCCTTCCGTGAGCGTCCCTGTCTTGTCGATGACGAGAGAGCGGACTCGCGCCATGTTTTCAAGCGCCTTGCCACCTTTGATCAGGATGCCGTGCCGTGCGGCGCGCGAGAGCCCGGAAACGATCGCGACGGGCACCGCAAGAATGAGGGGGCAAGGCGTTGCAACGACGAGCACGGCGACGGCGCGGATCGGGTCATCTGTCAACAGCCACGAAGCGCCAGCGATGACGATCGTCAATGCGAGAAAGACCAGCGCGAACTGATCCGCAAGGCGCGTCATCGGCGCCTTCGAGCGCTGCGCGGCTTCGACAAGCCGCACGATGCCGGCATAGGTGCTCTCCGCCGCGCGGCGCGTCGCAATCAGGTCGAAGGCTTCGCCGACATTGGTCGAACCGCTGAGCACGCTCTCGCGGTTGCCGCGCTGAACCGGCAGCGCCTCACCCGTCAATGCGGACTGGTCGAGCACGGCGAGGCTTTGGTGGACGTCGCCATCGACTGGCACCACATCACCGCGCCGCACCAGCAGACGGTCGCCCGGAACAACCGTATCGAGATCAATCTCTTCCAGCGCACCGTTGCGATAGCGCATCGTCGTGCGAGGAACGCGCGCCAGCAATGCCGTCATCTGTCGCCGCGCGTGACGCTCGGCATAGCTTTCCAGATATTGGCCGCCTGCATACATGAGCGCGACGACCGCCGCGGCGAGATGTTCGCCGACGGCCAATGCTCCGCTCATGGACAACGCCGCGACGATGTCGAGGCCAAACTCACCTCGGCGCAGGCTTGTAACGATCTCGATCAGCAGAACGGCGAGCACCGGAAGCGCGCTCGTGCTCCATACGCGTCCGGCCCAGAGATCGTTTCCGGTCTGGTGCAGGATGAAGCCAAGCGCCAACCCAGCCGCCGGAATGATGGCGAGAAACGGCCGTAGCGCCAGCCGAGCCAGTGCGATGCTGCGTTCCATGACGGTCCGGGCACTCTAATGCCCCGGACCGTAGGGTCGATCGTTGACCTAGCTCAAGCGGCGAGGCGCTTCGCCAGCGCGCGGAAGGCGGCGAGCTGATCGGCTTTCAATTCGCGCTTTTCGTCGCGACCGACGAAGACCTTGAACATGATGCCGCCATCGACATTGAAAAACAGCACCGACGCCGAAAGCCGGCCCATGAACGGGCGTTCGACAAAGGCAAGGCCGGCGCAGCGCTCATGCCGCAGATGGCCGTGGAAGCCCTTGCTGCCGGGGATGTTATAATAGCCGCGCCCGATTTCTCCAGCCGGCACGGGTCCGGTGAACTCCATGATGCCGTCGTCGGTGTGGACGATGACGGTCACGTCGCCCCAGCCGCCCATGTCCTTCATCGCATCGACGAAGGCGCTACCGGGCGCAAAGCTGCGCATATCCGCGGGCAGCGCCTCCACAACGTCGCGCGTCGTGACACGATGATCCTTGGCGACCTGCTCGACGATGGCGCCCGGATCGGCGGCAAGCGCCGCGATCAGATCCTGTCTTGCCGACATGATGCGTTCACGCTGCCTTGGTGCGGCCGATGGTCTGGCGCACTTCGAAGCCTTCGAACTTGGGATGCTCGAGATAAAGCGAGCCGGTCGTCTGGTCGCCGGCTCGGGCGTGCGCGCGGCGGAATTCATCCGACTGCGTCCATGCCTCGAACTCGGCCTTGCTGCGCCAGACCGTGTGCGAGGAGTAAAGCGTGTGGTCCTCGGCTTCCGGACCTTTCAGCAGATGGAATTCAACGAAGCCCGGCATGCGGTCGAGATAGGAATCGCGACTCATCCAGACCTTCTCGAATTCCTGCTCCGAGCCTTTTTTCACGCGAAAACGATTCATGGCGATGAACATGGTTTTTCTCCTTGGATTGAGCTGGCGGGTGCTGGCTTGTCGTCACCGCAGATTGAAACTGATAGGGACCGTGAACGTCATCGGCCGTCCCGAGGGCGGCGCGGGAAAGGGCGAGGCCCGACGCACCATTGCCTGGGTTTCCTGATCGAGGCTTGCAACGCCGGAGCCGCGGACGAGCCGCGCCGATGTCACGCGGCCTGATCCGTCGAGACTGAAGCTGATCGTCGCCGTTCCGTGGTCTCCGCGGCTGCGCGCGTCCGCCGGGAATTGCTTGTAGCGCGCAAGATGCGCGGCGACCACGCCGCGGTAATTCGTGTCGGCATCCGAGCGGCCGCGCCCGACGCTGTTCGATTCCAGCGAAGCGGCTGAGGCGGGCGTCGAGCGCGTGCGCTCGTTCTTGCCCTTGTCGCGGCTGTGCGGCGCGGTTTCGCGGTGCGGTTTGGGCGTGACCTTTTCTTCGGGCTCCGCGAGTTTCGCCTGCACGGTCGGCTTTTCGGCTTTCTTCGGCGCGGCGACGATTTCGGGATCGGTCTGCGGTTGTGGCGGCTCCTGCACGGCAGCAGCCACTTCGGGCGCGGCCTGCGGCGCGGTTTGCGCGGCTTCATCCGCTTCGCGCGCCTTTTCCGGCTCCTTCGCCTCGGGTTCGTCGGTCACCGGCGCGGCGGCGCTGGAGATTTCCGATTCGGTTTTCTGCTGCGACTGTCCAGCCTCCGCATCCGCGCCCAGCACGAGCTCGGCCGAGATCGAAACGACGCCGACGCTCGCAAGCGGCGGTGGCTCGCGGTTGAAGGCGGCAAAGACGCTGGCATGGATCGCGAAAGATGCAGCCACGAGGAGCGCGATCCGCTCGCGCCGGTCGAGATGCGCCCACGGGCAGGGACGGTCCGCCACCGCAAGCGACAAGGCAGGTGCCTGGCGTTCGCTCTCGCGGCGGCGTGGCGCGAAGGGAACGACGTTGCTGAGATCGCTGTCGGATGTCGATACCACCACCGGCTCGCGCACGCGCGCAGGCACGACCGCGCCGAGGAGGTCAACGACGCGGCCGTGCTCCGGACGGTCGGCGGCCTGGCGGCCGCCGATGCGCGGTTGTTGCGATTGCGTCATCCCTTGGTCGGCACCCCGTCGGCAAAGCGGATCTTCAGCGCGCCCTTCACTGTAATGCCGGGCTGCGGAAACGCCACAATGGTCTGCGTGATCTCGTTCGGATAGGCGGTCATGTATTTCGAATATTGCTCGTTGAACAGGTTCTCGATGGACAGCGAGGCGAGCGTGTTCGGATCGAATTGATAGCCGACATAGAGATTGACGAGATTGTAGGCATCGGTCGGCGGGTAGGTCGGGTTGCCGGACGAGTCGATCGGAATGTCCGAGAGCTTTTTCGCCGCCACCGCCTGCCAGCGCACGGCGACGCTGAGCTTGCGTTCGAGGAAGCGCGCGCCAAGCGTGGTCGTGATCGAATCCGGCGCGACCTTGGCGAGCGGGGCGCCGGTGTCGAGATTGCGGCCGCGCACATGGCTGCCGGCAAGCCCCGCGAACCAGAAGCCCGCATCGTAGGTGGTTTCGAATTCGGCGCCTTCGAGCCGCGCGTTGGCGACGTTCTGGTATTGCTCGCAGAACCCGGGCGCGATCGGCGGCCCGAACGGATTGATGAAGACTGGCGCATTACAGGTCATGCCGCTCTGGCCCGTCCCGGTATGCGGAACGAGCGTGAGCTCGATGAAATCGTCGACGTCGTTGCGATAGACGTTCACCTTGCCGCGGAACGCGTCGCCCTGGGTGAAGATGTTGTCGTAACGCAGGTTGACGCCAATCTCCTTCGTCTTGCCGACTTCCGGCTTGAGCGACGGATTGGGCAGGAATGGAAATTGCGGGAACACCGGATGCACGCCGGCGACGAGCGTCTCGGTGATTGCCGGCGCGCGATAGCCTTCGGCATAGGTGGCATAGGGCTGGAAGCCCTGCACCGGCGTGACGCCGACGGTGATTTTGGGCGACACACGGTTGCCGTCCGATTCGAACCCGCCGCCTTCGAGCCGGTATTGATCGTAGCGCATGGCGCCGATCACCTCGAGCCAGGTCGAGTAATTGCTCTTCATCTGCACGAAGGCGCCGGACACGCTGCGTTCGCCGGACGGCGTGAACACCGTGCCGAAGCCCGACGTGTCAACCTCGTCTCGGAAGCCGTCGATGCCGTAGGTGATGGCGTGCCGCAATGCGCCCGTCGCGACGCGCGACGTGTTGTGCAGGTCGAAGCCGACGGTGTTGATCGTGAAATTGCGCTTGTCGCCGATGTCACCCTCGACGCCGAATGCCGAGCCCAGCCCGTCAACCTTGGTCTGATCGGTGATCGTACGCGTCCAGTACACGTTGCCATCGAAATCGAAAACCTGATCGTCGGGACGCGAATAGAGCCAGCGCGCGTTGGCGATCTGGTTCTGCACGTGCGTGTCGTAGATCGACGTCGTCTGCAATGTGCCGAAGGGCGGCCCGAAATTGAACAGGAAGGGCTGGCCGGTCGTGTATTGCGAATCGTAATTGACGAAGCCGAGCTTCACCAGATGGCCGTCGGCCGGGCGGAAATTCGCTTTCGCGATGCCGGTCCACACGTCGTAGCCGGAATTCGGAATCTCGTGCCCTTCGGCGTCCTTGTAGTTCGACCTGGAACGATAGGTGCCGCCGACCATGAAGTCGGCATCGGGGCTGATGCGCCCTGCGGCAAAGAGCGATCCGACGCCTTGCAGGATGTTGGAGCCGACTTCGCCGCGCGCGAGGACGCCCCAGCGCTCGGCCGGACCGATGATGTCGTCGACGTCCTTGGTGCGGAACGAGACGACGCCGCCGATCGCGCCGGAGCCGTAGATGTTCGACACCGGGCCGCGCGCAACGTCGACGCCGCCGATCAGTTCCGGTTCGAGATAGAAGACGCCGTCGGCGTTATGGCCGGTGCGCTGGAAGTTCTGCCGCGCGCCGTCGATGACGACGGCAACGCGGCCGAAATCCTGCAGACCGCGAATGTTGATCGCCGTACCGGGATCGTCGGCGCGTTCCTGGAACCAGACGCCGGGCGTGGCCATGAAAGCGTCCGACACCTTGCTCGGCATGATCTGCTCAAGCTGCTCTTTTCGAATCGTGCTGACCGCGCCGAGCGTCTCGATGGCTTTCTCTTCCGTCTTTGTCGCGATGACGGTGATCGGATCGAGAATGGTGACGTTCTGCGCCGAAGCGGCGGTGCTGCATGCGACCGACACCGCGATGATCGAAATTCCGTACCAGAGCGCGCTTGCGCGCGGCGACCAAAGCAACATTGAAGCCCCCAAACCGTTTGCATTTTTCTTGTTCGGCTGGCGGGCGGTCGCTGTGGCGACGGCTTGCTGGCTTCCTTGAGCGCGGCACAGCCCCCGCACCGCGCATCAAGTGTTGCCTTTGGTATTCAATCGTATTACTGCGGTCAAGAAGACAGTTTAGCAGGTTAAAACCGCTCTAAACTGAAAGATAAACCGTTTATATCGGCTCTAAAGTAAGAATTTAGATGCACGATATCTTGGTAATACTTGAGAAGAGCGCAGGATGAATACAGGCGGCGATCAAGAAGAACAAGGTAATACCAAGGGCCGCGCCGCCGCTATTTCTGGCTCAGGGCGCAACGTTGCCATCGTCGACCATCGGCTCGACAGCAGAGACCTGTTTGTGGCGACGCGCGAAATCACCATCGCGCACGGTGGCGACCTCTACCGGCTGCGCCTGACCGCTCAGAACAAGCTGATTCTGACGAAGTAAGACGACGCCGATGCATGGTTATCACCATTCGTGGACCGGGATTATCATTGCGGGCTGCATTGCGCTGCTCACGCAGACAACGAGCGCGCGCGCCATCGAGCTGCGTGATGCGGCTGGCCGCAGCGTCTCGGTGCAGGATGCCAGCCGGATCGTGTCGATCGGCGGCGCCGTGACCGAGATTCTCTACGCGCTCGGCCACGCAAATCACATCGTGGCGGTCGATTCCACGAGCCTTTATCCGCAGGACGCGCTCAAGACGAAAGCCAATGTCGGCTACATGCGGCAATTGTCGCCGGAAGGCGTGCTCGGCTTGTCGCCTTCTCTTGTTCTCGCCGCCGAGGGATCGGGACCGAAGGAAGCGGTTTCCGTGCTGCAGGCGGCGTCCGTTCCCTTTGTGACGGTGCCCGATCATTTCACCGGCGAGGGCGTCATCGAAAAGATCCAGCTCGTTGCTGCGGCAACCGGGTCCGATGCGCGGGGTACCTGTCTCGTGACGAAGGCGAAGGCCGATCTCGCTGCCCTCCAATCGCTGCGTTCACGCATCAAGACACCATCGCGCGTGCTTTTTGTTCTGTCCTTGAACAACGGCCGTGCCATGGTCGCCGGAAGAGACACGGCAGCGGACGGCATCATCCGTCTTGCGGGAGGGACCAACGCCGCGAGCGATTTCGACGGCTACAAGATCATGAACGAGGAAGGGATCGTTGCGGCAAAGCCCGATGCCGTGCTGGCGATGGAACGTCAAGGCATGAAGCTGACCGGCGACGATATCTTCGCTGCGCCCGGTTTCGGTCTTACGCCCGCTGCGGCACGCCGCTCA
Organism: uncultured Hyphomicrobiales bacterium; assembly: GCA_964604745.1. GTDB lineage: Bacteria > Pseudomonadota > Alphaproteobacteria > Rhizobiales > Xanthobacteraceae > Pseudorhodoplanes. The sequence goes on from CAZSAW010000210.1 coordinate 9,733, forward strand.
TTCATGTCGATGGAAGGACTTTATCTTCTCGGCTTCGGTCCGCGCACCACGCGCGCAGCGCGCGATCTTGCGCGCTCGCTCTATCCCGACCTTGGCGATGCCATGCTTCCGTCCGACCAGAGTTCGCTGTCCGACGCGTGTCACGAATGAGCGGTGCGGCGCGGACCGACAGAAATGCCGTTGGCACGCGCCGACGGCCCCGCGCGATTGTCGTTTCTGCGGTGCTGCTCGCGCTTCTTGCCGCGGCAGCGATGGTCGCAACTACAATCGGTGCTGCCGGTATTCCGCTCTCGCGCCTTGCCGCCGCGTTCGGTTTTGCCGCGAGCGACAACACATTCGCCACGCGCGATTGGCTCATTCTGTCGTCCATTCGTCTTCCGCGCATCGCGCTGGCGATGATGGTCGGCGCATTGCTTGCGGCCGCAGGCACGATCATGCAGGGCGTCTTTCGTAATCCGCTCGCCGATCCGGCCCTGGTAGGAGTCTCTAGCGGTGCGGCGCTGGCGGCGGCCACCACAATCGTGGTGGCTGACAGGTTTTTGGCGGCCTCCCTCATGACGGTGCCATTTGAAGTGTTGCCGCCGGCCGCTTTTCTCGGTGCGCTCGCAACGACCTCGGCGCTGTACCGCATCGCCACGCATGATGGACGCACCTCGATTGCGATCTTTCTTCTCGGCGGTCTTGCGATTGCCGCGCTCGCCAATGCCGCGACCGGTCTGCTTGTCTTCGTCGCCGACGACCGTCAGCTCCGCGACATTACTTTCTGGATGCTCGGCTCTCTCGGCGGAGCGACCTGGGCGAAGGTGATCGCGGTCACGCCATTTGTCATCGTGATGGTTGCGGCGATGCCGTTCATCGCACGAGGACTGGATATGCTCGTGCTCGGCGAGGCGGAGGCTTTTCACATGGGCGTTGCCGTCGAACGGCTCAAGCGCGGTGCCGTTGTCCTGATCGCGCTTGCGATCGGTGCGGCGGTTTCCGTCTCGGGCATTATCGGTTTTGTCGGCATTGTCGTGCCGCATCTGTTGCGGATCATCATCGGGCCCGGGCACCGGCTTCTTCTGCCAGCGTCCGCCGTGCTGGGCGCCGTAATGCTTTTGTGCGCCGATACCATTGCACGTGTGCTTGTCGCGCCCGCTGAATTGCCGATCGGGATCGTGACCGCGGCGATCGGCGCGCCGTTCTTCCTCTTTCTGCTGTTGCGCCAGCGCGCGCTGGTGGCGCTGTGATGGCGATGATCGAAGCCGACGGCATTTCCCTGCGCGTTCGGGAAAAAGCACTGCTCGACGGCATCTCGCTGTCGGTCGCAGGTGGAGAGACCGTGGCCCTGGTCGGCGCGAACGGGGCGGGCAAGTCAACCCTGCTGCGCAGCCTGTCCGGTGAATTGCGTCCGCAGGCCGGCACGATCCGCCTGAAAGGCCTCGATCTTGTGAGCTACGGGCCGCGTGAACTGGCCGCGCATCGCGCGGTCATGTCGCAGAATGTCGCCATTTCCTTCCCTTTCACCGTCCGAGAGGTGGTACGGATGGGAGCAGGGGATCGAGGCGCCGCAGCCGTCGATCGTTACGTCGACGCCGCGCTCGCCGCAGTCGAACTTCGCGATTTCGCCGACCGCATCATTGTCACCCTGTCGGGTGGCGAGCAGCAGCGCGCGCATTTTGCACGCGCGATGGTGCAGGCACGCTGCGCCGAGGCCGAATACGGTCCGGGCCTGCTTCTGCTCGACGAGCCGACCGAAGGGCTCGATGTACGCCATCAGCTCGAATTGCTTTCGCTCCTGCGCGAGTGCGCCGCGGGTGGTGCAGCCGTCATCGCCGTGCTGCACGACCTCAATCTGGCGACACTGTTCGCAAGCCGCATCGTGATGCTGCAGAACGGCGCGGTCATCGCCGATGGAAGCGTGAGCGAAACGATTACGGATGACTTGCTCACCCGCGTCTTCAATATCCGGACGAAGGTTGGGGCGGTGCCCTCCGGCGTGCCGTTTCTCCTGCCGCACGCGATCGCGACGGGCCGCGACGGCGACGCGAGCGGAAAGTTGCGTTAGGGCCTTGGAACGCAACTGCGGCTGCGTACGATTTCCTTGTAGCCTCCCACGCGTACGTGATTGCCGCCCACAACGCGCAGGATCTGCCCCTTCGGGCACGATCCGTTATCGACATAGACCGTCTGACCCTCGCGCAGAGCGCCCATTGCGGGTTCCTGTTTCAGGATTGTGGCGGCGTGAGCCGCCGTCACCGATCCGATCAGGACCGCGCCAATTGCGATTTTTCGCATTCGAACTCCTCCCGGGTTGGTGGCCGCTGCCGCGCGTCAGGTTATTTCTGAAACGCGGGACGCGCCAGCACGGCGCTGATTGGGAAGCAGAGATCGAAAAACGCGTGCGCCTCAGGCGTCCTTTACCCATTTCATGACGTGTTCACCGATCGAGACCAGTTCGCCGCGTTGATTGACGACATTGATGTCGGCAAGCGAACGCCGCCGGACGGGATCGATCTCCTTAATCGTGTAGGTCAGGTTCACGGTGTCACCGATATAGACGGCGCCGAGAAAACGGATCCGGTCATAGCCGAGCGAGACAGCGGTCTCGCCGCTGCCGGTGCTGCCGCATTTTTCGATCATCATGGTCGAACAGGCCGACATGAACGCGATCATCAGCGCGCCGTGCGCAATGCGGTGGCCGTATTTCGACCGTTCCATGTATTGTTCGTTGACGTGGTTGACGGAAAAGTCGCCGCTGATGCCGGCAAATTGATAAATGTCGGATTCCCCGACGGTCTTGGCGAAGCTCACGCTGTCGCCGGGCTTGACATAGAAGTCGGTCATGACGGATTTGCTCTCCTCCGATGCGGCGGGGACACTAACGCTCCCGGTTGCGAATTGTCTAAGCTAATCAGATGCGATGCCGAGATGTCATGGAACCATTGCGTTTCCAGACACCGAAAAAGCCGCGACAATCGGTGCGTCGACATCGCAGGAGGGGACGCACGAGATGGTGGATGATCCGCGCGCGGGGCGGCTGGGAGAGGCGTTGGACTTGCTCGCCCGCAAGATATTGCAGGACGAGGCGCGGATCGGCGTCGAATTTCCTTATGTCACCGAGCCTTCCGGGGCCTGGCGCACGATGCCGGCTTCGCTGTCGGCTGGCTATCGGCCGGATGGCTGGACACACGGCAACTGGTTCTGCGGCTTCTGGGTCGGGCTGTTGCTTGCCTCGCATTTGTGGACGCGCGAGGAACGCTATCTGACGCTTGCGGCGGAACGGATGCGGCTCGTGGCGCAGCGCGCGGACGACGGCAACACGCACGATATCGGCTTCATCTTCCTGTCGAGCGCCATCCCGTTCTTTCGCATCACTGGTGCGGACGGCCATCGCGACATCGCGCTGAAGGCGGCCGATCAGCTGCGCCGCCGTCTCGTCGTGACGCCTGCAGGCAGTTACATCGCGTCGTGGGGGCCCTTGTCCGATCCGCGAGGGCGTGCCGCTTCGGCGATCGACACCATGGCGAATATTCCGTTGCTCTATTGGGCGGCCTCTGTGTCGGGCGATGCGAGCTTCAGGCTCGCCGGCATCGCTCACGCCGAGATGACGAAGAACTTTATCCGGCCCGACAATTCGACCTATCACGCGCTTGAATACGATCCGGTCAGCGGCCGGCGTGTGCGCGGCTACACCTTCCAGGGTTCGGGCGATGAATCGTTCTGGGCGCGCGGGCAGGGATGGGCAGTCTATGGCTATGCGGCGACTGCTGCCGTGACAGGGCTCAAGACCTACCTCGATCTCGCCGAAACGCTGGCCGAGCGTTTTCTCGACCGGCTCGGCACCATGCGTGTTCCTCCTTACGATTTCGACGACAAGGATCCGAAACGCCCGCTCGATTCGGCCACGTCCGCCATCATGGCGTCGGCCTTTCTCGACATGGCGGCCCTGCATCCCGATCCCGCGCGTCGTGCGCTGTGGCAGGGCCGGGCGCTCACCTTGCTCGATGCGCTAATGACCGATTGCCTCGCGCGCGAGGACAGCCATCGCGGCCTGCTCAAGCACGGCTGCTATTCATGGCCGCACCGCGACGGCGTCGACAGCGCCGTAATGTTCGGCGACTATTTCTTTGTCGAGGCGCTGGCGAAGCTGCTATTGCCGGGAAAGTTCACCGAACGGCCGGCGTCGCTCGGCTGAACAAGAAAAGCGTACGGCTTGGGGAAGGACCATGCTCGAGGGCATTCGCGTCGTCAGCTTCAATCACTTTTTGATGGGGCCGTTCGGTATCCAGCATCTCGCCGATCTCGGCGCCGATGTGATTGCGGTCGAGCCCGTGGGCGGCGCGTGGCAGCGCAAATGGGGCGGCGGCAACCGCAGCGTTGACGGGCAGACGGTTCTTTTCCTCGCCGCCAACCGCAACAAGCGCAGCCTCGCGATCAATCTCAAGTCGAAGGAAGGCCTCGACATCGCGCGCAAGCTGGTCACGAGCGCCGATGTCGTGAGCGAGAATTATCGCCCCGGCGTGATGAAGGCCTTTGGCCTCGACTACGACGCGGTGCGCGCGCTCAATTCGAAAATCATCTATGCCTCGGCGTCGGGCTACGGCCAGACCGGGCCCTATGTCGACAGGCCGGGGCAGGACCTTCTCATTCAGGCGCTCTCCGGGATCGCGGCCATCACCGGAACGAAGGACGGCGCGCGCACCGTCGGCGTCTCGGTGGTCGATCATCACGGCGCGGCCCTGCTGGCGTTGGGCCTTCTCGCCGCGCTCGTTCGCCGCGGACGCACGGGTGAAGGCTGCCACGTCGACGTCTCGCTGCTGCAGGCGGCGATCGACTTGCAGATGGAATCCTTCACCTGCTACCTGAACGGCGAGAAGCCGGATTCCATCCGCCAGCCCAGGCATGTCGGCGGCTGGTATTACGGTTCGCCCTACGGCATCTACCGCGCCTCGGACGGCGAGCTTGTCATTTCGCTGACGCCGTTACCGCTCCTGTCCAAGGTGCTCGACAGCCCCGAACTCGCCGCGATCGATCCGAATTCATGGTTCTCGCGCCGCGAGGAAATCGCCGACCTGGTGCAGAAGAAGATCGGCCAGCACAGCATCGCGCATTGGTTTGCGCTGTTCGAGCAGCATGAGGTCTGGCACGCGCCGGTGAACGATTACGAAGAGGTGCTGAACGATCCGCAGGTGAGGCACAACGAGGCCTTCATGAAGGTCTCCGGCGCGACCGGCGCGCCTGTGTCTCTCGTGCGCCATCCGGTGCGCTACGACGGCGAAGCGCCCGGTGTGCGGCTGCCGCCGCAGAAGCTCGGCGCGCAGACGAACGATGTCCTGCGTGAACTGGGTTACGGCGACGATCAGATCGCCGGCTTCGTGAAAGCCGGAATCGTGCAGACGGGCTAGATCAGAGCAGGCCGCGCTTCGCCAGATTGCGCATCAGGTGGCCTGCGCCGAACATCCACGGCTCGCACTGGTCGGTGTGCTTCATGCGATTGACCAAGCTGCCGAGCTGGGGCGCAGCGATGGTGACAACATCGCCGAGCTTGTGCGTAAAGCCCTTGCCGGGCGCGTCGCGATCCTCGACCGGCGCGAACAACGTGCCGAGAAAGAGCACCGCTCCGTCCGGATAATGGTGATGCACGCCCGTCATCTGCGCGACGAGATCGGCCGGATCGCGGCTGATCTTCTCGATCGTCGACATGCCGTCGAGGACGAAACCATCCTCACCCTCGACTTTGAGCGTTACGGTCATGCGGCGCACGTCGTCGAGCGCGAACTTGTCGTCGAACAGGCGGATGAAAGGTCCGATCGCGCAGCTTGCATTGTTGTCCTTGGCTTTTGACAGAAGCAGCGCCGAGCGTCCCTCGACATCGCGCAGATTGACGTCATTGCCGAGCGTCGCGCCAACAATCGTCTCGCTGGAATTGACGACCAGCACGACTTCCGGCTCCGGATTATTCCAGGTCGAGATCGGATGAATGCCGGCATCCATGCCGGTGCCGACCGCCGACATCGGTTGCGCCTTGGTGAAAATCTCCGCGTCCGGCCCGATGCCGACTTCGAGATACTGGCTCCACGAGCCTTGCGCGATCAGCATTTCCTTCAGCTTCATCGCCTGCGGGGAGCCGGGCTTGAGCTTGGCGAAATCATCGCCGACGAGCTTGACGATCTCGGCGCGCACTTCCGCGGCGCGGTTGAGGTCGCCACGCGCGCGCTCCTCGATGACGCGTTCGAGCGTGGAGATGGCGAAAGTGACGCCCGCAGCCTTGATCGCCTGCAGATCGATCGGCGTCAGAAGCCAAGGCTTCGACTGGTCACGATGCTCTGGGGACGTATTGCCCAGAACGGCATCCAGGAGGCCGATCGTTTCACCCTTGGCATCGCGCATGGCGCGCGCCGGATCGGGCGTCTCGCACAGGTCGCGTATTGTCGGGAAGGTGCGCGAAATGTCGACAAGCTGCTCGCCATCGAGCTTGACCACGGCCGGACCGGACAGGTCGGGCCGCCAGACGCGGCCGGCGAGAGCCGCCGCCGGAAAGTCACGCGGCAGCGTCGTTTGCGGGGAGGGGCGGAATGCGAGCGGGCCGGCCATGTCAGTCCTTCCGAAGCGTCCGAAAAGCGGGGCTTCGATAGAGGACTAAATGGCGAGGTCGTCAAGCGCGCCTATGGCCGAGGGATCGCGATCGGTCAAAACCTGCGCCGCAAGCCGCACCGACGCATTCACGGCACCAAACCCGGTGTAATTTTTGCGTTGCACGATTTCGAAGAAGAAACGGCCGTCAAAGGCCTGCGTGTAGGCATGGAAGAACTCGCCGGAGGCAGAGCGGTCGTAGAGGATGGAAAGCCGCTGCATCTCTTCGAGAACGTCGGGCGGCAGATCCTGCGTCGCCGCGAGGTTTTCGTAATAGGTTTCGGGGATTTCGAGGAACGGCGTGTTGTTCTCGCGCATGCGCGCGACAGTGGAAAAGATGTCGCTTGTCGAGAGCGCGATGTGGTGCACGCCGGCGCCGCTATAGGTCGAAATGAATCGCGAGGTAGTTGTCTTCGGGCTCTGCGACGCATTCAGAGGAATGCGGATGGACTGATTAGCGCTTTCGACCACCCGGCTCTGGATCAATCCATAAGGATCGACAAGCTCGTGCAGGGGTTCGGCGTCGAAACCGAACACCGAACGGTAGAACAAAAGCGAGCCGTCGAGCTGCGCACGCGGCATCACCTGCGACACATGGTCGAGCGCGGCCAGTCCGCAGCCCGCACCCTTCACCTTGTCGTCGGGTGGGCGAAAGTCGACGTCGTAAATCGTACCCTGGCTGCCGAAGCGATCGACCAGATAGATCAGGCTGCCATCGAGCCCGCGCACTGCGGGAATGACGAGTTCATTCGGCCCCACACGGCCGCGGAATGTCTGTGCCTTGTAACGGACGGCGCGCTCCAGCGCGCGTTGCGCGTCATCGACACGGAAGGCAAGCGCGCAGACCGAAGGGCCGTGCACAAGGAAATAAGAATGGGCGAAGGAATCCTTCTCGGCGTTGATGATGAAATTGATGTCGCCCTGCCGGTAGACGCTGACATCTTTGGAGCGATGTACGCCGGCCTTTTCAAAGCCCATCGCAGTGAACAGCGAGGCAAGGCGGGGAAGGGTCTCGGCATCGACCGAAAACTCGACGAATTCCATGCCGTGGCAAACGGGAGGGGGTGGCGCAAGCCGGACGCGGTCGAAGGTGCCCTTCGTCTCTTCTGCTCCTGACAATTCTTCCTCGAGAAGCATCAGCGAACGCATGCCGTCGATCGCCGTTGGCCGGGGTGGCGCAGCGCGAAAATCATCATTGAAGATTTCAAGCGACAGCGGCCCCGAGTAGCCCGACGCCAGAACGTTCTTCATGAAACGTGTGACGGGTAGCGCGCCCTGGCCGGGAAAGAGCCTGAAATGCCGGCTCCAGGAGAGAACATCGAGCCGCAATTGCGGTCCGTCGGCGAGTTGAACGAAGAAAATGCGGTCGCCCGGAATCTTGGCGATGCCGCTGTCGTCGTCGTCGAGCGCGAGAGTGTGGAAACTGTCGACCACGACCCCGACGGCGGGATGATTGGCGGCCTGCACGATCCGCCAGGCATGACCGTAGGTGCGCACGTGCTTGCCCCAGGCAAGCGCTTCATAGGCGATGCGCAAGCCACGCTTGGCCGCGCGCTCGCCGAGCTGATGCAGATCGTCCGCAGCGATCTTGTCGTCGTCGAGCGTATTGGGCGCGACGCTGCTGCAGACGAGCATCATGTCCGTGCCGAGCTGCTCCATCAGATCGAATTTCTTCTCGGCGCGCTCCAGATTGCGCGCGAGACGATCGCGGGGGCCGGCCTCGAAATCGCGGAACGGCTGAAAGAGGAGGATACGAAGTCCGAGATCGCCCGCCGCGCGCCGCACGTCGGCGGGCGTCCCATCGAAAAACAGCAGATCGTTTTCGAAAATCTCGAGCCCGTCGAATCCCGCAGCGCCAATGGCCGCCAACTTTTCAGCCAGTGTCCCACCAAGGGAGACTGTCGCGATAGACCGGATCATCAAGCTAATCTCCTATATTGCATCTATCATAGGAGACTGTATTCTGTCTTGGCTATTGCGAAGTTATCCAGTGCGGGACTGGTCCGATGCAGTTGCATGCGGGGAGTGGGGTGGAAGCCGTAGCCGATCCGTCTGCAACGACCGATCAGGACGGCGAGCGCAACGCCGCGGCCGGCATCGCCGAATTGGTCTATGGCCGCATTCACGCCGATATCCTCAACGGCGCGCTCGCGCCGGGCATGAAACTCAAGCTCGACGCCTTGCGCGAGCGTTACAATGTCAGCGTCAACACCTTGCGGGAAACGCTGACACGGCTTTCTGCTGACGGCCTCGTCGCCGCCGAAGGGCAGCGCGGCTTTGCGGTCGTTCCGGCTTCTCTGTCGGATCTGATCGACATCACTGAAATGCGGAGGCTCCTCGAGTGCCAGGCTGCGCGCCTTTCGCTGGAGCGTGCCGACCTGGAGTGGGAGTCGCGGCTCGTCGCCGCCTTTCACAAACTCTCGAAGGTCGAGACCGTCGTGGAGTCGGACCCTGCGACTTATGCGGCCGCGCTCGAGCGATACAACCGCGAGTTCCATGTCGCGCTGATTTCCGGCTGCCGCTCGCGCTGGCTGCTGCATTTTCATGGCATGATGTACGACCAAAGCCTGCGTTACCGGCTGCTTGCATTTCGCGTAAAGGATTTTCCGCGCGAACAATCGCGGCGTGAACACCGCGACATCCTGGACGCGGCTCTCGCGCGCGATGCCGAAAAACTGGTCACGGTTCTGGCCGCCCATATCACCAAGGGGAGCGAACTTTATTCGGAGCTGGAGACGCCGATAAAATAAGGTTCAACCTGATCTGCAAGGGCCGCATCAAGACGGCCTGCAACACGTCAGTCACAAGGGAGGATTCAAAATGAAAGGCCTGCTTTCTGCAGTCTTTGCCGCGGCGGTAGGATTGAGTGCGTCATCCGCACTCGCCGCCGATCCCGTGAAATTCGCCGACATCGCGGAATTGTCCGGCGGAGGTGCCGTGGTCGGCAACCACTGGAAGAATGCGATCGATCTGGCCGTCACCGAGATCAACGACAAGGGCGGCATTCTCGGGCGCAAGATCGAGGTGACGCATTACGACACGCAGACCAATCCGGGTGTCGCGCGCGGGCAAGTGCAGAAGGCAATGGACAATGAGCCTTACGTGATCTTTGGCCCGGTCTATTCCGGATCGGTGATTGTCACGCAGGCTCTCGCGAAGCAGTACGAGGTTCCGGAAATCGTGGGCGGCGAGGCGGCGAACCTGACGCAGCAGAACAATCCGTTCATCTTCCGCACGTCATTCGGTCAGCAGGCGAGCATGCCGAAGATCGCCAATTACATGCAGGCGGAAGGCTTCAAGAAAGTCGCCGTGCTCTGGTGCAATGACGATTTCGGCAAGGGTGGCCGCGACACGTTCATGGCGGAAGCCAAGAAGCGCGGCATCGAAATCGTCGCGGACCTGTCGTCGGAAAACGGCCAGGTCGACTTCGCGGCTGACGTGGTGAAGGCGAAGCAGGCGAATCCGGATGCGCTGTTCATCTACCTGCACGAGGAAGAGAATGCGCGGCTCCTGCGTGAGATCCGCAAGCAGGGTATCAGTGCGGCGCTGATCGGCGAGACCACCTTGCTCAATCAGAAGGTGATCGAGCTTGCCGGCGATGCCGCGAATGGCGTGAAAGGCCATGTCGGGCTTTCGGCTGATGCCCCCATTCCAGCGGTCGAGGCCTTCCGCAAAAAGTATGAGGCGCGGTTCAAGATGGTGCCCGACCACAACGCGCTGAAAGGCTATATCGGCGTCTATGCCGTTAAGGTTGCCACCGAGAAGGTCGGCAAGTTCGACCGCAAGGCTCTTGCCGAGAAGATGCATGGGCTGAAGATCACGACCAAGGAAGAGCCGAATATCCTGATGGACGTGAAGTGGGACAATAACGGCGATGTCGACCGCATCAGCTTCCTGGCCGAGGTCCAGAACGGCCAGCAGAAGATTACCAAGGTCCTGCCGGAGCTTGGCATGTAAGCGTGTGGAGTCCATGATGGGCTCGATGGACGGGCGGGGTTCTTCACACGGGGCGCCCCGCCACCCAATCAGAGAAACTGCAAGGTGCGCCCGATCGCGGTGCGCCAGTCACGAGGGAGGAATGCTCAAATGAAACGTCTGCGTTTTGGACTGCTTTTGTCCGCCTTGATGCTCGCATCGGGCGTGGCGAAAGCCGAAGATGTGAAGCTCGCCTATGTCGGCGAAATTTCCGGTCAGCTCGCCGTTTCCGGCGGCAATTTCCGCGATGGCGTCATTCTCGCCGTCGAGGAGATCAATGCCAAGGGCGGTATCGCCGGCAAAAAGATCGATCTGCAGCTCTATGACACCCAGAGCAACCCGAGCGTCGCGCGCGCCCAGATGCAAAAGGCGCTCGACGGCGACGTCTTCGCCATTCTCGGACCTGTGCTCTCCGGCAACGTCAAGGTGACGATGCAGATGCTGCAGCAGGCCGAAGTGCCGCACCTCATCGGCGGCGAGGCTGCCGACCTGGTGACGCTCGGCGACAAGTATCTGTTCCGCACCTCGTTCGGTCAGCAGATCGGCATGCCGAAGATCGTCGCCCATATGCGCGACAATCTGAAGGCGAAGACCGTCGGTCTGATCTGGGTGAACAACGACTTCGGCAAGGCAGGTCGCGACCAGCTCAAGAAGGCGATGGATGCGGCCGGTCTCAAGCTCGCTGCTGACATCTCGACGGAGCCCGGCCAGATGGACTTCGCCGCGGACGTTGTGAAGCTGAAGGCCGCGAATGCGGACGTGCAGTTCATCTATTCGAACGAAGAAGAATGCGCGCGCATCATGCGTGAGATCAAGAAGCAGGGCGTCAAGGGTCCATATGTGGGCGACACGACGCTGCTCAGCCAGAAGACGATCGAACTCGCGGCGGACGCGGCGGAAGGCGTGCAGGGTCACGTCGGTCTGACGTCCGACGCGCCGATCGAGTCGGTGAAAAATTACAAGGAGCGCTTTCAGAAGCGTTTCAATTACGTCTCCGACCACAACGGCATTAAGGGCTATACCGGCGTCTACGCGATCAAGTATGTCGTGGAGAAGAAGCTCGGCGGGAAGCTCGACAAGAAAGGCTTTGCGGATGCGATGCATGGCTTGACCATCACGCCGGCCGACGAGCCGAACATTCTGATCGAGACGAGCTGGGACAATACTGGCGAAATCAACCGCATCTCCTTCCTTGCTGAGGTGAAGGGCGGCAAGCAGGTCATCGCCAAGATCCTGCCGAAGCTCGGCGCGAAGTGACCGCGGCTCGTCGCTAGACGAAAACCCTTCGGCTGGCGCCTCGTGCGCCAGCCGATCGTCGCCTGGGAGGGGTGATGTCCGACGTTATTCAGCTGCTCATTTCGGGACTTGCGACCGGCGGCATTTACGCGCTCACGGCCGTGGGCTTCACGCTTCTGTGGCAAACCTCGCAGACGATCAATTTCGCGCAGGGCGAATTCGTCATGCTGCCCGCGTTTTTCGTTCTGATTGCGATGGGCTATTTCGGCCTGCCGTTCTGGCTTGCAGTCATCGTCGCCATGATCGTGACGGTGATTACACTGGGCGTCATCTTCAAGAAGATGGTAATCGATCCGATGATCACGCACGGCGTTCTGCCGATCGTGATCGCCACCATCGGCCTCGCCATTTTGATGAAGGAAGGCGTGCGCGAATTCTATGGCGCGGATGCGTGGCCGTTTCCGCCGCTCGCCGCTGCGACCAACATCACCATTTTCGGAGCCGGAATCGCGGTGCAAAGCCTCGTCGTGCTTGCCGTGTCTGTCGGGGCGGTTGTCGTTCTGCAGCTTTTCCTGAACGGCACGCGCACCGGACGCGCGATGCAGGCGACCGCGCAGAATCCGAACGTCGCGCGGCTCCTCGGGATCCCCGTTGAGCGGATGATCCTCTACACGTTCATGATCAACGCCGCGCTGGTGATGATCGCCTCGCTTCTGATCACGCCGATCTACCTGGCCAAATTCTCAAACGGCGAATTGCTCGGCCTCTACGCGTTTATCGCGGCGATCATCGGCGGGTTCAATCAGATACGCGGCGCGATTGTCGGTGGTCTTCTTCTCGGCGTGATCGACAACTTCACCGCCGCGTATATCTCGACGCAATATCGTCTTGTCGTGCCGCTGTTCTTTCTGATCGTCATCATTCTGTTCCGGCCGCAGGGACTCCTTGGCCGCGTCGAGGAGCGCACGGTATGAGGGCGTATCGCAAGCCGGCCGCGATATTCGCGCTGCTGTGCTGCGTCGCGTTCCTCCTGGTCGCGCCGCACCTGTTCAAGCCCTATGGTGTTTTCATTCTGAGCATCTGGGCGGTGATGAGCGTCGCGGCGATCGGGTTGAACCTGACGCTCGGCTATGCGGGGCAGGTCTCGCTGGCGCAGGCAGCCTTCGTCGGTATCGGGGCCTATATCACCGCGTGGATGACGACGCACGGCTGGCCGTTCTGGACCACCTATGTTCTCGCATTCTTCGTATGCTTCGCGGTGGGATGGGTGCTCGGCTATCCGGCCTTGCGCGTGCAGCACCATTATCTCGCCTTCGTCACGCTCGCGTTCAACACGCTTCTCTATCTCGTGTTCCGCAATGAAGAATGGCTGACCAACGGCATCTACGGCATCACCAACGTGCCGCGGCCGAGCGTGTTTGGCTGGTCCATGAACCATCCACACAATCTCTATTATTTCCTGCTAGCGCACATGGCGCTGATCTCGTTTGCCACGTGGCTGCTGATCCAGTCGCCTTGGGGACGAGCTTTCATCGCAGTGCGTGAAAACCCGATCCGCGCGCTCTCGCTCGGCGTCGATACGCGCCGTTATACGCTGATGGCGTTCGCGATCGGGGCGGGCATCGGCGGATTGTCCGGGTCGCTTTACGCTGTGCTCGTGCAGTTCATCGACCCAACGCCGTTTGCGCTCGGAGCCACCCCGACCGGCTCGCTCAGCCTTCTGCTGATGGTCGTTGTCGGCGGGTCCGGCTATTTCTTCGGACCGTTCCTCGGCGCCGTCGTCGCGGTGCTTCTGCCCGAATGGCTTCGCTTTGCGCAGGGCTATTACCTGATGGCTTACGCGATCTTCGTGATCGCGCTGATGGTCTATTGCCCCACCGGCCTGCTCGGTCTGCTCGACCGCATTTTCTCCAGCAGAAAAAAACCGGCGACGGAAATCAGCTCGCCAGCCAAGTCCGTTGCGGAGGTGGCGCGATGACGTCCGTGATGGAGGTCCGCAACATCAAGAAGCAGTTCGGCGGCATCGTTGCCGTTGACGATGTCTCATTCGATGTGCGGGAAGGTGAGATTCTCGGCATTATCGGACCGAACGGAAGCGGCAAGTCGACGCTGTTCAATTGCATTCTCGGTCAGCTGCAGCCGACCTCGGGCGACGTGCATCTCGAAGGCAAGAAAGTCACTGGCATCCGGCCGTGCGACCTGAACAAGCTTGGCGTAAGCCGCACCTTCCAGCTGCTTCAGGTCTTTCCCCAGCTTACCGTGCGCGAGAATCTCATTCTCGCCGGTCAGGAGCACAAGGGCACGATGCTGCGCAGGCTGTTCGGGCCGCGCGATGCGGGGCTAAGCGGCGACGCGGACCGGATGATCGAGTTCTTCCGCCTCGGGCATCTTGCCGATGAGAAGGCGAGCGGCTTGAGCTACGGGCAGCAGAAGCTGCTCGATGCCGCAATGGCCTTCATGGCGGGACCCCGCCTTGTCCTGCTCGACGAGCCGGCAGGCGGCGTCAATCTCACCATGCTGCAGAGCCTGCGTGAGCGCCTCAAGGCAATGAACACCGAGCAGGGTGCGACGTTCGTCGTGATCGAGCACAACATGGAATTCGTCATGGCGCTCTGCTCGCGCATTATCGTGCTGGCCGAGGGCCGCCTCATCGCCGAGGGCGATCCGGCGACCGTGCGCAAAAATCCGAAAGTCATCGAGGCGTATCTTGGCCACTGACTCGATCTTGAATTTGAACGACGTTGTTGCCGGCTACGGCAAGATGACGATTCTGCATGGCACGACGTTCGACGTCCGCCGCAATGCGATCACGACCATCATCGGTCCGAATGGCGCCGGTAAATCGACCGCGTTCAAGACGATTTTCGGGATGCTGCGCACGCAGTCCGGAAACATCCGTTTCGATGGCGCGGACATCACCAACCTGACACCGCGCGACCTGATCGTGCGCGGAATTTCCTACGTGCCGCAGGGGCGCAATATTTTTCCCGAATTGTCGGTGAAACATAATCTGGAATTCGGCGGCGTGCTTGCACCCAAGAATTTCGATCTTGCCGCGCGCATGGAGGCGGCGATGGAGCGATTCCCGGTCCTGCGCCGCAAGGCCGATCATCAGGCCTCGACGCTCTCGGGCGGCGAGCAGAAGATGCTTGAGATCGCGCGCTCGCTATTGCTTGAGCCGAAACTGATGATGATCGACGAGCCTTCGATCGGGCTGTCTCCCATCCTCGTCTCTGAACTTTTTACCCTGCTGAAGGAGATGCGGGATCGCGGCATCACGATCCTCTTGATCGAGCAGAACGCCAAGCGTGCGCTGGAGAATTCGGATTTCGGCATCGTGCTCGAACTGGGCCGCACCCGCATCGCCGATACCGCACCTGCCATTCTGAATGACAAACGGATCGGACAATTGTTTCTTGGCGGCGGGCTGGAGGCGGTGGCCTGATGATGAAGTCCGGTCAGTAATCTGCACGTCCGCCGGAAATGTCGAACACGAAGCCCGTCGTGAAGCTGCATTCCGGGCTCGCGATCCAGGCAACCATCGAGGCAATTTCCTCGATTTTCACGAAACGTCCCATCGGAATGCGCCCGCGCGACGTTTCGATGTGCTCCTTCGTCATCTCCTTGAACAAGTCGGTCTCGGTGATGACTGGCGCAATGCAATTGACGAGGATACCGGTGCCGACGAGCTCGCGCGCGAGGCTTTTGCAAAATCCGATCACGCCGTGCTTGGAGGCAGAATAAGCCGCGATCCTGGCAATGCCTTCCTTGCCGGCAATCGAGGCAACGGTGACGATGCGGCCGTATTGCCGCGCCTTCATGTGCGGCACGACGGTGCGGCAGCAATAAAAGACGGCGGTCATGTTGACGGCGAGAACCTGATTCCACACATCGGGCGGATAATCGGGAACGTCCATCACCGGGCCATTGATGCCCGCGTTATTGACGACGATATCCACCGAGCCGAGCGCTTGCAGCGTGTCTGCGAACGCGGCTTCCACGGCGGCGAGATCTGTGAGGTCGACCTCGCGGACGAAAGCCGGCTTGGCCCCCTCCCAGGATTGAACCGGTGAAGCGTCGCGATCCCAGATCGCGACCTGACAACCGTCCGCGATGAGCCGCTTGGCGATGCCGCGGCCAATGCCGCGCGCTCCGCCGGTGACGATGGCGCCTTGGCCCTGAATACTGACTGGCATGTCTGAATAATCTCGAGGCGAAAGGCACGTTCTATCGAAACGGTTCGGCGATTCAAGCGCGGTCGGCCAGCCGGCCATCCTTGTTTCCGCGCCGCGCCGATGCTAGGCGGCGTTGTACGCCGGTGAGTGTGAAGAGCGGGGCGGCCATGGCAAGGGCCAAGTTGACATCGGCAAGGCAGAACGCTGGCGACGAACACGTCGACCGGATTTCGGGCCGCGCGGCGATCGTCGTGCTCATTCTGGTCGGGCTGGTCTTCTATCAGATCCAGACCATTCTCATCCCGTTTGTGCTCGCCGCCGCGACGGCCTATGCGGCTGCGCCGCTTGTCGACTGGCTGTCCCGCCGTGGTGGAGTTCGGCGCTGGCTCGCCGCCACGTTCGTTTTTCTTGTGCTGGCAACCAGTGTCGGGCTGTTGGCGTGGCTCGGTGTGCCGCCACTCGTGCGCGCGACGGCGCTCCTCGCCAACGATCTGCACGGCACGGTACGCACGGCGGCGCAAGATATCATCGGCGACGGCACGATTGTGCTGTTCGGCCAGTCGCTCAATGCGGAGATGATCGCGGGCAGGGCGGTCGAAATCGTGACGCACTGGCTGGGACAGCGCGACAATGTGCTGTCGCTTGTCGCGACCAGCGGGATGATTTTCGTCGGTGCGATCCTGACCGCGGTCGTCCTGTTTTATTTTCTCATCAGCGGGCCGCAGATCGGTGCCGGTCTCCTGTGGCTTGTGCCGCCGCGGCAGCGTCCTTTCGTGGAATATTTGTGGACGCGGGTCGATCCGGCGCTGAAGCGCTACTTCGTCGGTCTTGCGATCATCGTCGCGTATTCGACCATCGCCGCCTATGTCGGCCTCGGCCTTGTACTCGGCCTCCGCCACGCCTTGCTGCTCGCGCTGATGACGGGATTGTGTGAAATCGTCGCCTTCGTCGGTCCGATCACGGCAGCCATCGTCGCGGGCCTTGCCGCGCTCGCTCAGGCAACGAATGTAGGCACGGTCATCGGCTTTGCCGTCTATGCCGTCCTGTTGCGCGTCTCCATCGATCAGCTTCTGGCCCCAATCGTGCTGGGCAGGGCCGGGCGCATCCATCCGACCACCGTGATCTTTGCCATGGCTGTGGGCGGTATCCTGTTCGGGTTTGCCGGCATTATTCTTGCCGTACCCACCGCCCTGTCGATGAAAGTAGTTCTGGAGGCGATTTACGACGGGCCCGCTCGTCCCCTGAGCGACAGTTGACCGCATGGCCTGATTGCCTTCTAACCGTAAACGGGCCCGAACGGCCCCGCGCAGAACGGGGCTGTGGACGGCGTGACCTGGGGTCACCTGAGAGTTCGGGCGTGGGGGCGCTATGGACGTGCCGGTCGAAGGCTCGATCGTGGAATTTCTTGCGGATATTTGCGTCGCCGGCGCAGTCATCGGCTGTCTTTATCTTCTCGCCGGCGCAATTGCGCTGTTGTGGCAGGGGCGACAGCAGCAGCGGTCGAGGTCGGCCCAGCCGGTTGGTGTCACGCTCCTGAAGCCGCTATACGGCGACGAACCGGGGCTGGCTGAACGTCTCTCCACTTATTGCCGGCAGGACTACGATGCGCCGGTCCAGATCGTGTTCGGCGTTCAGGATCCGGCGGACCCGGCCCTTCATGCCGTCAACCGCCTCTCGCCCAGGCGCGATGATCACGTCATCGACGTGAAGATCGACGAGCGGTCCCACGGCAGCAATCGAAAGATGTCGAATGTCGTCAACATGCATACGTTGGCGAAACATCCTGTGCTGCTTCTCGTCGACAGCGACATCGAGATCACGTCCGATTTTCTGTCGACCATTGTCAGCGAGTTGCAGCAACCCGACGTCGGCATCGTCACGTGCCTCTATCACGGCGTCTCGGGGCAGGGAATCTGGTCGCAGCTGTCACGTCTGGCGATCAACACGCACTTCCTGCCCAACGCCGCCGCGGCGATCCGCCTCGGCTTGGCGCGGCCGTGCTTTGGATCGACGATTGCGATGCGGCGCGAGACGTTGCAGCGGATCGGCGGATTTAAGGCATTCAGCGATTGCCTTGCCGACGATCACGCGATTGGCGTGGCGGTGCGCGCGGCGGGATACAAGATCGCCATTCCTGCTGCTACCGTAGGTCACGCCTGCGACAAGGCAAGCCTGAGCGATCTCATCGTCAACGACATGCGTTGCGCGCGCACGATCAAAGTGGTCGATCCGCTCGGTCATTTCGGCACGATCATGAGCCACCCGCTGCCGCTCGCATTGATCGGCGCCGCGCTCGGCAGCGTCGATGCGCTGCTTCTCGCCGGTATTGCGCTTGCATGCCGGATCACGATCTGCGCTTGCGTCGAGCGTGTCCTTGGGCTCGAGCGGCATCCCTATTGGCTCGTGCCGATTCGCGACATCCTGTCATTCGGCGTATTTGTTGCGAGCTTTTTCGGCAGCACCGTCAACTGGCGCGGCTATCGGTATCGGGTCATGTCGGACGGCACGCTTGTCGGGGACACGTCGATCCAGCCATGATGCGCAGCTTGTTTCTGCAGGCACCGTCCTTTGACGGCTTCGATGGCGGGGCAGGGTCGCGCTACCAGGCACGCCGCGAGATCCGTTCATTCTGGTATCCGACCTGGCTGGCGCAAGTCGCGGCTGTCGTTCCCGATTCCAAGCTGATCGATGCGATCCCGCATCGCACGTCGCTCGCCGACATCGTGGCGCAGGCACGCAATTTCGATCTGGTCGTCCTGCATACGTCGACTCCGTCCTTTTCGTCCGACATCAGGACAATCGCGGCCCTGAAGGAAGCCAACCCCGATCTGAAAGTCGGTTTGGTAGGCGCGAAGGTTGCGGTAGAGCCGCAGCAGAGTCTCGAAGCGTCGCCCGTGATCGACTTTGTCGCCGGCAATGAATTCGATTTCACCGTCCGGGAAGTCGCGGAAGGGCGGGACTGGAAGCACATTGCCGGGCTGTCCTACCGCAATCGTGATGGCGCACTCGTGCACAATCCGGCGCGGCCGATTCTGGAAGACATGGATCAACTGCCTTTCGTTTCGCCAGTCTACAAGCGCGACCTGACGATCGAGAATTATTTCATCGGCTATCTGAAGCACCCGTATCTGTCGCTCTATACGGGCCGCGGCTGCAAGTCGCGTTGTACATTTTGCCTCTGGCCGCAAACGGTTGGCGGCCATCGCTATCGGACGCGCAGTGTCGGGCACGTCGTTGACGAGATCAGATGGGCGCAAGCGGCGTTGCCGCAGGTGAAGGAATTTTTCTTCGACGATGACACCTTCACCGACGATGCGCCGCGGGCCGAAGCGATTGCGCGCGAACTGGGGAAACTGGGGGTGACCTGGTCATGCAACGCCAAGGCGAATGTCCGGCGCGAAACCCTGAAAGTGATGCGCGACAACGGCTTGCGCCTTCTGCTCGTCGGCTACGAGAGCGGCAATCAGAGAATCCTGCACAATATCAAGAAGGGGATGCTCGTCGACGTGGCGCGTCGCTTCACCAAGGATTGTCACGAGCTTGGAATCGCGATCCACGGAACCTTCATCTTGGGGCTGCCCGGCGAGACCAAAGAGACGATCCAGGAAACGATCCGTTTCGCCACGGAGATCAATCCGCATACGATCCAGGTATCCCTTGCCGCGCCATATCCGGGAACGTTTCTCTATCGGCAGGCGGTGGAAAACGGCTGGCTCGACGAGGACAACGCAGAACTGGTGGACGATCACGGCGTGCAGGTCGCGCCGCTGCATTATCCGCATCTCTCACACTCGGAGATTTTTCATTCGGTGGAGGATTTCTACCGGCGCTTCTATTTTCGCGCGCCGAAAATCGCGGCGATCGTCTCGGAAATGCTGACGAGCCCGCAGATGATGAAGCGGCGGCTGCGCGAGGGCGTCGAATTCTTCCATTTCCTGCGCCAGCGCCAGGAGCCCGCCCACTGAGGCAGCTCGTCGTTACGGCCGATGCTATCCGAAAGCGTCACCGAGGCCGTCGAAATCGCCCATCGCAACGGCATTCTGACGGCAGCGAGCCTGATGGTCGGCGGAGCCGCCGCAGCCGACGCCGAGGCGCGCGCCAAGCGGCTGCCGAATCTGTGCATCGGGTTGCATCTCGTCGCGGTCGAAGGGAATCCCGTTCTGCCACAGGAGCGGTTGCCCGATCTGACCGACACGCAGGGACATTTGCGCAACGATTTGGCGCGCGTCGGCCTTGCGATAACCCCTTTGCCGGTCACGCGCAGGGCTATCGCTATCGCGACGAATGGGCGGCGCTGATCGATCGGCGAATGAGAAAATTGTGCGAACGTCCGACATCAAGACGGGCGGCTTTGGCGCCTTTGCCTCACTCTAGGCGCGACGCTCGGCGACGAAGCGCGCTCCGGCTTTGAGGACGTCACCTTTTTCGCCGAAGGGCGCGAGCAGGCGCGCGGCCTCGTCCACAAGGTCACGCAAGCGCTCACGCGCCTTGGTCACACCGAGGATTGAGGCGATAGTTGCCTTGCCGGCGGCGGCATCCTTCTGTGCGGCCTTGCCCAAGGTCGCGGTGTCGCCCTCGATGTCGAGCAGATCATCAGCGATCTGGAAGGCCTGGCCGACAATCTCGCCATAGCGATCGAGCGCGGCATATTGCGCCTTGTTTGCCTCGCCAAGGATTGCTCCTGCGATGCAGGCGAAACGGATGAGCGCACCTGTTTTCATGGCTTGCAGCGTCGCGACGTCTTTCTCGCCGAGCGCCGGAGTTTCGCCGCCGAAGCGGCCCTCGGCCGCGAGGTCGAGCATCTGTCCGCCGACCATTCCGCCGAGCCCGCTCATGCGTGCGAGCGCGCTCACCAGTTTCACGCGCACTTCCGCGCCCGGATGCGTTTCCGGACGCGACAGGATATCGAAGGCGAGCGTCAACAGACCGTCGCCGGCGAGAATGGCTGTCGCGTCATCGAATGCCTTGTGTGCTGTTGGACGCCCACGTCGCAGGTCATCATTATCCATGGCCGGCAGATCGTCGTGGACCAGCGAGTAGCAGTGAATGCATTCGAGCGCAGCGCCGGCCATCAGCGCTCTCTGACGCGGCACATCGAAGAGGTGCGCGCTTTCGACGACGAGAAAGGGACGGAAGCGCTTGCCTCCCCCGAGACTGCCATAGCGCATGGCGTCGAGCAGGCGCGCCGGCCGCGCCCGCTCGTTTTCGAGCGGCGTGGATGCAAGCAGTGCCTCAAGCAGCTTCTCGGTGTCCGCCGCGACGTCGTTAAGACGAGCTTGAAATAAAGCATCAATGTTCATGGCATTCATCTCGGCCTTAACGATGTCATCGCGAAATAGCACTCAGCGGTTCAGATAGCCTTCATCGCGGAACCAACGGATGGCATCTTCGAGCGCCTGCGCATAGGGGCGCGCGCGAATACCGAGTTCTCGCTCCGCTTTCGTGGTCACAAAGAACATATGATATTTGGACAGTCGCAGCCCATCCAAGGTGACGAACGGTTCGCGTCCGGTGAAGCGCGCGATCGCTTCGGCCGCAGCTGCAACAGGCATGATCGCCGGCCGCGGGACCCGAAAGCGTGGCGCTTTGCGTCCCGTCAACCGCGCGACTTCCGCGAGCAGGTCGGAGAAAAGCACATTCTGTCCGCCAAGGATGTAGCGCTCGCCAATTCTGCCGCGCATCAGCGCCGCGAGATGGCCTTCCGCAACGTCGTCCACGTGAACGAAATTCAGCCCCGTATCGATATATCCCGGAATGCGCCCCGTTGCCGCTTCGACAATAATGCGCCCTGTCGGGGTCGGTTTGACGTCGCGCGGTCCGATTGGCGTCGATGGATTGACGATGACCGCGGGCAGCCCGCGTTCGGCGACCATGGATTCAACGAGGCGTTCGGCGATAACCTTGCTTCGCTTGTAAGCGCCGATCGCCTTGTCCTCTGCGAGCGGCATGGTCTCGTCGGCCGGCGGTCCGCCGACCGTAAGTGCGAGTGTCGCGACGCTGCTGGTATAGACCACACGCTCGACGCCGGCGTGCAGCGCTTCGTCCATGATGATGCGCGTGCCGGTCAGATTGTTGTCGATGATCTCGCGCGGGTTGCGGGCCCACAAGCGATAGTCGGCGGCGACGTGAAAGACGTATCGCACATCATCCATCGCGCGCCGCACCGAATCTGCCTCGCGCATGTCGCCTTCGGCGAATTCGATATCGGCGCCTTTCAGGTGGGCGCGGGGACTTCCGGCGCGGACGAGTGCGCGCACCCTGTAGCCGGCCTCCGCCAGCCTGCGGGCAACTGCCGATCCGACAAAGCCACTGGCCCCGGTGACGAGGGCTCTTTCGCCATTCGCCATGATCACCTATTCCGCCGCCGCTCGTTGCAATAACGGGCCATTCGCCTATTTCCTAGGTCGAAGATCATTAAAACGTTAGATTCTTGAGCCCTGCCAATCCTTTGCCCAGCCTCCAATTCCGCGAACTTGCCACAATCCGCCGCGTTGTAGGGCGGGGATGCGCTTTCCCGGATCGATATGGTGAGTTTTGATGACTGAGTTGATGATCGCTGCCGCCGCGCTGGCGATTTGGCTTTATCTCTTGACCGGCCGCGGAGGTTTCTGGATCGCATCACAGCGCGACGACGTCAATGTGCCTGCACGGCCTGCAAACTGGCCGGCCATCACGGCCATCATTCCTGCGCGTGACGAGGCACCCACGATCGGCGACACGATTCAGTCCCTGCTGCGCCAGGACTATAAGGGTTCTCTGCGCATCATCCTCGTGGATGACGACAGCCAGGACGGTACCGACAAAGTGGCACGCGAAGCCGCCGCCTCGCTCGGCGCCGAGGATCGCCTTTCGGTCCTGCGCGGCGCGCCGCTCCCGACGGGCTGGACTGGAAAGCTTTGGGCGGTGAAGCAGGGGGTCGAGGCTGCCGAGCGTCTTCCGGATCGGCCCGATTACCTTCTTCTTACCGATGCCGATATCGCCTATGCGCCGGATGCCGTCTCGCGGCTGGTCACGCATGCGCAGCGGCGTGGTTTCGTGCAGACCTCGCTGATGGTGAAGCTACGCTGCCAGAGCTTCGCCGAACGCGCGCTGGTGCCGGCCTTCATCTACTTTTTCCAGCTCCTTTATCCTTTCTCCTGGGTCAACCGTCCCGATCATCCGACTGCAGCTGCAGCCGGAGGGTGTATGCTGGTGCGGCCCGACGCGCTGCGGAAGGCGGGCGGCATTGAGGCGATCCGGGGCGCCCTCATTGACGATTGCGCACTCGCCGGACGGCTCAAAGAGCACGGTCCAATCTGGCTCGGGCTCACCGGCAAAGCCCATAGCGTGCGGCGCTATCCGCGCTTTGAGGACATCCGCCGGATGGTCGCGCGCTCGGCCTATTCCCAGCTTCGCTATTCGCCGCTGCTGCTCGTCGGAACCATTGGCGGCCTTGCGCTGACATACTGGTCAGGGCCCCTCCTGGCCCTGTTCGGTGATGGCATCCCCCGGGTCATTGGGGTAATCGTGTGGGCCTTGATGGCGCTGTCCTTCGTGCCCATCCTACGATTTTACCAGCTGTCGCCCTTTTGGAGTCCGACGGTGCCCCTTATCGCCTTGATTTATATGGCTTTTACGCTGGATTCTGCGTATCAGCATGCGCGCGGGCGCGGTGGCGTCTGGAAAGGGCGTGTGCAGGCGCATGTCTCGGAGAGACGATGACGACGGCGGCGGATTTTCGGTCCGGCAAGACGCATCGGGATGAAAACTTCCCGGTCGCGTCGCGTCTCATTCGCGCCCGCTATCGCGCTCCGATCCTGGCCTTTTACGAATTTGTCCGCGTTGCCGACGACATCTCCGACCATGCGTCGATGTCGGAAGCCGAAAAGCTCGACCGGCTGCAGAGGCTCGAGGACAGCCTTGTCGGCAAGCGCGATTCCGAACCGCAGGGCGTGGCGCTCCGCACGAGCCTCGTCGAACGGAATTTGAGTCCGAAGCACGCGCAGGATCTGCTGACCGCCTTCCGGATGGACGTCACCAAGCATCGCTATCGCGATTGGGACGACCTCGTAGGCTATTGCAGCTATTCAGCGATGCCCGTCGGCCGTTTCGTGCTTGATGTGCATGGCGAGAGCCGCGCCACCTGGCCTGCGTCCGATGCCGTCTGCGCGGTGCTGCAGATCATCAACCACATCCAGGACTGCGCAAAGGATTATCGCGATCTCGATCGCGTCTATATCCCGCAGGATGCGCTCGCTGCCGCGGGCTCCAATGTCGAAGCACTTGCTGCGCCGAAAGCATCGCCCGAGCTGCTCGATTGCCTGCATCGGCTCGCGCAACGGACAGAGCGTTATCTGCGTGACGGCGACCCGTTGCCCGATCTCGTCAAGGATGCGGGCGCGGCCCTTTGGATCAGCGTCGTGCAGGAATTGGCGCAGAAACTGGTGCGCATCCTCCAAGTGCGCGATCCGCTGAGTGAGCGCGTGCATTTGACCAAGCCGGGCTTTGTCGCAGTCGGCCTCAGGGGCGTCGCCAGAGGCGTTTTGCGCCGCGCGACCGGACGCGCTGGCGCACCCGCACCGACACATCAAGACGCCTGAGGATTGCTCGTGTCTGTCGCTGACCAACAGGCCGACGACGCGGCGGCGCGCGCCTCCGGCTCGTCGTTCTACACGGCGATGCGCATCCTGCCGAAAGCGCAGCGGCAGGCGATGTTTGAAATCTATTCCTTTTGCCGTGCGGTCGACGACATCGCCGACGATCCCGGTGAGCGCGCGGGACGGCGGGAGCGGCTCGATCGCTGGCGCGCCGACATCGATGCGATCTATGCCGGCACGCCCCCGGGTCACCTTCGCAATCTTGCGCAGGCGGTGAACCAGTTCGGGCTCGCGCGCGACGACTTCTTTGCCATCATCGACGGCATGGAGATGGACATTGTGTTCGACATTCGCGCGCCGGATTGGACGACGTTCGATCTCTATTGTGATCGTGTCGCCAGCGCTGTCGGGAGGCTGTCGGTCAAGGTATTCGGCATGAACGCCGACGACGGGCTCAAGCTCGCGCACCATCTCGGCCGCGCGCTGCAGATTACGAATGTGCTGCGCGATATCGACGAGGACGCGGCGATCGGCCGCCTTTATCTACCGCGCGAGGCTTTGTCGGCGGCTGGTATCTCCGGCGACGATCCGAAGGCCGTTCTCGCGCATCCGAATATCGCTGCGGCTTGTGCCCCGCTGATCGCGCGGGCGCGCGAGCATTTTGGAGAGGCCAACGCGATCATGGCGCGCGCGCCGCGTTCGGTCATCCGCGCGCCCAAGATCATGGGCTGCGCCTATGAAAGCATTCTCGATGCGCTCGTCGCGCGAGGCTGGTTGCCGCCGCGCCAGCGCGTGAAAGTGAGCAAGCCATATCTTCTCTGGATCATCCTGCGGCACGCGTTTCTGTGATGGCTCGTTCGATCCATGTCATCGGAGCCGGCCTTGCCGGCCTGACCGCGGCGATCCGTCTGGCAGAGGCGGGCGAGCACGTGACGATTCACGAAGCGACGCCCTACGCGGGCGGGCGCTGCCGTTCGTTCTTCGATCACACGCTCGGCATGACGATCGACAATGGCAACCATCTGCTGCTGTCGGCCAATCGTGCGGCGCTGTCATTCCTGAAGACGGTTGGAGCCGAAGACAAGCTCGTCGGGCCAGACTCGGCGCTGTTTCCATTCTTCGATGCGGCATCCGGCAAGCGCTGGACGCTCGATCTCGGATCGAGCCGCATTCCCTGGTGGATGTTCGATGCCGCCAAGCGCGTGCCCGATACGCGCGTCTCCGATTATCTGGCGACGCTGCCGCTCCTGTTCGCCGCGCGCGACAAGACCATCGGCGACGTCGTATCCTGCGAGGGACCGCTTTACGATCGCCTGATGCAGCCCTTGCTGGTTGCGGCGCTCAACGTCGCGGCGCCGGAAGGGTCGGCTACGCTCGCTGCGCGGATCATCCGGGAGACGCTTCTTTCCGGCGGGCAGGCATGCCGGCCGTTGATCGCGCGCGAAGGGTTGAGCGTGGCGTTCATCGAGCCGGCGCTCGCATTTCTCAAGGCGCGCGGCGTGTCGGTGCGTTTCGAGCATCAATTGCATAAGGCCGTGACCGCTGAAGGCAGCGTGACGGCGCTCGACTTCGGCGCCGAACAACATCCGCTTGGCACAGACGACATCGTCATTCTCGCCGTGCCGTTCTGGATTGCAGGCTCGCTTGTCCCCGGACTGCAAACGCCGGCGCAGACGCGCGCCATCCTGAACGCGCATTTCCGCATCACGCCAAAACTGGATACGGCGCCCATTACCGGGCTCGTCAACGCGACCACGGAATGGGTTTTCGCCTTTCCTGACCGCCTTTCGGTCACAATCAGCAACGCTGACCGGCTGATGAACGCGCCGCGCGAGCAGCTGGCGCAGGATATCTGGCGGGAGGTCGGTGCCGCAGTGGGGATTGCCGAACCGCTGCCGCCGTGGCAGATCGTGCGCGAACGGCGGGCGACTTTTGCCTCCACCCCCGCCGAGGACGCCAAGCGTCCGGGCCCGCGCACGGCGTGGCGCAATCTGGTGCTGGCGGGCGATTGGACCGCCACCGGCTTGCCGGCGACCATTGAAGGGGCCATCCGCTCAGGCGATCGCGCCGCGGACCTCATCACCCAGAAGCAGATTTGACGACCAGGCATACGACATGACGAAGCATGCAACCATCGCTGTGACGCCGACATTGAGCCCGCTGACCGACGGCACGCTCGATCGCCGGATTCAGCACGCGGCGAGCGCGCTTCTCGATCTGCAGCGCGCGGACGGGCATTGGGTTTTCGAGCTCGAAGCCGATACGACGATCCCGGCGGAATACGTCCTGTTCGTCCACTATCTCGGCGAAAAGCCCGATCTCGAACTTGAGCGTAAGATCGCGGTCTATCTCCGCCGCACTCAGGGCAAGCACGGTGGTTGGCCGCTCGTGCGTGACGGCGCGTTCGACGTCAGCGCGACGGTAAAGACCTATTTTGCGCTGAAAATGATCGGCGACGATATCGACGCGCCGCACATGCGGCGCGCGCGCGAGGCAATTCTGGCGCACGGCGGAGCCGAGCAATCGAACGTGTTCACCCGCGTGCTGCTGTCGCTGTACGGGGTGCTGTCGTGGAAGAGCGTGCCGGTGATGCCGGTCGAAATCACGCTGCTGCCGCGCTGGTTTCCATTCCACCTGATGAAGATTTCGTACTGGGCGCGAACGGTGATCGTGCCGCTGGTGGTGTTGCAGGCGCTGAAACCGAAGGCGCGCAATCCGCGCGGCGTCACGATCGACGAATTGTTCTTGAAGCCGCCGCGGGAAATCGGGACGCCGCGCAAGGCGCCGCATCAAAAGTGGCGCTGGTACATTTTCTTCAGCATCGTCGACGCGGTGCTGCGCGTGTTCGAGCCGTTCTTTCCCAAGCCGTTGCGACGGCGTGCGATTGATTCAGCAGTCGCCTTTGTGCGCGAACGGCTCAATGGCGAAGATGGGCTCGGCGCGATTTATCCGGCCATGGCCAATTCGGTGATGATGTTCGACGTGCTCGGTTATCCGGAGGATCATCCAGACCGGGCGATCGCGCGCAAATCCGTAGAGAAGCTTCTCGTCGTCCACGACGACGAAGCCTATTGCCAGCCCTGCCTGTCGCCGGTCTGGGACACGGCACTCGCGTGCCACTCGCTGCTAGAAGCCGGCGATGAGGATTCCCGCGCGGCTGTTGCCAAGGGCCTGAAATGGCTCGAACCGCTCCAGGTCCTCGACGTCAAGGGTGATTGGGCGGACCGGCGCCCCGATGTGCGGCCGGGTGGCTGGGCATTCCAGTACGCCAATCCGCATTATCCCGACCTCGACGACACCGCGGTCGTGGTGGTCGGCATGGATCGTTTGCGCGGGCACGATACCGGGCGTTTTCAGAACGCCATCGCGCGGGCGCGCGAATGGATCGAAGGACTGCAAAGCAAGGATGGCGGGTGGGGCGCTTTCGATGCCGACAACACCTACGAATACCTGAACAACATTCCCTTTGCCGATCACGGCGCGCTGCTCGATCCGCCGTCGCCAGACCTCACGGGCCGTTGTCTCTCCATGCTGGGGCAACTGGGCGAGCGCGCCGACAATCCTGCCATCGCGCGGGGAATCGAGTACCTTCGGCGCGAGCAATTGCCCGACGGCTCATGGTACGGCCGCTGGGGCATGAATTACATTTATGGGACCTGGTCGGCGCTCTGCGGCCTCAATGCCGTGGGGGTCGATCACCGGAACCCTGTCGTCGCCAAGGCCGCGGAATGGCTCGTTTCCGCGCAGAACGCCGATGGGGGTTGGGGAGAGGGCGAAGATAGTTATAAGCTCAACTATGCGGGCCATGAGGAGGCGGCAAGCACAGCCTCACAAACGGCATGGGCTTTGCTTGGTCTCATGGCTGCCGGGGCCGTTGACCATCCTGCGGTCGAACGGGGGATCAGTTACCTGACGGGGGCGCAAGGCGCGGATGGACTTTGGAAAGAAGAGCGCTTTACAGCGACTGGGTTTCCGCGCGTCTTTTATCTCAGGTACCACGGCTACCCGAAATTCTTCCCGCTCTGGGCGATGGCGCGCTATCGAAACCTCAAGCGCGGAAACGACCACCGCGTATCGTTCGGATTGTGAGGCCCCGCGCGAGAAGCCGATCGTCGTTGCCTCGGTCGGGCTGACATTCGAAGCAAAGATTGCTGCGGGTCCCGGCGTGCTTGTCCTTGGGCGCGGCGAACGAGGCGGTCAGGCGCGTTCGATCGAGCAAGCGATTCGTGCGGGCTGCCGCGGCGTGATCTCGTTTGGCATTGCCGGCGGCCTTGCGCCCGGCCTCGAACCCGGTGCCTGGATCGTAGGCTCGCAGATTATTGATCGGGCAGGGCGTGCCCTGCCGACCTGCCCGAACTGGTCGGCGCGCCTTCTTGAGGCGCTGCCAGGCGCCGTGCACGGACCAATTGTCGGGTCGGACGGGCCGGTCGCGCATCCAGCGGTGAAGCGGCTCATTCACAAGCGCACCGGCGCCGCGGCTGTTGACATGGAATCGCATGTCGCCGCCGAGCAGGCAATGAATCACGGCGTGCCGTTCGTCGCCCTTCGTGTGGTCTGTGATCCGGCACACCGCGCTTTGCCGTCGGCCGCGCTCGCCGGAATGCGCGACGATGGCACCACGGACGGCATCGCCGTTCTGCGCGGGCTGGTCAGCAGGCCTTCTGCTTTTCTTGGGGTGATGCGCGCGGCTGCCGATGCCGCCGCGGCGCGGACCGTTCTGGAAGCCGGGCGGCTTGCGCTCGGCCCGAGCTTCCAGCTTGTCGAAGAGGCTATTCCGCAGCCACCTGATGCTGCTTTGCCAGATCTTCCTGCTGCCGGATCTCAGCCAGCTTGAGATCGACGTGGCGTGAGAAGACGTATTGTGCCGGGCGCTGGTTCTGCAGCGAGATTTCCGGCGCCATCGGCCCTTCGGTCCGAACGCCGCCAAAGGCAACTTTCAGCGCCTGCCATGGGCTGGAGAGCGTCGCGGTCGCCGCGGTCGGCTCGTAGCCGCAATGCGCCATGCAGTTGGCGCACTTCTCGTAGCGTCCGGTGCCGTAGGAATCCCAGTCGGTGGTTTCCATCAGCTCGCTGAACGTTTTCACGTAGCCTTCGCCGATCAGGTAGCAGGGCTTCTGCCAGCCGAAGATGTTGCGCGTCGGCATGCCCCACGGCGTGCAATGGTATTCCTGATTGCCCGCAAGGAAGTCGAGGAACATGTTGGAGTGGATGAACTTCCACTTCTTCCCCTTGCCGTAGGCGAAGACCTTGCGGAACAGCTCCTTGGTCTTACGGCGGTTGAGGAAGTGTTCCTGGTCCGGCGCGCGCTCATAGGCATATCCGGGCGAGATCGAGACGCCGACGCCGAGCTCCTGCGTGTAGTCGAGGAAGGCCGCGATGTCCTCGGCTGAATGGCCGTCGAAGATCGTCGCGTTGACGTTGACGGCGAAGCCCTTGTCCTGCGCGGCCTTGATCGCCTTCACGGCGCGGTCGAACACGCCCTTCTGGCAGACCGACTTGTCGTGGTGATCCTTCAGGCCGTCGAGGTGGACGGAGAAGAAGAGGTAAGGAGACGGCTCGAACAGATGCAGCTTCTTTTCGAGAAGCAGCGCGTTCGTGCACAGCGACACGAATTTCTTGCGCGCGACGAGCCCTTTGACGATCTCGCCGATCTCGTGATGGATGAGCGGCTCACCGCCGGGGATGGCGACCATCGGCGCGCCGCACTCGTCGGCAGCGTCGAGGCACTCCTGAACCGACAGGCGACGGTTGAGGATCGGATCTGGATAATCGATCTTGCCGCAGCCGGCGCAGGCGAGATTGCAGCGGAACAGAGGCTCGAGCATGAGTACAAGCGGATAACGCTTGCGGCCCATAAGCTTCTGCTTGAGCAGGTACGCGCCGATGCGCATTTCCTTGAAGTAAGGGATAGCCATGTCGGATTTCCGTATTCGCTAGGTTTCGATCGAGGCAGGGCCGGTTCGCGAAGAATGAGGGGATGAGCCGGCATTTAAAAATCGATCGTGTCCTGCCTTCCCGATTGTGTTTAAGGGTCTCGACGAAACCACGACGCCAAAGCGCACGCCGTCACGCCGACGGTCCGCGCGGTGCGGACCTATTCTGGCCGAAGCAAGTGCGCTTCGGCAACATTTAGTGCAATGCCAGCGGGTGCTCCAACTTTGCGTAAACGATTGAATTAGAACTCTTCTTGGCTTCGAACCCGAGGGCTGCGTCCATGATCATTAGACGCCGGCCGAGAAGGGTCCGTTCCCGCATCGGGATTGGGCAATTTTGTGTCGCGCTGCATATAACCTTCGTTCGCAGCTAACGATACCAGAAAATCGTCGTTCCACGCGGCCATTAACCATTTGTCTGCCGCTTCGCCGCGGGCAGTTCGTGCATCTTAAGCGACTGGAATATTTAGGTAAATTTTAGGACCTGAACATCCGGAAACGGGGACGGCCCCGCTTGCGGCGCATGCCGCCGTCCAGTGCAGGCGATCTGGTCGCGATCTTGTGAAGGCTTTGTCCGACCGAGGGAGGGGTCGCAACGGTCCACGACAACCGGGCGGATCGGCGACCGAGGCAACCGGGGTCGGTTGGCTACGTTGAGGTGGCGCAAATCGCAGGCCGGCGAATTCTGCCAAATTGGCCTGCGAGTCATGATTGGGACATCTTTACCGTGGCATCGTGCCCGAGAATCAAGGACGGATGAGCCGTCCGTCGCGGAGTTGGGCCCTCTGCGCCAGCAGAGGCGGCACCCTTCTTGCGTGTAGGGTCGACGGCACAGCCCCAGCGAATTGCGCAGCGTTTCTTTCGACCTTGATTTTTGGTGTTCCCCATTTTTGGCGAAGGGTGCGCCCGGCCCGGGCATAGAACAGATATAACAGAGAAACCATGTTAAATAGAACGATCGGAAAAGTCGTCGACCTTTGCACCCGCTTCATGTGGGTCACCATTCTCGCTGCAGCGGTGCTGACGGGACTTTCGATCGACTATGCGATGAAGCATTTTGCGATCAACACCGATATCGCAAAGCTCATTTCGCCCGATTTGCCCTGGCGCAAGCGCGAGCTGACGTTCCAGAAAGCGTTCCCGCAGACGTTTGAGCGCATCCTTGTCGTTGTGGACGCGCCCACGCCCGAATCCGCGCAACAGGCCGCCGGCGTCCTGAGCGAGCGTCTTTCGAAAGACACGGCGCTGTTCCACTACGCTCAGCCGCTCGGCGCGGGCGAATTTTTTCAGCGCAGCGCATTCCTCTTTCTCTCGCCTGAAGAACTGGGTGGGGCGGCGCGCAAGCTCGTACAGGCGACGCCGATCGTCAGCATTCTCGCTGGCGACCCCAGCCTGCGCGGACTCGGTCAGGCCTTGTCGACGAGTTTCATCGGAATTACGCGCAAACAGCTCACGCTCGACGACATGAGCCGCACGCTCAATGCTGCGTCTGACACATTCGATGCGGTCCTCGCCGGGAAGCCGACGAATTTCTCCTGGCAAGAGCTGATGCGCGGCAAGCCGTCCGAAGCGGGCGATCTGCGCCGTTTCATCGACGTCTGGCCCGTGCTCGATTTCACCGCGCTCGAACCGGGTGCGAAGCCGATCGCGGCGATCCGCCAGGCGGCGAAGGATCTGAATCTGGAAAAGGACTACGGCGCACGCGTACGCCTGACTGGTCCGGTGCCGATCTCCGATGAGGAGTTCGGCACGCTGAAAGAAAACGCAACGCTGAACGCCGTCATTACCGTTGCCATCGTGCTGCTCATTCTGTGGCTCGCGCTGAAATCCGCGCGCATCATCGTCGCCGTGGCCCTGACCCTGGTCGCAGGCCTCGCGATGACAGCCGCGCTCGGCTTCATGCTGGTGCCGGCGCTCAATCCGATCTCGATTGCGTTTGCCGTGCTCTTTGTCGGGCTGGGGGTCGATTTCGGAATCCAGTACAGCGTCCGTTATCGCGCCGAACGCCATGCCGAACCGAACTTGCGCAAGGCGTTGATCAATGCCGGGCGTCGTGCGGGCGCGCCGCTCACGCTTGCCGCTGTCGCCACTGCTGCCGGCTTCTGGTCGTTCCTGCCGACCAACTACAAGGGCCTGTCCGAACTGGGCCTGATCGCGGGCTCCGGCATGCTCATCGCCTATGCGACCAGCATCACGATTCTGCCGGCGTTGCTGAAGTTGCTCAATCCGCGCGGAGAGGAGGAGCCGCTCGGCTACGCCGCGATGGCGCCGGTCGATCGTTTCCTCGAGCGTAACCGGATGCCGGTGATCATCCTGACCGGTCTCATCGTGCTTGGCGGTTTGCCGCTGCTGCTGAAACTGCAATTCGACTTCAATCCGCAGAATCTTCGCAGTCCGAAGGTGGAGTCGATCGCCACCTACATGGAATTGCGCAAGGATCCGGCGACAGCCGCGCATACCGTACAAGTGTTGGCACCGTCGGTGGCGCAGGCCAAGGAGACGGCCACCAAACTTTCCACGTTGCCTGAGGTCGCGCGCACCGAAACGGTGGAAAGCTTCATTCCTGCCGATCAGACGGACAAACTCAAAATCATCGCCGACATGGCGCGGCCGCTGACGCCGGCGCTCAATCCGGCCAATCCAAAGCCGATGCCGACGGATGCGGAGCGAGTCACGGCAATCAACACCGCGATCGCAAATCTGAACCGCGTTGCGGGTCAGGACCCGAACCAGGGCATCGGTGTGCAGGCCGCGAAGCGACTCGCCGATACGCTCACCAAGCTCGCCGCAGCCGATGCAAATACGCGCATCGCCGCGGAGGATGCAATGGTTCGGCCGCTGCGCATCGCGCTCGCGCAGCTTAATGACGCGTTGCAGGCGAAGCCTGTTTCGCTTGATACGCTGCCGCGTCCGATCGCCGAAAGCTGGGTCACGCCCAATGGCGGCGCCCGCGTCGATGTCTTTGCCAAGGGCGACCCTGACGACACGGATACCTTGCGCCGCTTCGTGACTGCTATACGCGCCGTTCAACCCGACGCGACCGGCGAAGCGGTCGGCATCATGGAATCGGGCGACACCGTCGTGCGTTCGTTCATCGAGGCCGGATTCTGGGCGCTGTGTTCAATCGCGATCCTGCTGTGGATCGTGCTGCGTCGCTTTGGCGACGTGCTGTTGACGCTGATCCCGCTTTTGCTCGCGGGCGCGCTCACACTGGAAATCTGCGTGCTGATCGGGCTGAAGCTCAACTTCGCCAATATCATCGCGCTGCCTCTCCTGCTCGGCGTCGGCGTCGCGTTCAAGATCTATTATGTGATGGCGTGGCGGGCGGGGCAGACCAATCTGCTGCAATCGAGCCTCACTCGGGCGGTGTTCTTCTCGTCGCTGACGACGGCGACGGCCTTCGGCAGCCTCTGGTTCTCCAGCCACCCCGGCACCTCGAGCATGGGCCAGCTTCTTGTCCTGTCGCTTCTGTGCACGATGTCGGCCGCGGTGCTTTTCCAGCCGGTGCTGATGGGCCGCCCGCGCGTGCTCAAGGAGCCGGACATTGTGCCGCCGGACGAGCGCCTGGCGATGGCGGCGCCCGTAGCGGTGAAGCCGAATGGGACAAAGCCCTCCGGCGGCAAGCACAAGGCGAACGGATCGAAGCCGGCGTCACCAAAATCCGAACGCCGTGTTCCCGAAACTGAACGCCGCCGCGAAACGCGGGTGCGCGCGGGCAACAAATAGCGCGCGCGCCGAGGTCGCGTCGTTCAGGTCCGGCTCGGGCAGACTTGGCTGCTTTCGGCCTTCTGTCCTGCCACCGCAGCCTGGTTCGGACGTGGCGGCATTTTTGCGCGTGTCCATTCCTCGCCGCCGCAGAACAGGCCGCCAAGGACGCAGCCCGTGATTTTCAGGACGTCGTTCGACAAGAGCGTGATCTTGGCCTGATAGACCTTGCCATTCTCGGCGTTGTAGACCTCGCCCGACCATTCGTTCGGCGCCGAGGCTTTCATGCCGAGAAGAATCGGCAGGCCGAGAATCGGCCGACTGCGCTTGGCTGGATCGGGATTGTTCTTGTCGAGCTCGTTTGGCTTTGCCGCCCAATCGATCAGACCCCAATAGGCGTTGCCGCAGGGGCCGATCTTGATACGGGCGTTGCCGTCTTTGACCATCCAATGTCCGGTCGGGTCTGCCGCCTGTGCAGCAACGAAGGAGCAAGCCAGCAAGGCGACGCCGGCAAAAAGACTTGTGAGTCTACGGGCATGGAAATTGCGCGTTGGATGCATGATGCTCGCTCGTCAGGATGGGATCAGTCAGGCCGCCGGCAGGCGGTAAATGGGTGGTGCAACACAACTCGGGATGAAAGCGACGGCGATTCCTGTCGGCAGAAATTGTGTCAAATTCATCGCCGGGCCGTGTTAGCGTCGGCGGCACGGCTATCTCAATCGAGGTTTCGTGAATCAGGCAAGCGAAAGATATTGGCACCCGTTTCGCGTCGCGCCTGAGCGGTCTGTCGGATGGCTTGCCTTTACGTTGCTTGTGGCAGCGTGCCTGACAGGCTGCTCATCGTCGGAGACGCCACGCACCTACAGCGACGAGCCCAATGTCCCCCCGTCCAATTATCGCGCGGAGATTCTGGCGTTCCTGCGCACCTATCTCAATGATCCGACCAATATCCGATCGGCTTCCATTTCCGAACCCGCTCTCAAACCGGCCGGTTCCGGAACGCGCTACGCCGTCTGCCTGAGATTCAATGCGAAGAAAACCGGCAGCGGCGAATACGAGGGCAGCAAGGACCGCATCGTCTATTTTCTGATGGGCAAGCTCGATACCATGATCGAAGCGCGCCGCGGCGAGTGCAACGGCGCGGTCTATCAGCCGTTCTCGGAGCTCGAACACCTGACGCGCTAAGTGCGCGCTTTGCCTATCCGATAAAGATGCGGAGCGCCGACGCCGCGCCGAGCGCGCTGCCGAAGGTCAGCAGCACGCGCTCAAGCAGGGCGGTTTCGACCGGCGCCTGTTCGGGCACGTTCGTCACTTCCTGCGGCGCCATGCCATCTGTGGCCGGCTGCGTCATGTCAGGCCGCTCTGCCGCGACCGCCTGCATGGAAGCGAAGTGCAGCGCCTGTTCGAATGCGCTGGATCGCTTGAGAGGCGGCGGAGCCGCGCGATCGATTTCGTTGAATTCTTCCGGCGAAACGACGCGTACGGTGTGCGCGGGCGCGGCCACGCGGACCGAATCGGCGGCCAGATCGAGTGCGTTCAATTCATCGGGATTGACGACGGCGACATTGGGCGCCGGTCGTTGGCGTTCGAGAGTCGGGGTGCCAGTCAGGATGTTCCAGCCGAGCTTCTTGCGCTCGGCCGGATTGGCTGTGGCGACGGCGGGCCGGGGAGTGGGCTTCGCGCGGGCCGTATGCTTCTTCGTGCGTCGCCGCGGCTCACTCGCAGCTCTCACAGCCGGCGCGGGCTCCGGAGCCGCTGCGGGCGGGGCTGCCGTCTCGACTGCGGGTTTTTCCGGTTCACAAAGATAGCGATTGTCCTGGCAAATGCCGGCCGCTCCGACATGCAGACTGGTCACGGTGACGATCGCGGCGCTGCTGAGCAGAATGGTCTTGATCCGCACGGTTGTCCCTCCCATGGATCAGGCTACCTGCGATCAGGCCTGCCTGAGGTGGCGCGAGCTAGGCGCGCGGGTGACGCCGAATGGGCGGAATTGGGGATTCGTTGGCCCAAAGTGGCGCAGGATTGCGGCACCGCGTCGCAACGGCTGCACAGGAAACGCGGCAGGTTTGCGGTGAAAAGGCTTGATATTTGCCGGCCCGACCCGCCATCCTCCGCGCCTCCGCCAAGCTTCGGACGAAAGCGCCCCCACGCTGCTCCCGATGGCTTGCAGGCCGAAGGGGCTGAGTATGTTTGCTGCGGTCGCACTCTCGTGTGTGATGGCGTTGATCGCCATTGCCGCGATGGCGATTGTTCTGGGGGCGCGCACGTCCGCCGTCGTGTACGGCGCGGCGCTGATCGTTTGCGCCGCCGGCCTTGCCAATGCAGCCATGGCTTTACTCGGCGGCGCGCCCCCGGTCACACTCGCGTTGCCTTTCGGCCTGCCGTGGATCGGCGTTCATCTTCGCATCGATACGCTGTCGGCCTTCTTTCTGTGTGTCGTCAATCTCGGCGGAGCGGGGGCAAGTCTCTACGCTATCGGCTATGGCCGGCATGAACACGCCCCGATGCGGGTGCTGCCGTATTACCCGGCCTATCTCGCCGGCATGAATCTCGTCGTCCTTGCCGATGACGCTTTTACATTTCTCGTTGCGTGGGAGTTCATGTCGCTCGCGTCATGGGCGCTGGTGCTGGCGCAACATCGCCTCGATGCCAACGTGCGCGCGGCCTACATCTATCTCGTGATGGCGAGCGCTGGCACGCTCTGTTTGCTGCTGGCGTTCGGTCTCCTGGCCGGGCCAGATGGCGGTTACGCGTTCGATCAGATGCGCGCAAGCCATCCGGCGCCCTTCATCGCCGGGCTTGCCTTGCTGCTGGCGCTGCTCGGCGCGGGCTCGAAGGCGGGCCTCGTGCCGTTGCATGTGTGGCTGCCGCTCGCGCATCCGGCCGCGCCGACGCATGTTTCGGCGCTGATGAGCGGCGTGATGACCAAGGTCGCCGTCTACGGTTTCATCCGCATCGTCTTCGATCTGCTCGGTGCGCCGACATCGTGGGCAAGCATGGTCGTGCTCGCGCTCGGCGGCATCAGCGCGGTTGTCGGCGTGCTCTATGCCCTGATGCAGCAGGATCTCAAGCGTCTGCTGGCCTATTCGACGGTCGAGAATATCGGGATCGTTTTCATCGGCCTCGGCCTTGCCATGGCTTTTCGCGCCAACGGGATGCAGCTCGCCGCAGCCCTCGCGTTCACGGCGGCGCTCCTGCACGTTTTCAATCATTCGCTGTTCAAGAGCTTGCTGTTTTTCGGTGCCGGCGCCGTTCTCACGGCGACGGGGGAGCGCGACATGGAGCGGCTGGGCGGACTCATTCACCGCATGCCGCGCACCGCGCTTGCGTTTCTCGTCGGTTGCGCGTCGATTTCCGCTCTGCCGCCGCTCAACGGCTTCGTCTCCGAATGGCTGACCTTCCAGGCGATCCTCGTCAGCCCGCAAATGCCGCAATGGGGATTGAAATTTCTCGTACCGACGGTCGGTGCGCTGCTCGCGCTATCGGCCGCGTTCGCGGCGGCGTGTTTCGTCAAGGCGTTCGGCGTCACGTTTCTTGGCCGCCCGCGCACGCAGGCGGCAACGGGGGCGCACGAGGTCGACGGCTTTTCGATCAGCGCGATGGCGTTCTTGGCTTCGCTGTGCCTTGCCGCGGGCGTCTTTCCCGGACTTCTGATCGACGTGCTGTCGCCGGTTGCGCAAGCGTTCGTCGGCGGGGCGTTACCGAAAGAATCCTCCGTGCCCTGGCTCACGATCGTTCCGATCGCGCAGGGCCGAAGCTCCTATAACGGGATGATCATTCTCGTCTTCCTCGCCATTTCCGGCACGCTGACGGCGATGTTCATCCACCGTTTCGCCACGCGCGCCACGCGGCGCAGCGCCATCTGGGATTGCGGCTATCCCGATCCCTCGGTGGCGACGCAATATTCCGGATCGAGCTTCGCGATGCCAATTCGCCGTGTTTTCGGCACAACGATCTTCGAGGTACATCAGACTGTCGACATGCCGCGTCCGGGTGAGATGCGCGCCGGGCATTTCCGCATCAAGGTCGTCGATCCATCGTGGCACCATGCCTATGGGCCGCTCGGGCGTTTCGTGTCCTTTCTGTCGACCAAGCTCAATCGGCTGCAATTTCTCACCATCCGCCGCTATCTGACGCTCGTCTTCGGCACACTGATTGTGCTGCTGATCCTGGTGGTGGCATGGCGATGATTTTCGATCTCTTCGCCCAAGGCGTGCAGATGGCCCTCGTGCTCGTGATCGCGCCGTTCTTGCTCGGCGTCACGCGAAAGGTGAAGGCGCGTCTTTTGCGCAGGGTGGGGCCACCAGTGCTTCAGCCCTATCGCGATCTCTGGAAGCTGATGCACAAGGAGGCTGTGCTCGCGCACAATGCCTCCTGGATCTATCGGGTCGCGCCCTATCTTGTCTTCGCTGTCACCTGGGTCGCAGCGGCGCTGGTGCCGACATACGCCACGGGGCTGATCTTTTCCTGGTCGGCTGATCTCATCGCTATCGTCGCATTGCTGGCGACTGGGCGTTTCGCGCTTGCCCTTGCCGGCATGGATGTCGGCACGGCGTTCGGCGGCATTGGCTCTTCGCGCGAGATGCTGATCGCGTCGCTCGCCGAGCCAGCGATGCTGCTCGTGGTGTTTACGGTGGCGCTGGTTGCCGGCACGACGCAATTATCGGCCATCGCTGAACATATGATCGATGCCCCGGTGGGTCTGCGCGTCTCGCTTGGACTGGGCCTGCTTGCTTTCGTCTTCATTGCCGTGGCCGAGAACGCGCGCATCCCGATCGACAATCCGGCGACGCATCTCGAACTGACCATGGTGCACGAAGCGATGGTGCTCGAATATTCCGGGCGGCATCTGGCGATGATCGAGGCGGCGGCGGCGCTGAAGCTGACGCTGTATTTCTCGTTGCTGATCTGCCTGTTCGTCCCGTTCGGTCTGGTGACGGCCCAGGACGGTCCACGCGCCGCTGCGCTGGCGACCGTCTTCTATCTTGCCAAGCTCCTCGTGCTCGCCGTCATGCTGCCCGTCGGCGAGACGGCCATCGCCAAGATGCGCGTCTTTCGCTATCCGGTCTTTCTCGGCTCCGCCTTCGCTGCCGCGGCGCTCGCCGTTTTCCTTCTTTTCGTGTCGCAGAGCTTCTAGCGCGATGTCACCCATTCTGTTCGATATCGCGCATCTTCTCGCCGGCGGCATGCTCGTCCTGAGCTTTCTTCTGCTCTATCAGGATCGCATCACGGCGACGCTTAATATCTTCGCGCTGCAGGCGATCGTTCTGTCCCTTGCCGTTGCCTGGCAAGCCTATGTGCAGGATGCGATCCACCTGATCGTGACAGCGATGGTCGCACTTGTGATCAAGGGCTTCATTATCCCGACTGCGCTGCACCGGATCGTGCGCCGCCTCGAAATCCACCGCGAGGTCGAGCAGGTGATCGGTGCGGGCCCGACCATGCTGGTCGGGCTCGGCCTTGTCGCGCTGTCAATCATGCTGGTGCTGCCGGCCGGCGAGAAAGTGTCGGTGCTGGCGCGCGAGGATCTGGCCTTCGCGCTCGCCGTCATCCTGCTTGGCCTTCTCATGATGATTACCCGCCGCAACGCCGTGACGCAGATCGTGGGGTTCATGTCGCTGGAAAATGGCCTCGTGCTTGCCGCGACTGGCGCGAAGGGGATGCCGCTCGTTGTCGAGTTCTCCGTCGCGTTTTCCATCCTGATTGCCTTCACGGTATTCGGCATTTTCGTATTCCGCATTCGGGAGCGCTTCGACACCGTCGATCTGAGCGCACTCGATCGTTTCCGCGGCGAAAAAAGAGAAACGCCGTGATCGCGCCGGTCGAAGCCATCCTGTTGATTCCCGCCGTCTCGGCGTTTCTCCTCGCTCTGATCGGCAATTACCGGGTGGGAGCGACGCTCAACGTCATTGCCTCGGGCCTGACATTCGCCGCGGGCGTCTCGCTCCTGTTCGCGCCGCGCGTGCGCACCGACATCATTCTCGTCGATGACTTCAATATCTACCTTGTGACTCTGACGACCTTTGTCGGCTTCACCAGTAGCATTTTCAGCGCAAGCTACATCGCGCACGAATTGGAGATCGGAAGGCTGACGCCGCTCTATCTGCGATTCTATCATGCGCTGTATCAGGCGATGATGTTTGCGATGAATGTCGCGCTTGTCGCCAACAATATCGGCCTCCTGTGGGTTGGCGTCGAAGTCGCCACGCTCACGACCGTGATGATGGTCGGCATCTACCGCACGCCCGAGGCGATCGAGGCTGCGTGGAAATATTTCATCCTGGGTTCGGTCGGTATCGCGCTTGCCTTTTTCGGCACGATCCTCGTCTATCTCGTGTCGCAGGAAGTGCTCGGTGAGGGACTTCCCGCCATGGCCTGGGACCTGATGGTCAAGAGCGCGGCACAGTTCGATGCCAAACTGCTCTCGCTTGCGTTCATCTTCCTTCTCGTCGGATACGGCACCAAGGTTGGGCTTGCGCCGTTTCATGCCTGGCTCCCCGACGCGCACGCCGAGGGCCCCACGCCGATTTCGGCCATTCTTTCGGGGCTTCTGCTCAACGTGGCGCTCTACGCACTGCTGCGCTTCAAGATGATGCTTGCGGTCAACCCGGCGACGCTGAACGTCGGGGCGATCATGACGGCGCTCGGACTGATCAGCCTCATCTTTGCGGCCTTCATGCTTTACCGCCGCCGCGACATCAAGCGGCTGTTTGCCTATTCCTCGATCGAGCACATGGGCATCATCGCCTTCGCCTTCGGCATGGGCGGGCCGATTGCAAATTTTGCCGGCCTTCTGCACATGACCATGCATTCGCTGGTCAAGTCGGCGATCTTCTTTGCCGTCGGTCATGTCGCGCAGGTCAAGGGAACGCAACGCATCGCAGACATCCACGGTTTGTCGGTGACGCATCCGGTGCTGGCAATCGGCCTTGCCGTCGGCGTCGTTGCGATCGCCGGGTTGCCGCCATTCGGCGTGTTCATGAGCGAATTCATGCTCGTGTCCTCGACGTTCGCCCGGCAGCCGCTTCTGGCCGTCGCGCTTGTCGTCGGGCTGCTGATCGCCTTCGGCGCGCTCGTGCTGCGATTGCAGGACGTACTTTTCGGTGAGCCGAGTGGCCCGCGCGGCGGCGTGAAGGCGACGTATATTCCGTTGTTCATTCATCTCGCGATCGTGCTGATCGCGGGGCTATGGCTGCCTGATCCGATCGTACGCTGGTTCCGCGCGGTCGCGGCGCAGCTTGGGTGATGGCGACGATGGCAGACACCCAGATCGCCAATGTGCTTGCGACGCTGACGCCGCGTGACAGCCAGCGCCCATGGCCGCGCTATGAAGTCGACGCAGGCAGTTGGATCGTGATTGGCCGCGCGCTTGGCATGGGTGAGGGCGATCTGCTCGCGCTCTGGGGCGAGCGCGATACCGTGCACCTCGCGCTCCGCGCCGCGGATCTCCCGACGCCGTGTGTCGTCTC
Source organism: uncultured Hyphomicrobiales bacterium (assembly GCA_964604745.1). Classification (GTDB taxonomy): domain Bacteria; phylum Pseudomonadota; class Alphaproteobacteria; order Rhizobiales; family Xanthobacteraceae; genus Pseudorhodoplanes. Next base: position 51,417 of record CAZSAW010000210.1, read on the forward strand.
GCTGCCGGTGCAGGCGGGGCGGTATCCGGCGCTCAGCCATTATCATCCGCCGGCCATCCGGTGCGAACGGGCAATCCATGATCTTTTCGGGCACGTTGCGGAGGGGGCACCAGACCGCCGGCCGTGGCTCGATCATGGTGCATGGAATTGCGCGACGCCGCTGAGCGACCGGCGCGACGCGCCGCTGCGCAATCCCGCCGACTACGACTTTCTGCCGGTCGTGGGTCCAGGACTTCACCAGATTCCCGTCGGGCCGGTACACGCCGGCATCATCGAGCCGGGACATTTCCGCTTTACGGCCAATGGCGAGACGGTGGTGCGGCTCGAGGAGCGGCTCGGCTACGTGCACAAGGGTATCGATGCGCTGCTCACCGATACCGAAATTGATGCCGCCGCACGCGTCATGGCGCGCGTGTCAGGCGATTCCACTGTGGCCTACAGCTTTGCCTTCGCGCAGGCAGTCGAGGCGGCGCTTGGCGTGACGCCGCCACCGCGTGCAATCATCCTGCGCGGCGTGATGGCCGAGCTTGAGCGCCTCGCCAATCATTTCGGCGA
>CAZSAW010000211.1:0-3893 GCA_964604745.1 uncultured Hyphomicrobiales bacterium
GGCATGGGGCGGCCTTTTAGTGGCTCGCTGCGGCGTGAGCAATTGCCGCCAATCCGCGGGTTTGCAAGCGATCGGCCTAGTCCGCCGAACGGAATACCGCCATGAACTTGCGGCGGCCTTTGGAGATATCCAGGCCGTAAACCCGCGGAGCGGACGTGTAGCGAAGCCCGATGGCCTCGGCTCGCTGCGCAAAGTTGCGCTCCTGGCTCTGATCGACGAACGCGAAACGGCAGCTGCCGCCACGCAAAAAGTCGGCGGCTCCTGCTCCATTGGTGATGAGGGTCGGCGTGCCGACAAGGAAAACGACGCTGGGCTCGCCATAGCCCGCGGATGCCGCAACCGGACTGGGACAGTCAGCCTTGCGCAGAACGTCAGCCATCGCGACGGCCGGGAACAGATTGCGGAAGGATGGAAGGACGACGGCGTCGACCGTGATCACGACGAGTATCGATGCAACAGCCGCTCGCATGAGCGAGAGCTCGGCGCCGTCTGTCCGATACAGACGCCACGCCATCAGACCGAAGAACAAGGCTCCCGCCGCGAATGGCCAGGCCAGAACGGCAGGATCGCCCTGAAATGCAATCAGCACGACGATGGTGCCGAAGCACGCAACGGCTGGGAGGACAAACCAGCCTGCTGCGAAACGCTCCAGCCATTTTGTCCGCGACAGATGCGCCGGATCGAGACGCGCCGCGATCAGGATCGCGATGGCGGGAAAGCACGGCAGGACATAATGCGGCAGCTTGGTCACCACGATCTCGAACACGATCCATGCTGGCACGATCCAGGCGAGGAGAAAACGCGTGCGCGCTTCGAAGCGATCGCGCCAGATCGATGGCAGCGTGATGCCAAGCAACATCGCGCCAGGCCAGAACGTGATGAAAAACAGAATGACGTAATAGCCGGGTGGCGCGCCGTGCAACTCCTGGCCGTTCATAATCTTGCCGAGGAAATCCTCGCCGACGGAGCCAGCAAAAAACTCGCCGTTCGTGCGCAGCAGGATCGCGAGAAACCAGGGCAGCACGAGCAGGATCAACCACGGCACGCCGGCGAGCGGTCGAAGCTTGAACAGCCAGCGCCACGAACGGTCGTAGAGGGACAGCGCGCCGGCTGTCAGTCCGACAAAAAGAAAGATCAGCGGACCCTTGATCAGAACGCCGCCCGCCATGGCGGTCCAGAAGATCGCGGCCGTCTTCCATTCGCGCCGGCCGTCTGCAAGGCCAAGATAAACACGCGCCATCGCGCCCATCGCCGCAACGATCGTCAACAGCAGCATGGCATCGGTTTTCGCCAGTCGCGCCTCGACGCCGAGTAGGATCGATGTCGCCATCATCATACCGGCGAGAATGGCGCCGCGTCGGGTCGTGAAGGCGAGCGCGGTCCAATACGTGAGAAGCACCGCGCCGATGGCGCCGACAAGCGATGGCAATCGATAAAGCCAGATCGTCGTGCGCGCGCCGCTCATGCCTGCGGCCTCGGCGGTGTGGACGATCGCGGCTTGCAGCCAATAGATGCCGACCGGCTTTTTATATCGCCCCGATTGCTGAAAGCGGATGTCGACATATTCGCCGGTTTCGACCATTTGCTTGCTCGCCTGTGCGAACAGCGCTTCGTCACGGTCGATGGGCGGGATGTGGAAAAAGCCGGGCAGGAACGAGAGCAGGCACAGGATCGACAAAAACGCGATCGCGCGCGCGTGGCTTGCTACGGCCACGTCGAGGAAGAGGCGAATGCTGGGTTTGCGCCATGGGGGAGACTGCGGCGCGCTGTAATTCATGGTTGTTGTCGTTCTTGAAGCGCGCGGACCATAGAGAAAACAGGGCGCCGGAGCAAATTCCGGTTTTGGAACTTGCGGCTACTGAATGCGCACCAGCACGCTGTCCACCGCGCCCTTGGCGTCAGTGACGGTCAGGCGCACAAACCCTGCCCCGCTCGGCTCAAAAAACACCACGCGCTTGCCCGCCGATGTCTCTGCCAGCGGCAGACCATTGACCATGACGCTGAGCGGCTCAACGCCGCCGGCGATCTTGAGCGCGATCGGTTCCGCCTTCCCGGCATTCATGGACATTTCCAGCCGCGCACCATCGGGTGGAAAAATGATCTTCACCGGTGGCTCCGCACCGTCGCCGGCCAGAAGTCCCGGGCGGAACCGCTGCAGCGGTGCTGGCAACTTTGCGTTCGCCGCGAGGATCACGCCCTTGGGTGGCGGTGGCAACGCGGCCGGGTTCTGTCCGGTGCGCGCAAACGCATCGAACAGAATGGGCGCCGCCGCAGTCCGGCCGACAAGCCCCGGCACCGGTGCACCATCCGGACGGCCAACCCAGACGCCGATGGTGTGACGCCCATCAAAGCCGACGGCCCACGCATCGCGATAGCCGTAGGACGTGCCGGTCTTGTAGGAAATGCGATGCGGAGCGGCGTTGTCCGGCGGCGGGGTTCCGTTCAAAACATTGCCGACGTACCACGCAGCCACCGGATCGAGCAGCCGCTTCGGCGGTCTCGCCAGCGCCAGATCGTTCGCACGCTCGACGAGCGGAATGGTGCTTCCGAGCCGGGCGAGGCCCGCATACAGCGTCATCAGATCGGCGAGTTTCACCCCAATGCCGCCGAGCCCCATGGCGAGACCAGGCGCCTCGCCTTTCGGCAACATCAGCGCCGCGCCGGCCTGCGCGAGCCGGGCGGTCAAACGGCTGGCGCCGACCTTGTCGAGCAGCGCGACCGCCGGAACATTGAGCGACAATTGCAGCGCGCGGCGCACCGTCACGGTGCCCTGAAACGTCAGATCGAAATTCTCCGGCGCATAATTGCCGAAGCGGATCGGCCGATCATCGATCAGCGTTTCCGGATGAACGAGACCGTCCTCGAATCCCAGGCCGTAGATAAACGGCTTGAGCGCTGAACCGGGTGAGCGCACGGCTTGCGTCATGTCGACCTGGCCCGCCCGCCGCTCGTCGAAATAGTCGGCTGACGCCACACGCGCGAGCACTTCACCGCTCGCATGATCGACGGCAAGGATCGCGATCGAAATATCAGGCCCGAGTGAACGGGCGCGATCGCGCGCGAGAGCCTCAAGACTGCTCTGCAGATTGGCGTCGATGGTCAGGCGATGGATGTTTGCATTTGGCTCGGCAGCGACGATTTGATCCGCAGCGTGCGGCGCAAGCGATGGCATGGGACGGCGAGCGGACGGCACGGGCTCGCGCTTGGCGGTCGCAATCTCGTCGGCAGGCACGAGGTTTGCTGCCGCCGCGCGATCAAGCACACGATCGCGTGCTGCTTGCGCAAGATGCACGGCGCGATCCGGGCGCCGCGATTCCGGCGATTGCGGCAACGCGACGAGCAAGGCTGCCTCACCGAGCGAAAGACGGCGCGGCTCCTTTCCGAAATAAGCGAGCGCAGCGGCGCGGATGCCTTCGAGATTTCCACCGTAGGGCGCAAGGCTGAGATAGAGCGACAGGATCCCGTTTTTGCTCAACACGCGCTCGAGTTCGATCGCGCGCACCATCTGCCGCAACTTGGCGGCGAAGCTGCGTTCGCTGCGCGGCTCGAGCAGCCGCGCCACCTGCATCGTCAAGGTCGAGCCGCCCGAGACGATGCGGCCATGCGTCAGAAGAAGGTAGGCAGCACGGGCAATCGCAAAGGGATCGACGCCATGATGGCTCTCGAAGCGCTTGTCTTCGTATGCGAGCAGCAAGCGCAGGAAACGCGGATCGACATCCTCGACCTTGGCCGGAATGCGCCAGCGGCCGTCATGGGTCGCGTATGGTCGCAGCAGGCGCCCGTCCCGATCGACCACAAGCGTCGAATAGTCGAGCCCCTCGCCGCGGGGCGCGGGTCCAAGAGAGGAAATCCAAAGCGTTCCGCCAATGGTGCAGGCGACCATCAGCCCAGCC
>CAZSAW010000212.1:0-5897 GCA_964604745.1 uncultured Hyphomicrobiales bacterium
GCTTGCGCCTGAATTCTGTCCGAGGTTTGCCATGTCAGCCCCCGCCGATCCGCTGCCGCTGTTGTCCCGTGCGCCGGTTATTCCGGTGCTCACGCTGGAAAGGCGCGACGCTGTGTCGCTCGCCCGCGCGCTGGTGGCTGGCGGTCTGCCGGTGATCGAGGTCACGCTGCGCACCGCAAGCGCGCTCGATGCGATCAGGGCGATCGCGCAGGAGGTGCCGGATTGCATTGTCGGCGCCGGAACGGTGGTCAAACCCGCCGATATCGAGGCTGCGGCGGAGGCGGGCGCGCGCTATCTCGTCAGTCCGGGCACGCCCGCCGCGCTTGCCGATGCGCTTGCCGGTTCGTCTCTCCCCGTCATTCCCGGCTGTGCCACCGCATCGGAGGCGATGGCGCTCGCGGCGCGCGGCTTTCGCGTCCTGAAATTCTTTCCCGCCGAGGCATCGGGCGGCATCGGCTGGCTGAAATCGATTGGCGGGCCCTTGCCCGAATTCCGTTTCTGCCCGACCGGCGGCATCGATATGAAAAACGCCGCGAGTTATCTCGCGTTGCCCAACGTTGTCTCGGTCGGGGGATCGTGGGTTGCGTCGAAAGACGCGATCGAGAAAGGCGACTTTGCGCGCGTGACCGCGCTCGCGAAGGAAGCCGCGGCGTTGCGCCGCTAATGCACGGCGGCGGGGCTGCGCGGCATGATCGCGCCGCGGTGGCGGATTTTTTCCCCCGCAAGCTTGTGCGCCGCAAGCACGGATGCTTCCGGATTTTCTCCTGTCACCCGCGCTGCCAGATAGCCCGCATTGAAGGAATCGCCTGCGGCGGTGGTGTCGATCGGCTTGACCACTTCCGGAACGGGAACGAATTCGCGCTGCTCGCTCGTTGCGACAAGCGCACTGTTCTGTCCGTTCTTGACGACGATCTCGCCGATACCGAAGGCTTGCAGCCGCTCGACCGTCGCTTCGAGGCTTTGATCGCCCCACAGCATCGCTTCGTCGTCAAAGGTCGGCAACGCGAGATCGACGCGCTTGAGCGCTTCGGTAAACACGGTGCGCGCGCGTCCGACGTCGCCTTTCCATGCGCGCGGGCGATAATTGCCGTCGAAGGCGACCTTCACGCCCTGCGCGCGCGCCATTTCCAGCACGGCGAGCAGGCGGCCCAGTCCGACATTGGAATAGAGCGACAGCGTGATGCCGGAGAAATAGATCATGCTTGCGCCCAGCATGCCTTCGGCGACGCGGCCCCAGTCCCCCAATTCGAACAGGTCGCGCGCCGGCGCGGTGTCGCGCCAGTAGTAAAACGTCCGTTCGCCCGTCGCATCCGTCTCGATCATGTAGAGACCCGGCATGCGGCCCGGCACGCGCAGAATGAGACTTGTGTCGACGCCTTCCGCCGCCGCGAGCGCGACAATGCCCTCCGAATAGGAGTCGTCGCCGAGTGCCGTCGCATAGGCGACATCGATGCCGCAGCGCGCGAGATAGATTGCGGTATTGAACGTGTCGCCGCCGCAGGCGAGGCCGAAGCGGCTATCGCTGCCGCGCGACAATTCCATCATCACTTCGCCGATCGATACGATGCGGGTCTTCTTGTCGTTCATACCGTCCGTCCGGTTGTCCCGGCGCCCTTAAACCACGGGGAAGCGGCGAAGTCTTGATCCAATGCCGTGTCGCTATGGTGCGCAGGTGCGCGCGCCGATCGCGTGGCTCGCATGTGCAAGGGCTGAGAGTTCCGCCTGTTTGGGGTGTCGCCTCGGGCTGGACAAACGGAAATGTTATATTATAACATCCCGCTGTCTGCCGTCGTTCCACATATGCTTATTGCCTCTGGCCTGATGACCCATTCCCACGACCACCACGGCGTTCACCCCCATCATCACCACCCTGCCGGTCAGCCGCATCCGGCGGCGACCATTTCGGTTTCGATCTTGCGATTGTCCGCTTTCGAGCGGCTTGCAGCTGTCGCGCTGCTGATTGCCCTGCTCTGGGCGGCGGTCTTGTGGGCGATGGGGTAGGGATCGATGACCGCGCAATTGCAGTTCGACGACCTGACGCTTGGCTATGACCGGCACCCGGCCGTGCATCACCTCGATGGCAAGGTGCCGACCGGCGCGCTGCTCGCCGTGGTCGGGCCGAACGGCGCCGGCAAGTCCACCTTGTTCAAGGGCATCGTCGGGGTGATCAAGCCGCTCGCCGGCCGCATCCGCCGCGAAGGCATCGATCCGCACGACATCGCCTATCTGCCGCAGGCGGCGGAGATCGACCGCAGCTTTCCTATCAGCGTCTACGACATGGTGTCGATGGGGCTGTGGCGGCGCACCGGCCTGTTCGGCGGCATCGGCCGCCGCGCGCGCGACGAGGTCGAGCGCGCGATTGCGACAGTCGGTCTGACCGGGTTCGAGCAGCGCGCCATCGGCACGCTGTCGGGGGGCCAATTGCAGCGTATGCTGTTCGCGCGCCTTCTGCTGCAGGACGCGAAGCTGATTGTGCTCGACGAGCCGTTCAACGCCATCGACGCCAAGACCAGCGCCGACCTCATCGATCTCGTGCGCCGCTGGCACGGCGAGAAGCGCACGGTGCTTGCGGCGCTGCATGACATCGATCTGGTCAAGGCGAATTTTCCCGAGACGCTCCTTCTGGCGCGCGAACAGGTCGCCTGGGGCGCGACGACGAATGTGCTGACCGCGGAGAATCTTCTGAAGGCGCGACGCATGTGCGAGGCGTTCGACGAAGAGGCGGCCGCCTGCGCGGCGTGACAGACACATGCTCTACAATCTTCTGATTGGTCCTTTTGCCGAATTCGAGTTCATGCGCCGCGCGCTGGTCGGCGTCGCGGCGCTGGCGCTCGGCGCGGGCCCGATCGGGGTATTTCTCATGTTGCGGCGGATGAGCCTCGTCGGCGACGCCATGGCGCATGCGATCCTGCCCGGCGCTGCGGTGGGATTTCTCGTTTCGGGACTGAGCCTTCTCGCCATGAGCACCGGCGGCATGATTGCCGGCTTTGTCATTGCGCTCCTTGCCGGCCTCGTCGCGCGCACGACCGAATTGAAAGAGGACGCGTCCCTTGCCGTCTTCTTCCTGATTTCGCTCGCCATCGGCGTGACCATCGTCTCGCTGAAAGGCACGAATATCGATCTCCTGCATTTCCTGTTCGGCAGCGTGCTCGCGCTCGACGACCATACGTTGCTGCTGATCGCCGGTGCGACGACGGTGACGCTCGTCGTGCTGGCGCTGATCTATCGCCCGCTCGTGATCGAATGCGTCGATCCGAATTATCTGCGCTCGGTCAGCGAGGCGGGGACCCCGGTGCACCTTCTTTTTCTGGCGCTGGTGGTGGTCAACCTTGTCGCCGGCTTTCAGGCGTTGGGCACCTTGCTTGCGGTCGGGCTGATGATGGTGCCGGCGGCGATCGGCCGGTTCTGGGCGCGCGACATCACGACGATGATCGCCGTCGCGGTGGGAGCGGGGATGATCTCCGGCTACGCCGGCCTCGTCCTGTCGTTTCAGTCCGGCGTTCCGTCGGGCCCGGCCGTGATCCTCGTGGCCGGCATTCTTTACGCGCTGTCGCTCGCCTTCGGCACCGTTGGCGGGCTCGCGCGTCAGGCTTTTCCGGGGCGGCATCTCGAAGCGTGAACAATCAAGGGAGAACGACGATGCTCACAAGGCGAACCGCACTCGCGCTTTCACTCGCTTCCATTGTCCTGACCTCGCCCGCATTGGCGCAGGAGAAAGTCAGGACCGTCGCCACCTTCTCGATTCTTGCCGATCTCGTGAAAAATGTCGGCGGCGACCGCGTCGAGGTCGCAAGCCTCGTCGGCCCGAACGGCGATGCGCATGTCTATGCCCCGTCGCCGGCGGATGCGAAGACGCTCGCCGACGCCAAGGTCGTGTTCGTCAACGGCCTCGGTCTCGAGGGCTGGATGACGCGACTCGTTTCCGCCTCGGGCTCGAAGGCGCCGACGATCACTGCCTCCAAGGGGATCAAGCCGCTGAAGATGGAAGAGGACGGCAAGAGCATCACCGATCCGCATGCCTGGCAGTCGATCACCAACGCGAAAATCTACGTCGTCAATATCCGCGACGGACTCATCGCCGCCGATCCGGCCGGCAAGGATGTCTATGAGAGCAACGCCAGGACTTATCTTGCCAAGCTCGACGCGCTCGAAACCGAAGTGAAGCAGGCCGTCGCCAAGATTCCCGCCGACCGGCGCAAGATCATCACCACCCACGACGCCTTCGGCTATTTCGCCGCGGCATACGGGATGGAATTTCTGGCGCCTCAGGGTGTTTCGACCGAATCGGAAGCCTCGGCCAAGGATGTCGCCAAAATCATCACCCAGATCAGGAAGCAGAAGATTCCGGCCGTGTTCATGGAGAACATTTCCGACGACCGCCTGATGCAGCGGATCGCCAAGGAGACCGGCGCCAGGATCGGCGGCAAGCTGTTCTCCGACGCGCTGTCCGACGACAAGGGTCCGGCGGCGACGTATATCGACATGATGCACAACAACATTCGCCAGTTCAGCATCGCGCTGGAAAGCTGACGAATTAAGACCGTCGTTTCGGGCGCCGCGCTTCCGCGGCGCGCCGGGGTTTTGAATTTCGAGGTCAGGGCATTATATGAGGCGCTCCCGGAGCGCCTCATGCTTGAAAAATCGTCCGAAAAGATCCCCGTGACCGTGCTGACCGGCTATCTCGGTGCCGGCAAGACGACCCTGCTCAACCGCATCCTGTCCGAGCCGCACGGCAAGAAATTCGCCGTCATCGTCAACGAATTTGGCGAGATCGGCATCGACAACGACCTCGTGGTGAATGCCGACGAGGAAGTGTTCGAGATGAACAACGGCTGCGTCTGCTGCACGGTGCGCGGCGACCTCATCCGCATCATTGAAGGCCTGATGCGGCGCAAGGGCAAGTTCGACGCCATCATTCTGGAGACGACAGGTCTCGCCGATCCGGCGCCCGTCGCCCAGACCTTCTTCGTCGACGAAGCCGTCGGCGAAAAGACGAAACTCGACGCCGTCGTGACGGTCGCCGACGCGAAATGGCTGCGCGACCGGTTGAAGGATGCGCCGGAAGCCAAGAACCAGATCGCTTTCGCCGATGTCATCCTGCTCAACAAGACCGACCTTGTTTCAACGGACGAACTCAGCGACGTCGAGGCGCGAATCCGTGGCATCAATCCGTATGCCAAGCTGCATCGCACGGAGCGCGCGGCGATCGCGCTCGATCAGGTGATCGGGCGCAACGCCTTCGATCTCGACCGCATCCTCGATCTCGAGCCCGATTTTCTCGAAGGCAACGGGCACGAGCACCACCATCATCACGATCACGGGCACCACGATCACGATCATGAGCATGGCGGCCTGAAGCATTATCACGACGAGGACATGCAATCGCTTGCGTTGCGCAGCGACAGGCCGCTCGATCCGAACAAGTTTCTGCCCTGGATCCAGAATCTCGTCGCGGTCGAGGGGCCGAGGATCCTGCGCTCGAAAGGCATCCTTGCCTTCAAGGATGATCCCGACCGTTTCGTCTTCCAGGGCGTGCACATGATTCTGGAGGGCGATCATCAGCGGCCGTGGCGCGATGATGAAAAGCGCGAAAGCCGCGTCGTCTTCATCGGCCGCGATCTGCCGCAGGACGAGATCACGAAGGGCTTCGAAGCCTGCGTCGCGTAAGAGCGGACGGATAGGAAAGATGTTCAGCCGTCCGCTGTTCCTCCGATTGTTCGCCGGTTCAACACGCCACCGATCATGACGGACATCCGATCCGAAGCATCCTCGTTGACGTCGCGCACGCGTAGTGTGTCTGCGGGCGCGCCTGTTGTCGCGGCACACTTCCTCGGTCGCGACGCGGCCTTCGTGCTGAGCGAGGAGGCAATCCTGCTGGCATCGCCCGACGGCGCCGA
>CAZSAW010000213.1:0-3992 GCA_964604745.1 uncultured Hyphomicrobiales bacterium
TGATCGTCGAGATCACCGAGGATGAGATCATTTCCGATCCGCAGCAGATCCGCGAGGTGGCGACACGGCTCAAGCTCTACGACGTGTGCGTCGCGGTCGACGATTTCGGCACGGCGTACTCGTCATTGTCGCGTCTGCGCGATCTGCCCTGCGCCGAGGTGAAGCTCGACCGCAGTTTCGTGTTCGATTGCGCTGCAGACATGCAGAAGAAGCTGTTGTGCAAGGCCGCAGTCGAACTCGCGCACGGATTCGGTCTGTCGATTTGCGCCGAGGGCGTGGAGAACGAAGCCGATCGCGACGCGCTGGTCGAGTTCGGTTGCGATACCGCACAGGGTTATCTGTTCGCGCGCCCGATGGACGTCGCCATCATGGCGAGAATGCTGGCGGCGCAGGGCGTGGACGAAAGCCGCGGCTCGCTCTGCGAAGAGAGATCGCGGGTGACCGCGGCGTAGGGATGATGCCGCGAGGCCGATGCCGTCGCGCAAAAGCCTTCATTGCCGGCAAAGGATCGACGCGAAATCAGTTCGGGGACGTGCTTTCGGTCGTTGCGTGCAGGCGCCCATGAGGGGTTATCGGGCCAGTTTGCAGATCGGGCTTTTGCTCGCCGTGGCAGCGCCGTTCGTCGCTGCCTGTTCGAGCGGGGTCGACGACATTTTTGCCCAGCCCGGCAAGTTCGCCTACTACAACTGCGACGATCTGCTGAAGCGCGGCCGCGAGGCGGTGACGCGCGAACGCGAGCTGAAAGGGTTGATGGACAAGGCTTCCACCGGCGCGGGCGGCGAACTCGTCAACGCGCTCGCCTACAGTAACGAATATCGCAGCGTTCGGAACGACTTGAAGCAGATCGAAACGGTCGCGACCGAGAAGAGATGCGAAAAGCAGTTCCGTTCCATCAGCGACCGGTCGATGTGGTAGCGGTGCATTGTCGTCATCGTCGCGCGAACGCGAGGCAATTCATCCACAGAAACGGTTGTGACGGACAGGAATTTGGTCAACACTCGCAAGCGGCAATTTGAATTCGCCCAGGGAGTGGACCATGCCGACCTTGATTGGCATCTTGATTACGTTTCTTGTCATCATTCTTGTTCTCTATCTCGTCAACATGCTGCCGATTCAAGGGCAGGCCAAGCAGATCGTTCGCATCATCGTCATCATCATCGGCGTGCTCTCGCTGCTGAAATACCTCGCCGTGTTCTGATCTCCGCTCACGTCAACGGCGTCGCTCGCAGACGCAGCGCGTTTGCGACGACGCTGACGGATGACATCGCCATCGCCGCCGCCGCGACGATCGGCGAGAGCAGGAGCCCGAAGGCGGGATAGAGCACGCCCGCGGCGACCGGCACGCCGATCGCGTTGTAGATGAAGGCGAAGAACAGGTTCTGCCGGATGTTGCGCATGGTCGCGACCGACAGGCGGCGGGCGCGAACGATGCCGGTGAGATCGCCCTTCAGCAGCGTGACGCCGGCGCTTTCGATGGCGATATCCGTTCCGGTGCCCATGGCGATGCCGACATCCGCTGCGGCGAGGGCAGGGGCATCGTTGACGCCGTCGCCGGCCATCGCCACCACACGGCCCTCGCGCCGCAATTTCTCGACGATCGCGCTCTTGCGATCGGGCAGCACCTCGGCCTCGACATCGTCGATGCCGAGGCGGCGCGCGACGGCAAGTGCCGTGGTGCGATTATCGCCGGTCAGCATGACGAGACGCAGCCCCGCCGCCTTGAGCGCCTGCAACGCTTCCGGCGTCGTGGCCTTGACGGGATCCGCGATCGCGATGATCCCGGCGACCGTGCCGTCCAACGCGATGAAGATGGCGGTCGCGCCGTCCTGACGCAGGCGCTCCGCGTCATTTTCCAAGGACTGTGTCGCGATGTTCAATTCCGCGAGGAAGGCGGCGTTGCCGATGACCACGCGCCGGCGCTCAATCATGCCGATCGCCCCTTTGCCCGCGGGCGCGTCGAAGCCGCGCACGGCCTTCAGCTCGAGCTTGCGCTCCTGCGCTGCCTGCACGATGGCCGCAGCAAGAGGGTGTTCGCTCGACCGTTCGACGCTCGCGGCAAGCATCAGAACGTCGTCTTCGTTCTGGCCCGATGCAGGAACGATGGTCGTGACGCGCGGCCGGCCCTCGGTCAGCGTTCCCGTTTTGTCGATAACGAGCGTGTCGACTTTCTCCATGCGTTCGAGCGCTTCGGCATTCTTGATCAGCACGCCGTCATGCGCGCCGCGGCCGACGCCCACCATGATCGACATCGGCGTGGCGAGGCCGAGCGCACACGGGCAGGCGATGATGAGAACGCTGACGGCGGCGACAAGGCCATAGGAGAAGCGCGGCTCCGGTCCGAACGTGGCCCAGACCGCGAAGGCAAGCACGGCGACCGCGATTACCGTCGGCACGAACCAGCCCGACACCTGATCGGCAAGGCGCTGAATCGGCGCACGCGAGCGCTGGGCCGACGCGACCATCTGCACGATCTGCGACAGAAGCGTCTCGCGTCCGACCTTTTCCGCGCGCATCACGAAGCCGCCGCTCTGGTTGAGCGTGCCGGCGATGACTTTCGTGCCGACATCTTTTGCGACCGGCATCGATTCGCCGGTGACAAGCGATTCATCGACAAGCGAACGTCCCCCGATGACTTCGCCGTCGACGGGCACCTTGTCGCCCGGCCGCACGCGCAGGCGATCGCCCGCGGCGACCTCGTCGAGCGCGACGTCTTCATCGCTGCCGTCATCGCGCACACGTCGCGCGGTCTTCGGCGCGAGCTGCAGCAGCGCCTTGATCGCGCCCGACGTCGCCTCGCGCGCGCGCAGTTCCAGCACCTGTCCGAGCAGCACCAGCACGGTAATGACGGCGGCGGCCTCGAAATAAACTGAGACCGCACCTTCATGCCCGCGCAGCGCGGCGGGGAAAATGTTCGGCGCCAGCACTGCGACGACGCTGTAGACATAGGCGACGCCTGTGCCCATCGCGATCAGCGTGAACATATTGAGATTGCGCGTGCGCAGCGATTGCCAGCCGCGCACGAAGAACGGCCAGCCCGCCCACAACACGACGGGCGTTGCGAGCGCGAATTGAATCCAGTTTGACGTCTTCTGCGGCACGAAGCCGTGGGCGCCGAGCAGATGCCCGCCCATCTCCAGAATGAAAACGGGCAGCGCGAGCGCAAAGCCGATCCAGAATCGCCGTGTCATGTCGGCGAGCTCGGGATTGGGCCCTTCGTCGACGCTCGCGACCTCCGGTTCGAGTGCCATGCCGCAGATCGGGCAGCTTCCCGGTCCGATCTGCCGAATCTCCGGATGCATCGGGCAGGTGTAGATTGTGCCCTCCGGCACTGGCTCCGCTGCGCGCGCCTTGTCGCCGAGGTACTTCTTCGGGTCCGCGGCGAATTTCGTTCGGCAGCCGGCCGAGCAGAAATAATAGGGGTGGCCCTGATAATCGAAGCGGTGCTTGTCCGTGTTCGGATCGACACTCATGCCGCAGACGGGATCGATGGCCGTGCCTTCGGCTTTGCGCGCCTCGCCATGCGCATGCGCGCAGTTTTCCCCGTCATGGTGGTGGTCGTGATTTGCCGGCCCTGTCATGGCGCTCTCTTGCGATATATACCCTAGGGGGGTATATAGACGGCATGCGACAGGAAGCCAAGACCGCCGTGCTCAAACGGCTGCAACGGATCGAAGGCCAGGTGCGCGGCCTGGCGCGCATGGTTGAGGACGACCGCTATTGCATCGACGTGGTGACGCAGATTTCGGCGGTGCGCGCGGCGCTACGGCGCGCCGAGGAGGAAGTGCTCAAGGACCACGTCGCCCATTGCGTCGAGCATGCCATCGCGTCCGGCGACAAGCGCGAGCAGCGGCAGAAGGTCGCCGAGCTGATCGACGTGCTGCAGCGCGCGGAGCGCTAGCACCTAGCCGAAGCGCTTGCGCGCCAGTTCTGCGCCTTTGCCAAGCGCCTCGAGCTTGGCCGCCGCAATCTCGCGCCGCATCGGCGCCATGCCG
>CAZSAW010000214.1:0-14189 GCA_964604745.1 uncultured Hyphomicrobiales bacterium
CGACGAAGGCGCGGAAGCCGACGCCCTGCACACGGCCGCGGATCATCACGTGACGGCTCTCGCGTACGCTCACGCGATCGCTCCGGTTTCGGCCGGGTGCAGGCCGCGCCAGGAGCCGGACGACCAGCGCTGCAGCTCGGCAATATAGTCGCGCGGAAGGTTCCAGCCGCGGGCGGCGGCAAGGATCTGATCGAGATAACCCGCGCGCGCTTTGCCTTGCGAGCGTCGCCCGACATAGACGGTCCCGCGCAATACTCGCCCACCAAGCCGCACCGGGAGCGTGACGCTGCGATACAGGCCGGAATCGAGACTCTCAAATGCGTTGAGTGCGGCGAGATCGCGCGGCGTCAACCGCCACAATACGCCATGCACCTGCGCACCGGATGCGGGCACCACCGAGGCATAGCCATCGGCGGTGATGACGAAGCGATGGTGATTGAGCGTCGCAACGCCCAGCGCCTTCGCGCCGGGGCAGCGGCGCGCCATGCCGGATCGATCCATGTTGGCGCCGTACGAGAAATGCAGCGTCATGAACCGATCGTGCCATGCCCGGCGCGCCTGCGCCAAGCCGCTCACTCTTCTTCGTCTTCTTCCCCGTTCTCGTCGCCGATCTGGTCCTCAAGCTCGTCGACCATATCTTCGTAATCCTCGGGCTCGAGGTCTTCGAGATCCTCGTCGTGGATCGGGTGCTGCTCGTTGTCGCCGTCTTCGCTCGGAGCGATCCCGGACCGCGCCAGGTCATCGCGGGTCTCGGGGAGCGAGTCGGGACGATCCGGGCGCTGGTCCTGGCGGCGCAGATCGTCTGTCAGGTCGAGCGTCGCGCTATTCGACGAATTGGCGTGCTTGCGTGCCATGAAAGCCTCCAGATCCAATGAGCGGAGATAACAGCCGGCTGGGGTCGGGGTTCCGCAGTCTTTCTGGAGGCGCGGACGACGGCTGCGCAAGGATCAGGCAAATTCCATGATGACGGCGTCAACCGCGAGGCTGTCGCCCTTCTTTGCCTTGATCGATTTCACCGTGCCGTCGCGCTCGGCACGCAGCACGTTTTCCATCTTCATGGCCTCGACCACCGCCAGCGTCTCGCCGGCCTTGACCTCCTGCCCTTCCGTCACCGCGACGGAGACAACGAGACCGGGCATCGGGCAAAGCAGTTTCTTGCCAGTGTCGGACACCTTCTTTACTGGCATCAGCCGCGCATAGGTCGCTTCGCTTTCGGTATAGACATAGGCGCGGGTCTGCACGCCGCGATAATCGAGATCGAATCCGTTCGGGACCGGGCGCACCTGCACCGCCACAGGCCGGCCGTTGACGAACCCCGACCACAGCGGATCGCCGGGTGCCCAGTCCGATTGCAGCCGGAAGGCCTGGCCGGCGTCGAAGAAGCGGACCGCGATTGCGCCGTTCTCGCGCGTGACGTCGAGCGCGTATTGGTCGGACCCGAGCCACACGGCGCGTCGGCGCTCGCGCGTGACGCGACGGCCGTCCATCTGGCCCGAAATCTGGCGCTTGCGTTCGCCGAGCACGTGATCGATGGCGGCCGCCACGGCGGCGATGATTCCCGCGCGCTCGCCGTCCGGCGGGATCGGGTGAAATCCTTGCGGAAATTCCTCGGCGATGAAGCCGGTCGACAGCGCCCCGCGCCGCCAGCGTGGATGCGCCATCAGCG
The DNA here is from genome assembly GCA_964604745.1 of uncultured Hyphomicrobiales bacterium. GTDB lineage: Bacteria > Pseudomonadota > Alphaproteobacteria > Rhizobiales > Xanthobacteraceae > Pseudorhodoplanes. Next base: position 1,667 of record CAZSAW010000214.1, read on the forward strand.
CGGAAAGGAACGGAATGTTGTGCCGGATACCGCTGATGACGAATGCATCGAGCGCATCCGATTGTGCTTCGATCGCCGCCTCGCGCGTCGGCCCATGCGTGACGAGTTTCGCGATCATCGGGTCGTAATAGAGAGAAATCTCGCCGCCTTCATAGACGCCGGTGTCGTTGCGCACCGTGATCCCATCTTCGACGCGCTCCGCCGGTGGCCGGTAGCGCACCAGCCGGCCAATGGATGGAAGGAAATTGCGGTACGGATCCTCGGCATAGACGCGGCTTTCCACCGCCCAGCCCGTGAGCCTGACATCGGACTGCTTGAACGAAAGCTTTTCGCCCGCCGCCACGCGGATCATCTGCTCGACGAGGTCGAGACCGGTCACAAGCTCCGTCACCGGATGCTCAACCTGCAGCCGCGTATTCATTTCGAGAAAATAGAAACTCTTGTCCTGGCCGGCGACGAATTCGACGGTGCCGGCGCTGTCGTAGCCGACCGCCGTGGCGAGCGCGACGGCCTGCCGACCCATCTTCGCGCGCGTTGCCTCGTCGAGCAGCGGCGACGGTGCTTCCTCGATGACTTTCTGATTGCGGCGCTGGATCGAGCATTCGCGCTCGCCGAGATAGACGACGTTGCCATGCTTGTCGCCGAGTACCTGGATTTCGATGTGGCGCGGATCGACGATGAATTTCTCGATGAAGACGCGATCATCGCCGAACGACGACTTCGCTTCCGACCGCGCGCGATTGAACCCCTCTTCGACCTCGGCACGCGAATAGGCGATGCGCATGCCCTTGCCGCCGCCGCCGGCGGACGCCTTGATCATCACCGGATAGCCGATCTCGTCGGCGATCGTCACCGCCTCCTTCTCGTCGGCAATGACGCCGAGATACCCCGGCACGGTCGAGACCTTGGCCGCGGCGGCGGCCTTCTTGGACTCGATCTTGTCGCCCATTGCCGCGATGGCTTTGGGATTGGGTCCGATAAAGACGATGCCGGCGGCGGCGAGCGCCTTGGGAAAAGCCTCACGCTCGGAGAGAAAGCCGTAGCCGGGATGCACCGCTTCGGCGCCGGTGCGCCGGCAGGCATCGATGATCTTGTCGACGACGAGATAACTCTCGGCCGCGGGCGGCGGGCCGATCAGGATGGCGTCGTCCGCCATCTCAACATGCAGTGCGTCCTTGTCGGCCTCGGAATAGACGGCGACGGTTTTGATGCCCATCCGCCGCGCGGTCTTGATGATCCGGCAGGTGATCTCGCCGCGATTGGCGATCAGGATACGCTTGAACATCCGACCGACTGCCCCAAAGCCACTCTTTGGCTTTGCTGCGTTGCGGGGAAAAAGTCAATCAGGCCAAGGATGAAGAAGGGGGCGACGCTCAGGCGATGAGATCGACCAGACTCGACAGCGAGTCCATCGCGCCCGCGGCACCCGCGCCGATCAGAAACGAGGCGAGGGTCATCAGTGCGGCGCTCAGACGGCGCCGTGTGCGGACATGACCTGCGATCCAGCGCAGCACATCCGTGTCCACGCTGCGCATGGCCGCAGCCGCCGCCCAATATTCGAGCGGTGTCGTCGCCGACAAGGCCACGTCCCGCGCCGGCACGCTGTGGCCGGTGGTGGCGATGGCGTGGTGCGTCACGGCCTTGACGAACAGGTCGTCAAAACGACCGCCGTCCAGGCGCTCGGTCGCCGCCGCATCGATCTCAAACAAAACGTCGGCCTCCTTACGCGAAACCGGGGCCTGGCTTTCCGGCGCCATGAGAATCTGCCGGCAGAAGGCCGTGTCCTGCGCATCGATGGTGCGGGAAAAATGAGCCCGGCCCAAAGCCGTCGGGCCATCGCCGGTGATGATGCCGTTGCGGAGGTCCGCCAGAGCGTCAGCAGCAAGGTCGGGGGTCACGATCCGGGAGGCCTGCACGGCCGCGATCACGGCCTGAAAGGCACTTTCGCCCGAAATGGTCTTGCTCTCGCTCACCGCCTACCCCTCCTTTTCGGCCACTGGCCCACCGATTAGTCGCGACCCGCGCGGAATCGGTTCGAACCTTCACTGGCCGGCAAGCACGGCGCGAGGGGGGCTCGGTCGTGGCAAAGACAAGGCAAATGGCAAATGGCTGTTTACGATTAGGCGGGGCGCGACGCGTGGCCGCATGTCGGCAGCGTTCAGAATATTCTCCTCCGCCGGCTTTATGGGAAATGCGTTTGTTCTCCGGCCGGCGCGCAAAAAGCAAAATCCATCGGGGCCGGTTCGCTGGTTTGGGCCATGACGCACGGCTATATAACGGTCCGGATTCAGACGTGCGCTTTGATGATTTTTCACGTGGAGGTGTGCAATGGCACTTGCGATTGGCGATATCGCTCCGGATTTTGAAGCGGAGACGACGGAAGGAAAAATCCGGTTTCACGACTGGATCGGCAATTCCTGGGTCGTGCTTTTTTCGCACCCCAAGGATTTCACCCCGGTCTGCACGACCGAGCTTGGCTACATGGCCAGGATCAAGCCGGAATTCGACAAGCGCGGCGTCAAGATCATCGGCCTCTCCGTCGACCCGATCGACCGGCACGCAAGCTGGGCGAACGACATCAAGGAGACGCAGGGCTTCGCGCCGAACTATCCCATGATCGGCGACGTCGATTTCAATGTGTCGAAACTCTACGGGATGCTACCGGCGGCCGTTTCCGGCGATCCGCTCAAGCGGACCGCGGCCGATAACCAGACAGTCCGCAATGTCTTCGTCATCGGACCGGACAAGAAGATCAAGCTGATCCTCATCTATCCGATGACTACGGGACGCAATTTCGACGAGGTGCTGCGCGTCATCGATTCCCTGCAACTGACCGCCAAGCACAAGGTCGCCACCCCGGCGCAATGGAAACAGGGCGACGACGTCATCATCGCCGGATCGGTCACGGACGAAGACGCCAAGAAGACCTATCCGCAGGGCTGGAAGTCGCCGAAGCCCTATATCCGCATCGTGCCGCAGCCGCGCTGACGCGGCGGAGCGAATGCTTATATTGAGGGCGCGGCCGGTGCCGCGCCCTTTTCATTAGAGTTTGCCGTGACCGCCCCGCCCCTCGGTTTCATCCATCGATACGTTCCCGGAACCGACGCCCGCCCTACGCCAGTCCTGCTTCTGCACGGCACCGGAGGCGACGAGAACGACCTCGTTCCGCTCGCGGCGCGTCTCGCACCGGGTGCCGCCCTGCTCTCGCCCCGCGGCAATGTGGACGAGGACGGAATGCCACGGTTTTTCCGCCGCGTGAGCGAAGGCGTGTTCGACCGCGACGACCTGCAGCGACGCACGCAGGAGCTGGCGGCCTTCGTCGAACGGGCGCGCGAAACCTACGGGCTTCGTCCGCCTATCGCGCTCGGCTTTTCCAACGGAGCCAACATCGCCTGGTCGCTCTTGTTCGCACGGCCGGATCTTCTCGCGGGTGCCGTGCTCATGCGGCCGATGCTGCCGTTCGACCCCCGGCCCCTGCCCGACCTGGCCGGCAAGCCGGTGCTCATCCTCACCGGCGCTCACGATCCGATCGTGCCCGAGAAGCAGGCCGGACTTCTTGCCGCGCTCATCGGCGAAGCAGGCGCCGACGCGACCTATGAGGTCGTGCCGGCGGGCCACGGTCTCTCTCCCGACGATCTGCGCCTTGCTGCTGCATGGCTCGCCCGGCATGGCTGACGCCTGAGCCAGCGGCTTCTCTCCGCTCCTGACTTGTGGCAAGCGGGACGGCCCTTTTCAGGAGAGATCGATGGCGCCGAACATGAACCCGCACGAGCAACCGCCTTTTGCCGAACTGCTCGGCGCCACCATCACCGAAGTTTCGCCCGATCGCGTCACGGCTGAATTGCCGGTCCGGCCCGAGCTCGGCAACCGCAATGGTGTGTTGCATGGCGGCGCGGTAATGGCGTTTGCCGACAATCTCGGCGGCACGGCAACGGCGGCCAATCTGCGCGCGGGACAATCGACCACGACGATCGAGAGCAAGACGAATTTCTTCGCGGCTATCCCGGTCGGCGATATTGCGAAAGCCGAATGCACACCGCTACATCGCGGCCGCACGACAATGGTCTGGCAAACGAGAATTACACGCGGCGACGGAAGGCTGGCGGCGCTCGTGACGCAGACGCAGCTCGTGCTGACCGTCAAGGCGTGATCGGCGTCGCATCGGCGATCTGCCCAACGCTTGAAGTTTTTGGCGCACCGGTACATCAGACCGATGGCTGACCGCGACGTCCTGCTCGCAAATTCGTGATGGCGAATTCCGGTCGTGGCAGTGCAAATCTCGAGACAGTTCCGCTAACCGTTCAGCTCCGCCAGACAGGCGATCAGATCGACCTTGGTCCACGCATCCACGCAATCGGCCCATCGCCCTAGCAATGACGCTCACCGTATTGCATTTATTTGCCTGCGCACATTCAGGCCGGCACGCATCGGCGCGCCAGCCACTCGCAGCGACCGAAGGGGGTGAAGCATGGACGTAAAGGCAGCGGTGGCATTCGAGGCGGGCAAACCGCTGACCGTGACGACGGTCCAGCTTGATGGCCCGAAAGCGGGCGAAGTGCTGGTCGAGATCAAGGCGACCGGCATCTGCCATACCGATGAATTCACGCTCTCCGGCGCCGATCCGGAAGGATTGTTTCCGGCCATTCTCGGTCACGAAGGCGCGGGCGTCGTGGTCGATGTCGGCCCGGGCGTGACGTCGGTGAAAAAAGGCGACCACGTCATTCCGCTCTACACGCCGGAATGCCGGCAATGCCCCTCCTGCCTCTCGCGCAAGACGAATCTCTGCACCGCCATCCGCGGCACGCAGGGACAGGGCGTCATGCCGGACGGCACCTCCCGTTTCTCCCTCGATGGCAAGAAACTCCACCACTATATGGGCTGCTCGACCTTTGCGAATTTCACGGTGCTACCGGAAATCGCGGTGGCGAAAATCCGCGACGACGCGCCCTTCGACAAGGTTTGCTACATCGGCTGCGGCGTCACGACTGGAATTGGCGCCGTCATCAACACCGCGAAAGTCGAAATCGGTGCCAAGGCGATCGTGTTCGGGCTTGGCGGCATCGGTCTAAACGTCATTCAGGGGCTGCGGCTCGACGGCGCCGACATGATCATCGGCGTCGATGTCAACAACGACAAGAAAGGGTGGCGCGAGCGCTACGGCATGACGCATTTCGTCAATCCGAAGGAAGTCGGCTCCGATCTCGAGCCGCATCTCGTCAATATGACGAAGGCCGGCGCGGACCAGATCGGCGGGGCGGATTACACCTTCGACTGCACCGGCAGCGTCACGGTCATGCGCCAGGCCCTCGAAGCCTGCCATCGCGGCTGGGGCGTGAGCGTCATCATCGGCGTGGCGCCGTCCGGCGCGGAAATCGCGACGCGGCCGTTCCAGCTCGTGACGGGCCGCGGATGGAAGGGCACCGCATTCGGCGGCGCCAGAGGCCGCACGGACGTCCCGAAAATCGTCGACTGGTACATGCAGGGCAAGATCGAGATCGATCCGATGATCACTCATACGATGCCGCTCGCCGACATCAACAAGGGCTTCGACCTGATGCATGCCGGGAAGAGCATCCGATCGGTGGTGTTGTATTGAACAGCAACGACGTTTCTGGAGACACGTCTGCAATGACACTGGTTGAGTTACGCCGCGCCTGGGCCCCTTATGTGCTGAGCATTCTGCGCATCATGAGCGGCTTGCTGTTCCTGCAACACGGCACCGCGAAATATCTCGGCTTCCCTTATGTCGAGCGCTACGAGAAGCTGAACTGGATGTCGCTGTCCGGTATTGCCGGCCTGATGGAGCTTGTCGGCGGACTGTTGATTGTGTTTGGCCTTTTCACGCGGCCGGTGGCCTTCCTTCTGTCAGGCGAGATGGCGTTCGCCTATTGGATCTCGCATGGGCCGCGCAATTGGGCGCCGTTGATCAACCAGGGCGAATTGGCGGCGCTGTATTGCTTCGCTTTTCTCTATCTGGCGTTTGCCGGCGGCGGCCCGTGGAGCGCCGATGCCGCACTGCGAAAGAGCGATTGAGCCCGCACTGGCCCGCCTCGCTGAGCCGGAAGAAAATGCTCCGGCTGGGGTTATAGTGTGCAGGCTTGCGCGGCAACGTCAGCGCCATCGGCCATCATGGGAGGGCACATGAATAAGCTCGAAGAATTTCTGGGCAGATACCAGGGCGAATTGCTCAGCATCCTGCGCATCATCGCCGCCTTGCTGTTCCTGCAGCACGGGCTTTCCAAGTTTTTCGGTTTTCCCGTTCCGGGGCCTGCCAACTTCAATGCGATGTCGATCTTCGGCCTTGCCGGCGCGATCGAAATCGTGGGCGGCATCCTGCTTGCGATTGGTCTGTGGTCGCGCTGGGCGGCCTTCATCATGTCCGGCGAGATGGCCATCGCCTATTTCTACGTGAACCGGATGGCGCGGCACTGGGCGCCGATCGGAAATGGCGGCGAACTGGAAGTCCTCTATGTCTTCGTCTTCCTCTATCTCGCCGCTGCCGGTCCGGGACCCTGGAGCGTCGATGCGTCCATGCAGGGGTCAGCCCGACGGCGCTGACGCTGCATCCGTCACGCACGCAAAAGAGCCGGCGAATTGCCGGCTCTTTTTATTTTTGTATCCGCGGACAAGCGTCGAGCGCGCCGGCGTGGGACATCGTGCGGCGCGCTCGAGCATCTCCGCCGGGTTAGCCGTGCAGACCGCCCAGCAGCCAGATGATCAGAATGATGGGAAGCGGAATTCCGATCAGCCACAGCAACAGGCCTCGGCCCATGATTTTTCCTCCGTCGCCGTTATTGAAAACCGATGCTGCAATAACGCGAACGGACGACGAAGGTTCCGCAAATGACTACGGCACGCGGCCTTTGATGGCATTCGCGCGGCCGCTGGTCGTGATGCGTCCGGCCGAATCCACTGCAAGCCGCGCCCGCACACGCGCCTGCAGTTGAGCCACATCTTTTTGCGGCAAGGCGGCGATCGTCGGTTTGATATTCGCCATCAGATTGCCGGTCCAGAACTCTTCGAAGTTGGCAAAGGTTCGCGACACGGAAATTTCCCTGGTCGCGACGTCGGCAAGTCCGGCCGACGTCCACAAATCGCGCAGCGCGTTCATCTGCGACACTTCGTATTTCGGCGGCAGCATCGGCGTGATGCCCATCCCGCGCATCTCGCCGAGAATCGGATCGTGCGGAAAGCCGCCGCCGACGATGTCCCAGGCATAAGCCGCGACAGTTCCGCCGGAACGGACCACGCGCTTCATTTCGGCAACGCCCTTGGCGGGTTCCGGAACGAAGAAGATAACGAGCGCCATCACACCGACGTCGAAGCTCTTGTCGTCGAATGGAAGCGCCATGGCATTGCCTTCGGAGAATTTGGCAACGCGCGCCGCCGGCCGCGTACGGGCGAAGGCAAGCTGCCCCTCCGACGGATCGAGGCCGTGAACCGCAGCCGCCGCACAGCGCTGCACGATCAATTCGGAGAAAGCGCCGTTACCGCAGCCGACATCGACCCATCTCAGGCCGGGTTGTGGCGCGAGCCAGTCGAGAAAGACATCGCCGACGATACGGCTCCATGCACCCATCGTCCGCTCATAGGCAGCGCCATCGTCGAATTGAATCGTTCCTTCCGCCATGAGCCTGCTCCGTTCGCGTTGCCGCACACCCGATTGATCTAATCGACAAATACCACGCCATCGCGTTGCGCACGCAGGCGCGGATCGTGCGATTTTATCCGCACTTTCTCCCCGTTGAGAATCTCGAAGCAGCGCCTCAGCGTCTCGTCTTCCAGGCGCTCCATCGCCTCGGTCGTGTAGAATGTCAGATGCGGAAACAGGATCACGTTATCCATCGCATAAAGCGGACTCAATGGATGGCCGTGGCGGGCAAGCGGCTCCTGGCTGTAGACATCGAGGCCTGCACCGGCGATCGTTTTGCGGCTGAGCGCATCGCCTAGTGCCGCTTCGTCGACGAGAGCGCCACGCGCGGCATTGATGAGAAACGCCGACGGCTTCATGCAGGCAAGCTCCGCGGCGCCGATCAGATGACGCGTCTGTGTGTTCAGCACCGCATGCAGCGAAACCACGTCGCACTCGCGCAGCATCGCCTGCAGATCGTCGCGTTTCTCGATTCCGGCGCTGATCATTGCACTCGCTGAGACGTTCGGATCGTAGCCGAGCACGCGCATACGGAATCCCGCGCCGGCCATCCGCGCCATCGAGCGGCCGATCCGGCCGACGCCAGCGATTCCAAGGGTCTTGCCGGCGAGGTCGAAGCCCCGCCAGCACGGTGTCGGCCAGGCCCACCCCTTGGCCTGCATCGCGCGATCGATCGGCACGAGCTTCTTCATCAGTGCGATCATGAGCGCAAAGGCACCTTCCGCGACGGTTTCGTCGGCGTAATCCGGGACGTTCACCACCGGAATTTTGCGGCGCTTCGCCGCTTCGATGTCGATCGCGTCGATTCCGACGCCGTATTTCACGATGCCTCGGAGTTTGACGGCCGCTTCGATCACACGCGCTGTGATGGGCGTGTAACACATGAGCAGAAGATCGGCGTCGCGCGCTTCCGCAATCAGCGCCTCCTCGCCGACGCCGTCCGGCAGCGTGACCAGTCGGATGCCCGCCTCGCGCAATCCGGCGTCGACGCGCGGACATTCCAGCTCTTCATCCGTTCGCACGGCTTTGATGGGTGATGCCATGACGCCCCCTTTCCGGGTCGTTCTATAGCGGAACCTGTCGGCGGGTGCGCGGGTTGATCGGCATCAGCGAGGTTCGCCATGACATTGCAGGATCAAGATCCCCAGTCCGACCCCATCGCGATGGACAATCGGCTTCAGCCCGACCCGGAACTGCAATTGAGCGGCGGGCGCGCGACGCCGCTTCAGATTGCCTCCACCATCCTGGCCTGCCTCGTGGTGATTGCCGTCGTGATTTACGGATTGAACAGTCAGCGGCCTGAAGGCGGCGAATCCAGCGCCACCACGGCGGCATCGGCTTCATCCCCGGCCGCCTCGAACACGCCCGCACCCGGGGCGAACCCGCCCGCTGCGCAAGGCCAGGCGAACCAGCAGCAGGCCCAGCCGAATCAGCAACCCGGACAGGGCCAGAATTCACAATCGCAAAATGCACGGCCACCGAGCACCGCATCGGCGGGGCAGCCTGCCCCGGCGACCACCGGCTCCGGCGGCAGCGGTCCGGCGCCTGCAGGCGGCAGTGACAATCCGGCCAGCAGCAATCCGAAGAAATAAGCGAGGTTCGAGGGAGTCGCTTTCAGCGATCGAATGCCGGGTCGATCGGCACCCGATAGCCGTTGGCGAGGCGGTTGGTCTCGTTGGCCATGCCAACCACCGCCATCAGCTCACCGAACATCGCGTCGGTCATCCCCGCCTTGCGGGCCGCCGCACCGTGGCTGGCGATGCAATAAGCGCAACCATTGCTGACACTGACGGCGAGATAGACCAGCTCCTTGGTCAGGACGTCGAGAGAGCCCGGCGTCATCACCTCTTTCACGCTCTCCCAAGTGCGCTTCAGCAGCGCCGGATCGCGCGCGAGATATTTCCAGAAATTGTTGACGTCAGGGACGCTGCGCGTCGCCTTGATGTCGTCATAGACCGCGCGAACTTCAGCCGAGGCATCCTGATATTCGATCGGTACGGGCATCGTTTCTCCCCAACGTTTCCGTTGGAGATCACTATGACCGATCCCGCGTGCGGACGCACGCGCGCGGCGCTCAGGGCCGGTGGATCTTGCGTGTCGAAAAATCCGCGTAGGCGAGCACGATAGCAAAAACGACGAAGATGGCGCAGATCGCGCTGATAGCGATGACGGTTTCCGTCGGCATGGACATGTCTCCCCCGGCTGGTGATTGCCAGTTTATCCATGCGACAGCCGCCGCGATCAGGCGTTGATCCGGATCAAGGAATCAGGCGAGCGGCTTCGTCGCGGCGAATCTCGCGCCACCCAGATCGCCGCTTTGCACCAGCGCCACGAAGCGCACATACGAACGGTGGAACGCGTCGTGCCCGCTTGGTGTCCCGGCGCGTTCAGCTTCCGCCCGCAGCGATTGATACATGGCAAGCCGTTCGGCCAGGATGGCGCCCCAAGCCTGCGTCACATCGTCGACCGACGGTTCGGAAAATCCCGCCGCCTCGAGCAAGGCGCGATAACCCCCGGTCGTCTGCAGCGTTTGCGCCGCCATGCCCTCCCACAGCAGAGCTGCATCATCCGCATTCAGCGTTCGATGCAGCACCCAGTCCGTGAAGGCGATGCGCCCGCCCGGCTTGAGCACGCGACAAGCTTCGCGCAACGCGCGCGCTTTGTCCGGCACATGCAGGAACGCTTCCTGACTGATCACGGCGTCGACGCATGCATCGGCAAGCGGCACATCCATCACGTTGCCTTCCAGCACGCGTACCGTATCGGAAAGCCCGACCAGCGCGTTAAGTTGCGCTGCTCCAGCGACGCGCGCCGGCGTGAGTTCGATGCCGGTAACATCGACACCGTAACGATGCGCAAGATAACGTGCGGGACCACCAAGACCCGCGCAGAAATCTGCGACACACATTCCTTTCTGGATGAGCGCCGCGCGGGCGAGCGCATCGTTCGCGGCGAGCCCGCCGTAATGATCCTGATCGTGCGGCCACAATTCTTCGGGCGTCACGTGATCGAGATGTCCGCGCGCCGCTTTCAACTTGGCAAGAATGATGTCGGAGGAGATCGGATGGCGCGTATAGAAAAAGATCGCCTGCTCACCTCGGTGACCAGTCATTGAAACGTCAACCCAAGTTTATTCCGCAAAACGCATCTTAAATTTTTGTAACAGGTGACGTGTCGTTTATGCACGCGCAATCCGATGTTAGGGCAAATTTACTTGCTGCAATCGCAGCGGCGACAATGAATGCGGCGAGGGGCGGCTCATACAATCTGATCGAAGATCTCAGATTAAGCATGGTCCGGCGTCAGAGCCGGTCCGGGAGAAACGACGATGTCCAAGCTCGCGGTCATGATCGCCGCATCCGCCCTCGCTCTCGCCGTCGCCAGTCCGGCCTTGGCGGCCAGCAAGCACCATCATCGCATGGTCGAGCCGCAGCCCATCGCGCCGACCGGCGCATTAATCGGCGGCGCACCGGTAAAACAATCCGGCATGTGCCTGACGGTGCGCAGCGCCGATTGGGGTGCCGGCTATTATTCGCCCTGCGCGAAATAATTCGTTCATCCGAACCTCCAAATCGGACGACGCACGATGGAGCCCCGGCCATGGCCGGGGCTTTGTCACGTCAGGGCGACGATCCTCGGCCGAAAGCTGGCCCGCGGTTTGCAGTGTATGGACGCGAGGAAACGCGCCAAGGGCGGTTGACGGAGAGACCAACGCTCGTTCTACTTTAGTCTTATCTTCTGTTGGAACACGTTGCGTGGATTGATCTTTCTCAAGCCGAGACAGGACCATGCGCGAACCGGAGACTGCCTTCTACGAGTGTGCGTTCCGAGGCTTTATTGCCCTGATCGTCAGCGCCGTGCTCATGGCGTGCTATAGCGCCGACGCGGCCGGAGCATTGCGGATCGCCGCCCACGTGGCTCTGCTTTATGCGGTGTTCACCATGGCGCTCGCGGAACCGCGGCGCGAACCGAGCCGCCAAGGCGTCGCCGCGGGTCTTCACGCGACACTTCCAGACCGCCCTGCCAACGTTCAGCCCGATCGGATCATGCTGTACTTCGCTGAGGGCGGCACGCTCGTCGCAATCGCTCTCGGCGTCGCCGCCGCCTCTGTCTAGCGCCGAAGCCAGCCGCCGCGTTAGGTCGGCCGCACCGTCACGTACAGCAGGATGATGCGGCCCGACACATCGCGCTCCGGCATCAGCGTGATCGCAACAGGAATGCGCGCGCCCGACGCCGTCACCGCTTCGGCTTCGATCGGCTCATCCGGACCGTAATGCAGGACGCCGCTCGTCATCGCCGCGCGAAATCCCGCCCAATGTGCCGCGCGTTCCTCTTCCGGAATGATCAGCTCGATCAACGATCCGATGGCGCGCGATGTATCATGCCCGAATAGCGTCACGGCTTCCGCGCTCCAGGTGCGGATCGCGCCGTCACGATCGACGATGAGACTGGCGGCCGTCATGCCGGCAGCATCGCACGCTGGCTAATCCGGCGAAATATTGGATCGACGACCGGCCGGCAGCCAAGGCCGCCGCGCGACAACTGAATCGGATCATGAAAAGCTCCTCCTCCGGATGACATCCGGCTTGCCTGCGCCGGCGCCGCGAGGTGAAAGCTTCAAAGGCCGGGCGGAAATCCTTCGGCATCCAGACGGAGCTCCCCAGCGTGCGCATCGGCATCGATCTCGGCGGCACGAAAATCGAGGCAATCGCCTTGGACGACGATGGCCGCGAGCGTCTGCGCCGCCGCGTGCCGACGCCGGCTGGCGACTATACCGCGACGCTGAATGCGATCGCGGATCTCGTGTCCTTCATCGAGAAGGAGCTTGGGCAAACCGGCACTGTCGGCGTCGCTTCTCCCGGCGCTATTTCT
>CAZSAW010000215.1:0-36391 GCA_964604745.1 uncultured Hyphomicrobiales bacterium
TTGGCGAGCTTCAACGGTCCGAACTATCTCAAGCGTATTGACGGCGGCGCGTTCGAGGTGACCGACGAATCCGGTCCGGCGACCTACGGGGCGTCGGGCCAGATCGTCGGTTCCTCGCTCGAAGGGTCCAACACCGACATCGCCGACGAATTCACGAAGCTGATCGTGACGCAGCAGGCCTATTCGGCCAATACGCGCGTGATCTCGACCGGCAATCAGATGGTTCAGGATCTTCTGAACATGCTGCGCTAGCGACGCGGCCGTCGCGTGACGTTTAGAGGCGTTCCATGGGTCTAGGTCAGGCGCTTGCGACATCGACGGCCGGCTTGCGGGTGACGCAAGCCGCGCTGGCGCTGACAGCCTCGAACGTCGCCAATGCGGATACGCCGGGCTATGTACGCAAGACGCTCACGCAGGCGACGAGCGCCGCCGGCTCGAACGGTATCGGCGTCCGTGTCGCCGCGATCAACCGCGAGCTTGACCAATATCTGCAGCGGCAATTGCGCGTCGAGACATCGGGCGCCTCCTACGCCGACCTCCGTGCGCAATTCTATTCGCGGCTGCAGCAGGTCTACGGCGCGCCCGGCTCCGATACGTCGCTCGACACGACCTACAACAACTTCACCTCCGCGCTGCAATCGCTGGCAACGAGTCCGGATTCATCGGCCGCACGGAGTGCCGTTCTGAGCGCGGCGCAGGTGCTGACGCAGCAGCTCAATTCCATGAGCGGCGACATCCAGGGCCTGCGCGGCGATGCCGAACTGGGCATCGCCGATTCCGTGGCGCAGGCGAACAACGCGATGACGCAGATAGCGGCGATCAACCGGCAGCTTGCGACCTCGACGTCGCAGGACGCGACCGTCGCTTCGCTTCTCGACCAGCGCGACAGCTACATCGATCAGCTGTCGCAGCTGATGGACATCCGCGTCGTCGCGACTGACCACAATCAGGTCAACGTCTTCACCAATTCGGGCATGCAACTCGTCGGCATGGAGGCCTCGCAGCTTTCGTTCAATCCGCAAGGCACAATGACGCCGCAGGCGCAATGGAGCGCGGACCCGAGCAAGAGCACTGTCGGAAGCCTGATGCTCGTTTCGCCGAGCGGCGGCGCTTACGATTTGATCGCCAACAACGCTGTCCGTTCCGGGCAGATCGCGGCCTATATCGAGATGCGCGACCACGTCCTGGTCGAAGCGCAGTCCCAGATTGACGGGATCGCCGCCGGGCTCGCGCAGGCATTGTCCGATTACAGCGTCAACGGCAATGCGGTCGGTACAGGCTCGCAAAACGGCTTCGATATCGATGTCGGGGGGCTGCTCGCCGGCAATGCCGTTCATCTGACCTATACCGACACGATTACCGGGCAGCAGCATCGCGTCAGCATCGTGCGCGTAGACGATCCAAGCGCGTTGCCGCTCTCGAATGACGCGACCGTCGATCCCAACAACGAGGTGATCGGCGTCAATTTCTCGGGCGGACTTGCTTCGGTCGCCGCGCAGCTGAACGCCAAGTTCAATGGCAAGGTGCAATTCTCAAATCTGGGCGGAACGACGCTGCGCATCCTCGACAACGGAGCCGGCGGATCGACGATCGATGCTGTCTCCGCCACCAAGACGCAAACGGGCCTGACGAGCGGCGACGCCGCCATGCCATTCTTCACCGACGCATCGGGTTATTACAGCGGCGCGATCACGTCGATCGGTTCGCAAAGCATCGGTCTTGCCGGCCGTATCACCGTCAACGCTTCCCTTCTCGCCGATCCATCGAAGCTTGTCGTCTATCAGAGCGGCGGCTATGCCGCCGATCCGACACGGCCGAACTTTCTCTACGATCAGCTCACGAGCCAATCGCTGACTTTCTCGCCGGACAGCGGCATCGGCTCGGTTGGCTCGCCCTATGCCGGCAACCTGCCGTCATTCCTGCGTCAGGTCATCAGCATGCAGGGTGAAGCGGCGCAGAATGCGAGCGCGCTCGCTGCCGGCCAGGACACCGTCGTCAATGCGCTGAAGGCGCGCGTCGCGGATGGCTCGGCCGTGAACATCGACCAGGAGATGGCCAATCTGCTGCAGCTGCAGACGGCTTATGGCGCCAACGCGCGCATTCTCTCGGCGGTGAAGGACATGCTCGATACGCTGATGAAGATGTGATGACGCCATGACCGTATCATTGCTCGGCTTGCGATCCTCATCGATGGTGCAGTCGCTCGTCGACATGCGCAGCCAGTTGACCGATCTGCAGCGCCAGCTCGGTACCGGCATGAAATCGGACACCTATGCGGGCCTCGGCATCGATCGCGGCTTGACCGTGGGGCTGCGCTCGCACCTTGCGGCGATTTCCAGTTTCGACGACACGATCAACAACGTGAATGTGCGCCTCAGCCTCGCGCAGACGTCACTGTCGCGCATTTCCGACATCGGCCGCAGCGTCAAGGGCACGATCGCGGCATCGAGCACCATGAGCGCACAAATCGCGCAGCAGACGGCTCGCTCGTCGCTTGGCGAATTGCTCGGCCTTCTCAACACGCAATCCGGCGACCGCTACATCTTTTCCGGCATGGCGACCGATACGCCCGCGGTCGAAACCGTCAACAACGTGATCGATGGCGACGGCACACGCGCCGGCCTCACGCAAGTCATCTCCGAACGCAATCAGGCCGATCTCGGCAGCAATGGCCTTGGCCGCCTCGTGCTCTCGTCCCCCACAGCGACATCGGTATCGGTCGCGGAAGACGTTGCCGGTTCGTCGTTCGGCTTGAAGCTCGCCGCCGCAAGCTCCTCGGCCGCGAGCGTGACGGTGACTGGCCCGGCCGGTTCTCCGGCATCGGTCAATGTCGATCTCGGCGCCACGAATCTGAGCGACGGCGACGCAGTCTCCTTTTCCTTCAACTTACCGGACGGCACGAGCCAGACGCTGACCTTGACGGCGACCACCGCGACGCCGCCCGGGCCCAACCAGTTCACGATCGGTGCCGACTCGACCGCGACCGCCGCCAATCTGCAATCCGCATTATCTGGCGCGGTCGGCACCCTGGCGCGCACGAGCCTTGCCGCCGCCTCGGCGGTGAAGGCCTCGGATGAATTTTTCAATTCCAATCCGCCGATGCGCGTTGCCGGCCCGCCCTTCGATAGCGCGACGACCCTTGTGGCCGGCACGAGCGCGAACACGGTGATCTGGTACACCGGCGAAGACGGCTCTACGCCGGCGCGCGACACCGCGACCGCCAAGGTCGACCCGTCCATCTCGGTGTCCTACGGCATGCGCGCCAACGAGGATGCGATCCGCTGGACCGTACAGAATGTGGCGACGCTCGCGGCAATGTCGTTCTCGACGACCGATCCCGACGCGCAGGCGCGCAGCGCCGCGCTGAACGATCGCCTGCGGCCCAATCTCGATGGTCCCGCCGGCATGCCCAAGGTCGAGGATATCGAATCCGAACTCGCCGGCGCCCAGGCGACGCTTGCAGCCGCACAGACGCGCCACCAGCAGACGACGAGCACGCTCAAGGACTTCCTGCAGCAGACCGAAGGCGTTTCGAACGACGAGGTCGCTGCGCAGATCCTGGCGTTGCAGACCAATCTGCAGGCGTCCATGCAGACGACGGCGATGCTCTATCAGACGAGCATCCTGCAATACATCTGATCAGCTAAACATCGGATCAGCTAATCGCTGATCGCCAAAGCAAAAAAGCCCGCGCCGTGGCGCGGGCTTTCGTATGCTTGCGTGCGCTGGGCTCAGGCTTGGCCGCGCAGGCCGGCGGCAAGCTCGCGATTGATGTTGATGAGCGAGCCGAGCTGATCAGGCTGGCGGCTGGTCATGATCGACAGTGTGCGGTTGAAAACGAAAATGCCGAGATTGGCAACGTTCTGGCGCACTTCGGCTGGCAGCTTGTGATCCGGCTGCGTCACCGACGAGAGAAAAACGGACCAGAGCTTGCGATTGAACAGCAGCGCGCCCTCGAGGTCGCCCTGCTTGTTGTCCCACTGGTCGTGGACGGCCTGCAGACGGGACGCGGCCTGAAGCAGGAGATTTGCCTCGAGCTCACGCGGACTTGCGATCTGCTGCGCTACCGCTCCGTAGGCCTTGGTCGCGTTTTGCATTCCTGAACAGCTCCTGCTCGTACTCGATCAATTTTCGGGCATGTTTCAGCGCCTTATACACATCGCCCGTTAAGATTTGATTATTGATGTTTTCTATGTAGCGCCAAGCACTTGGCGCGGCCTGCACGATATCGCGCATGAGCGAGAAATAGAGATCGTGATGCCGTTGCGGGTCGCGCGACAGGTACATGAGCTGGACCGCAAGATAGATCCGCTTCGCCGGCGTGTCGGCGGCGTCCGGCGTCATGATGTCCTTCTCGCGCAGGATCGGCGCCATGCCGTCGACCAGGAAACGCGTTTTCTGGTCGCTGTTGGTGATGACGCAATCGCCAATGATGATCCGTTCGCCGGGCTTCAGTTCGACCTTGAGCGCCATGACCATCTCCTCGTGAATGCGGCATCCTTCGCCCGATACGGTTAATGCAACGTAAAACGGCGGGGCTTTTGGCCCCGCCGTGCGTATTCGCCGCGCTCGCCGGATCGATCATCCGAAGAGCTTGAGCACCGCCTGATCGGACTGCGCCGAGAGCGACAGCGCCGTGGTGGAGAGTTGCTGGCGGGTTTGCAGGGCGAGCATGTTGGCGCCCTCTTCATTCGAATCCGCCAGCACCAGATTGTCGGCGCCGGTCTGCAGCGTGTTGATCAGGTTCTTGGTGAAGTCCTGGCGCGCCTGGACCGTGGTCAGGTTCGAACCGAAATTCGAAGCCTGCGTGCGCAGCGAACTGAGCGCGGTATCGATCTGCGCGATCGTCGCGTCGATGTTGACATTCGCCTGGAAGCCCGTGCCCGTCACCGCGGTCAGCCCGAGGCCGGCGGAGTCGAATTTCACGCCGCCGATATCGAGCGTGCTGGTGCCGTTCTCGTTGAAGACGACCTTGAGTGTGTCGCCGTTCAGAAGATTGATGCCGTTGTAGGAGGCGTCCTTCGCCAGCTGGTCGATCTGGGTCAGGAGATTGTTGAACTGCTGCTGGAAATTGGCGCGGGTGGCGTCGGCCACAGGCGCGCTGGCGGTGCCGGTTGCGCCTGCAACGGCGGCGATGCCGATGGTACCAGCGCCGGTTCCGGTCGCGGTGCCCGACAGCGTCAGCGTGTTCTGCGTACCCGTCGTCGCGGCGACCGACAGCGTCAGATTCTTTGCCGCGCCGTTCGGCGTGAGGCTCGCGGTGACGCCGGTGCCGGCGAGCGCCGCCTGCAATTCGGCGAAAGTCGAGACCTGGTCGCCTGCATTGCCGAAAACGATCGTCTTTGCGGTGCCGCCGTTCGCCTGCACGGTCAGCGTCTTGCCGGCCAGACCTGCCGAAAGATCGAGCAGGTTCTGCGAATTGACGGTCGTGTTGGTCGATGCGTCCGTGGTCAGGGACAGCGCTGCCGAAAGCGCATTCGCATTGATCGTGATATCGGTGTCGGAATCGTTGGCGTCGATCTTGATCGCGCCACCGCCCGTGACCGACGCGCTCACGTGGCCGGCCGTCGCCGAGTTGGCGGCGATCGCGGCGTTGATGGCATCGCGCACCGCGCTCGCCGGAGAATCGTTGGCGATCGCTGCGGTCGTGATCGTCGTGGTCGTGCCGCCGATCGTGATGTCGAAGGAGAGCGTGCCGCCGGTATAGGTGCCGGGAACCGCAGCCGTGCCGGTGAAAGTGGCTTGCGTTTCGGCGAAGTCGACGTTGCCGGTCTGGTCGATCTGCGCGTAATTAACGGCCGGCTCCGTGCTCTGGCGCGCCTGCTGGGCTATCGACTTGGCCGATTGCACGAGCTTCGTCAGAGAATCGATACCGTGGCTTGCGGCGTCCAGTGTCTGCTGCGCCTGCCCGATCGAATCGAGCAGCGAATTCAGGTCGCTCGCGCGGTTGTTCAGCGCCTGCGACGTGAAGAAGTTCAGAGGATTGTCGAGAGCCGTATTGACCTTCTTGCCTGTGGCAAGCCGGTTCTGCGTGACGCTCATCAGATGCGCTGTGTTCTGCAGCGACAGCAGATTCTGGCGCACGCCGGCCGAAAGAACGACCTCACTCATGACAACGTCCCCTTGATTCGAATGGCGATGGCCGTTCATTGGCGAACGGCTTGGGGACGATAATGATCCGGTAACCCTAATGCGCGGTTAAGAATTCACTAACGCCGGGTAAACGGCGGGAACCGGCGCAAAAAAGAACGGCGGGGTGTTGCCCCGCCGTTCCCGAGATCGTCGCTGAAGAACCGATCAGCCGAACAGACGCAGGACCTGCTGGCCGGCCTGCGCGGACAGCGACAGCGCCGTGGTGGACAGCTGCTGGCGGGTCTGCAGGGCGAGGAGGTTCGCGCCTTCTTCGTTGGAGTCGGCAAGGACGAGGTTGTCGGCGCCGGTCTGCAACGTGTTGACGAGGTTCTTGGTGAAGTCCTGACGGGCCTGCACCGTGGTCAGGTTCGAACCGAAGTTCGAAGCCTGCGTGCGGAGCGAGGTGAGCGCCTGGTCGAGCGTGGAGATCGTGGAGTCGATGTTCACGTTCGCCTGGAAGCCCGTGCCCGAGACTGCGCTGAGGCCGAGGCCGGTCGAGTCGTACTTCACGCCGGAGATGGTCAGCGAGCTCGTGCCGTTCTCGTTGAACACGACCTTGAGGTTGTCTCCGTTCAACAGGTTGATACCGTTGTAGGAGGCATCCTTCGCCAACTGGTCGATCTGCGACAGCAGGTTGTTGAACTGCGTCTGATAGTTGGCGCGGGTCGCGTCGGTCGCGGGCGCGCTGGCGGTGCCAGTGGCGCCGGAAACGGCCGCGATGCCGATGGTACCGGCGCCGGTGCCCGTCGCCGAGCCAGACAGCGTCAGCGTGTTCTGCGTACCCGTGGTCGCGGCAACCGACAGCGTCAGGTTCTTGGCAGAACCGTTGACCGTCAGGCTGGCGGAGACGCCGGTGCCGGCGAGAGCCGACTGCAGTTCGGCGAAGGTCGAGACCTGGTCACCCGCGTTGCCGAAGGTGATGGTCTTGGCCGTGCCGCCATTGGCCTGCACCGTCAGCGACTTGCCGGCGAGACCCGACGACAGGTCGAGCAGGTTCGACGACGTGACGTCGTTGTCGGTCGACGCGTCGGAGGTAAGGCCGACCGCGGCGGACAGAGCATTGGCATTGACCGTGAAGTCCGTGTCGGAATCGACCGCATCCAGCTTGATCTTCGAGCCGGAGAGCGAAGCCGTCACGTGGCCAGCGGTCGCCGAATTGCCGGCGATCGCAGCGTTGATCGCATCGCGCACGGCCGAAGCCGCAGCGTCGTTGGCGATCGCAGCCGTGGTGACCGTGGTGGTCGTGCCGCCGACGGTGATGTCGAACGACAGCGTGCCGCCGGTGTAGGTGCCCGGGACGTCGATCGAACCAGTGGTCGTGCCCTTCGTCTCGGTGAAGTCAACGTTGCCGGTCTCGTCGATCTGGCCGTAGGTCACCTGCGGCTCCGTCACCTGACGCGCCTGCTGGGCGATCGACTTCGCCGACTGGACGAGCTTGGTGAGAGAGTCGAGGCCCTGGCTGGCCGCGCTCAGGGTCTGCTGCGCCTGGCCGATCGAGTCGAGCAGAGCGTTCAGGTCGCTGGCGCGGTTGTTCAGGGACTGCGAAGTGAAGAAGTTGTTCGGGTTGTCGAGGGCCGAATTGACCTTCTTGCCCGTCGCGAGGCGGTTCTGCGTCTCGCTCATCAGCTGCGCCGTATTCTGCAGAGACAAGAGGTTCTGCCGAACCGCAGCCGAAAGAGTGATATTCGAAGACATCGTACTCAACCTTTCTGGTTTGGACAAACACGTGTCGGCCCAAGGACCGAAGGCTTGGTCTTCGCATGCGGCCTCATAATCTCCCGTGAAAAAACATGGTTAATGAGTTAATGCACGGAAAACGGGTGAGCGCGCTTTCGCGTCGTTCGCGTTTACGATCCGCAAACCATGATTATTGACGTTTCGGAAAGGATGAGCGGCGCGGTGCCGTCAGACCTCGAAATCGGCGTGCGCGTCGGGATCTGCTTGCGCCTGGTCGTCATGCGCAGCGGAGCGGCCATAGGCGCGCTGCCGCAGCAACGCCTCATCCGAGGATTTGCGCAAGCGGCGCCGGACGCGCTCGTCGCGCATGCGAAAGATGGCATCACGGTTTTGCGGATCGACCAGATCGCGCCCGACCATGTCCTGCGCAGGCGCGGGCTGGCGCGCGGTTTCCACGGCTGCGGCCGGAGTCACACTCTGCGACGGCGCCACCTCGGTGCGCGCGGCACTCGGGCGAACGGAACCGACGCGGGAAACACTGTCGCGCGGCTTGATCGTCAGACTGGAGTCCATGACCAGCTCCCATCCGCCGCCGCGGGGCGACGTCAATGAGGATCACCGGAACGCTAGACCAACAGGCTTAATTGCGTGTTCGCGGACTTAGTTAACGGCCGGAAATCTTTACAAGACGCGACTGACAGTGAGCGGCTGCATCGCGCTGGCGCCGGGCGCTGTGGGCCGGCCGCTCGCGCCATAGGTTTGCGGCGCGGTCTTGCGCTGCAATTCTTCGGAAACGCCGCGCATGATCCCTTCCGAAACCGCGTGCGCGGTCGCGAGAACCGTGAGGTTCGCCTGCAGAATGGCCTGGCATTCGTCCTGCCGCCTGCGCAGGTCCTCGCGCACGGCGGGCGCGAGCGCGGCGATCTGCGGCGCGGCTGCCTTCATCAGTTGCGCGAGCTTCGCATAGTGCTGCGCCCGCTCGCTCTTGACGGGCTCGAGCGCTGCTGCGTCACGCAGCCGGCCACTGCGCACGAGAGCCGTTTCCTGCTCGACGACACCGAGGAGCGCGGCCATCGCCTCGACATGTTCGGCGACGAGGCTTTCGGCGTGAACCGGGGATTGAATGGTCATCGGACTTCCCTTTCGCGTCAGCGTGCGCCGACTTCCTGCTGCGCCATCAGCGATGTGTAGACGTGATCGGCGATGCCGATACCGCCGTTCTTGGCGAGGCTGCGCGCATATTCCTGGGTGAGGAACGATCGCCAGACGCCGATCGCCGGCGTGCCGCCGAACGGTCCATCGCCGTCGATGCCGGTGAACATCTGGCTGAACATCGAATTGAGAAAAACCGACTCGAAATCCTGCGAGGCAGCGCGCGCATTCGCGTTCGTTTTTGTCGCGCGCGCCGCATTGGCGATCTTCTGGTCCGCCGCCTGCATCTCGTAGAGCGCGGTCGCCGATTGCGCGGAAGAGAGGGGCATCGAGGACGCCATCACATCACCTCGATGTCGGCCTGGATGGCGCCGGCAGCCTTGATCGCCTGAAGGATGGCGATCAGGTCGCGCGGCCCGATGCCGAGTGCGTTGAGCCCGTCAACGAGCTGCTGCAGCGATACGCCTTCCTTGACCAATGCGAGCTTCTTGCCGTCTTCCTGCACGCCGATCCTCGTTCGCGGTACGACGCGCGTCTGGCCGCGCGAAAATGGTGCTGGCTGGCTCACCTGCGGCGTTTCGGAGATCGTCACCGTCAGGTTGCCCTGCGCCACGGCGACGGTGGAGACGCGCACGTCGCGGCCCATGACGATGATGCCGGAGCGCTCGTCGATCACGACCTTGGCGGCGAGATCGGGCTCGATTTGCAATTGCTCGATTTCCGTCAGAAGCGAGATCACGTTGCCCTGGTAGTTCTGCGGCACCGTGATCTGCACGGTCGAGGAATCGAGCGGTTCCGCCGTTGCCTGACCGAGGAAATCGTTGATGGCGGCGGCGATGCGTTTCGACGTCGTGAAATCCGAATTGCGCAGCGCCAGACGTACCTGATTGAGTCTGTTCAGCTGAAAGTCGATCTCGCGCTCGATGATCGCGCCATTGGCGATACGGCCGACTGTCGGCACGCCGCGCGTGATCTTGCTGGCTTCGCCCTCGGCCTGGAATCCGCCGATCGCCACCGAGCCTTGCGCCACCGAATAGACGTTGCCGTCGGCGCCGAGCAGCGGCGTGACAAGGAGCGTGCCACCCTGCAGGCTCTTGGCATCACCGAGCGCAGAGACGGTGACGTCGATGCGCGTGCCTTGCGTGCCAAAGGCAGGAAGATTCGCCGTCACCATCACCGCGGCGACGTTGCCGGTGCGCATCTGCTGCCCACGGACATTGACGCCGAGGCGTTCGAGCATCGCCTGCAGCGATTGCTTCGTGAAGGGAATGTTGTTCAGCGTATCGCCGGTGCCGTTGAGGCCGACGACGAGGCCGTAGCCGATCAGCTGATTCTGGCGCACGCCCTCGATATTGGCGAGGTCCTTGATCCGCGAGGTCGCCTGTGCCGGCGCGCCCAGGACCAGACATGCCAGCGCCGTCAGCAAACCCGCGCGCGCAAAGGCAATCGTTCTTCGCATCGGATGCTCCCACCTGGAACCGCGACCTTTAAAAGCCGCGCCCGAATTCAAGCTCCCACAAGAAGCCGGGCGAGAACGACGATGCGAATGCCATGCCAGTACAGGCGAACGACTCAAGTTGCTGTTACGTTTGATGTTTCTCGAATGGAGGAAAGAGCTGGCGCCGGGTGAGGGCAGAAGACCTTGCCTGCTAGCGGCAAATCTTGCCGGGCATTTACCAACCCTTAACCATAAGGGAACACCCTTACGGCGGGGCCGCCTAGCGCGGAGAGGGGGAGCCGATGCGTGTTCAGGGATCCAGTTCGACGGCGCTTGCCACTTCGTCGGCCGCGCCGCGCCGCAACGCGTCGGGAACCTTCGCATTGCCGGAGCAGGAGACGCGGCCGCAAGGTTCCATTGCAAGCTTGCGGACGATCGGCGGCATCGACGCGCTCGTCGCGCTGCAGGGACTTGAGGATCCGACCGAGCGGCGGCGCCGGGCGGTCCGCAGCGGCAAGGGGGCGCTCGACGTGCTCGACGCTCTCAAGCTCGGGCTGATCGGCGGCGATGTGGAACCCGCAACCCTCAACCGGTTGAAGGTCGCGGCCGCCGAGCTCAAGACCGACTCGGGGGACGCCCGGCTCGATGCCGTGATCGCGGAAATCGCGCTGCGGGTCGAGGTCGAGATCGCCAAACTGACGCCCCGATGACGGTTGTGCGACGCGGCCGCAAAATCCCTGCAAAATCCCGCGATTTCAACAATTTGTGACGGCCGGATTGCGCCCGTCGAGGGCCAATTGACTGTTGTCGGAGCAAGCGACGCTCGCTATAAGCTCGCCGCGCAAGCGGGTGTGACGAATAAGAAAACGGTGGGGAGCGTAAGGGTCCATGTTGACCAGGTTAAAAGGGTATACGCCTTCCGACAGAGAGCCTTTCATGAACGAGAAGCAGCGGGACTATTTCCGCGCGAAGCTTCTCTCCTGGAAGGACGATATCCTGAAGGAAGCACGCGAAACGCTGCAGCATCTTCAGGATGAAAATCAGAATCATCCCGATCTGGCCGATCGGGCCTCGTCGGAAACCGACCGCGCGATCGAACTGCGCGCCCGGGACCGGCAGCGCAAGCTGATCGCCAAGATCGACGCCGCGCTCGCCCGGATTGACGACGGAACCTACGGCTATTGTGAGGAGACGGGCGAACCGATCTCGCTCAAGCGGCTTGAGGCGCGCCCGATCGCGACGCTGTCTGTCGAAGCACAGGAACGGCACGAGAAGCGCGAGCGCATTTACCGCGACGAGTGAGCGGTCACTCGTTGTCCTTGCGTTTGCCGGCCGAAAATGAACACGGCCTCCGGCGGGGAGCTGCCGGAGGCCGCGTCGTAACCGCTACCCCAATGCGCGCGATGGAGCAGCGTGGGAGCTCTCGGTCCGTCGCCTCGGTGCGCGAGCGCGATGACCTCGAAGACTGACGATCGTTAGAACGGCAACACCACGTCGAGCACCTGCTGGCCGTAGCGCGGCTGCTGCACATCGGTGATCTGCCCGCGTCCGCCATAGGCGATGCGGGCCTGGGCGATCTTGCTGGAATCGATCGTATTGTCGCTTTCGATGTCCTCTGGCCGCACCACGCCGGCGACGATCAGCTCGCGGACCTCGAAGTTGACGCGGATTTCCTGCTTGCCCTCGATGACGAGATTGCCGTTCGGCAGCACCTGCGTCACGACGCCGGCGACATTGGTCGTCAATTGCTCCTTGCGATCGACGGAGCCCTTGCCTTCGCTCGAGGCGGCGGAATCGGCGGTGAGAATGCGGCCCGGCAGGATCGACGTGGACGGATTCTTGATCGTCTTGCTGCCGATGAAATCTGTGACGCCGGAATCTTCCTTGTTGGTGCGGCTGCGCGCGGTCTCGTTTTCGAGCGAGGCGCGGTCGGTGATGTTCACTTTCACCGTGAGGATGTCGCCCACCTGATGCGCGCGCTGATCCTTGAAGAAGGCGCGCGAGCCGTTCCGCCAGAGCGAATTCGGATTGTAAGACGCGGGCTGCGCCAGCGGCATCGGCATCTGCACGGGCTTGTAGCCGGGCTGCGCCGTCGGATTTTCGATCGGCGAAAGCGGCGGCTGCTCGCCGATCAGCGACAGCCGATCCCAGGCGGCGCAATTGCTCAGGAGTAGCGACAGCGACAGCAGCGAACAGGAGCGGAGCAGGATACGGACATTTGTCATTTCAACACACTCTTCTGTTGCAGCTCACCGGCGCCCGGCGTCTGTGCTGGAGGGGAAATTTGCGGCGAGCCGCGCCATCGGTGCTGCGACCGTGACTTCGCCTATGCCGGAGACGAGGCCTTGCATGGAGCGTTTTGACTGGATGTTCTGCACGTTGACGATGTCGCCTTCGGCACCGGAATCGAGCGCCTTGCCGCGCAAGGTCAGCGTGATGCCGGGCGCGTAGTAGACAATCATCACCGGCTCGTTGCGCTGGACGAGTTCCGGCCGCATCAGATCGGCCTGCCGCAGCGGCTGTCCGGGGCGCAGCGCGCGTTTCGCGGCCTGGCCGACGACGATTTTCGAATCCGTGATGGTGTCGGCTGCCATTTCCGTCCTAGGGCGACGTTCGATGGCGATATCGGACGCGCGCACGAGGTCGCCGCGCGAAAGAGGACGCGTCAGGGTCGTCGCCTCGTAAACTTCTGCCGCGATGCCCGCGAAGCGCAGATGCCGCTGCTCGCCCGGCAACAGGATGATCACGTTGAAGCGTCCGGTACGGCGTTCGACGCTCAATCGTTCGATCTGCGCTTCACCCTTGGTGTCGACTGGCACGCGCACCGGCTGCGGCTCGAAATCGAAGGTGAGGCCGACGGCCTTGGTATCGCGCAGGCCGAGTTGCGGCGCGATCTCGCGCGCAATGCGCTCTTCGATCTCGTCCCGCCCGATAACGCGGCTCAGGCGCGTGACCGAGATGGTGGTCAACCCTTGCGTCTCGAGACCGATGACACCGTGCGGCCGGAGCGCCTCAAGCACGCGTTCGACGGGGACCGATCCGGTATTGCCGGGGTCGGGCGCGCGGAACACGGCGACGGTTGCCGCCGATCCCGCATTGTCGACGAGATCGCCGATGCGGACGAGGTCCGATGTCACACGGACGTCGGCCTTGAGGGTCGGGGTGGCAGGCGTTGCTTCCTGGCCGAAGGCCGGCGAGGTCAAAGCGAGGAACAGAATAAAGGCAGTGCGTTTCATGATTTGCTCCCTGCTTCAGCGCATCAGGCCGGAGATCGATTGCAGCATCTGGTCGGTGGCGGTGATGACCTTGGCGTTCATCTCGTAGGCGCGTTGCGCGGCGATCAGATCGGAAATCTCCGTCACCGCCTCGACGTTCGATTGTTCGAGATTGCTCTGCTGCAGGTCGCCGAAGCCGTCGGTGTTGGCGACGCCGTCCTGCGGGGTGCCGGACGCCGGCGTCTCGATGAACAGGTTGTCGCCGACCGCCTGCAGGCCTGCCTTGTTGACGAAGCGCGACATGACGAATTGTCCGAGCACGGTCGGCGTCGTATTGCCCTGCGTGATGACCGAGACCTGACCCTGCTGGTTGATGGTGAGCGACGTTGAATTTTGCGGGATGGTGATGCCGGGCGCCACGAGATTGCCTTGCGCCGTGACGATGCGGCCCTGGGCATCCATCTCGAATGATCCATCGCGCGTATAGGCGAAGGTGCCGTCCGGCATCTGGATCTTGAAGAACCCTTCGCCGCGGATCGCGACGTCGAAATCCTTGCCCGTCGGCATCAGCGTGCCTTGCGTCATCACGCGCGGCGTGCCGACGGTCTTGACGCCAGAGCCGAGATCGATGCCGACAGGCAGGATGTTGCCCTGATCGGATGTCTGCGTGCCGACGCGGCGCACGTGCTCGTAGAGCAGATCCTGAAATTCGGCGCGCTGGCGCTTGTAGCCGCTCGTGCGCATGTTCGCGATGTTGTTGGAGATGACCTGAACGTTGAGTTCCTGGGCCATCATGCCGGTGGCGGCGGTGTGGAGGGCTCGCATGGCTTAAGCTCCCGTCAAATCCGTTGCACGTCAGGCCGGAACGTCAGCCAGCTTGTCGATGGCGCTGCGGCTCATGTCGCTCTGGCTTTGCAACATGGACGCGACTTGCTGGTAGTTGCGCGTGATCTCGATCATGCGCGTCATCTCGACAACGCTGCGCACGTTCGATTTCTCGATCGCGCCCTGAACGACGCGCGGATTCTGTACCGGCTGCGGTTGCGCGTTGTCCGAGGCCGCGAACGTCGAGCCGCCATCCTTGCGCAGCGGCTGCGAGCGATCGAAGGTCACGATGCGAAGCTTGCCGCGTATGGCCGACGTGATCGCGCCTTCGCGCGCGCTGACCGATCCTTCCTGGCTGACCATGATGTCTCGATCTTGCGCCTGCATCACGATCGGACCGGACTCGCCCATCACCTGATAGCCTTCGCTGGTGACGAGTTGCCCCGAGGCGTTGAGCTGCAATGCGCCGTTGCGCGTGTAGCGTTCGCCACGCGGGGTCTGCACGACGAGAAATCCTTCGCCGTCGATGGCGATATCGAGGGGGTTGCCGGTCCGTTCGACTGGGCCTTGGCTCAGGTCATGCCAGGTGGAACGGTCCTGTACGTAGCTCATGCGCCGGTCCGGCCACGCGAACTGGTCCGCGCGCGCGCCCGGCATGAGATATTCTTCAAAGACCGCGTTGTCGGCCTTGAAGCCGGTGGTGTTGATGTTGGCGATATTGTTCGCCACGACCTCGATCTCGCGGTGCAAGCTCATCTGCCGCGAGAGCCCGATCAGAAGGGCATTCTCCATAGCCTTCTCCCCTTGTGCCGGCGACGGTGAGCCCTCCCAGGCTGCCGTCGTCGGATGCCGCGCGCTCTCCCAAGCGCTGGCATGGAGAAGAGGTGCAGAGGCCGTGCCAAAGCTCAAAGTCATTATAAAACAAAGACTTGTCTGAAATTGAGGGCTGCAACGAGTGTGCCGGCCGGCAACATCCGCCCGGCTCCAGCGGCAAAAATTGCCTGGTCGGGCCGGTTGGAAAGTTTCCGTTAACCATTGCTGCCTACGGTCTTCCGCGTACGGACAAGTGCGCTGGCTCTCTCTGTTGTGCGTGTTTTCCGCTCGGCCGGGCACATGGCGATCCGGGGGGATCAGACATGGCAACCAACGACAAGGCTGCGGCCGCCGATGCTGCGAGCGAGCCGGCGGACGAGGCGGAAAGCCCCGCGCCGCAGAAAAAGAAATTTTCTCTGAAGCTGATCCTGATCGCGGCCAGTGCTCTTATTGTGCTCGGCGGAGGAGGCGCGGGCGCGTATTTCTTTTTCTTCGCCAAGGACAAGGCTCATGCCGCAACCGCGCCGGCCAAGCCCGCCGTGTTCCTCGACCTTCCCGATGTGCTCGTGAACTTGTCGAGCGTCGGCAGCGATCGCACGCAATATCTGAAGGTCAAGATCGTTCTCGAACTGCCCGATCAAGCCATGATGCAGCAGGTGCAGCCGGTCATGCCGCGCGTGCTTGACGCCTTTCAGACCTATCTGCGCGAATTGCGCCCGACCGATCTCGACGGCTCGGCCGGACTCTATCGCCTCAAGGAAGAACTGACCCGGCGCGTCAACGCCTCGATTGCGCCGAACCGCATCAACGCGGTTCTGTTCAAAGAGATCGTCGTGCAGTGATGGGCTGCTGATCGCCATGGCCGCAAAAGATATTCCCGATCAGGACGCGCTTGCCGCCGAATGGAGCCTCGCTCTCGATGCCGAGAGCAACGGCGTCGTCGCCACTCCGGCGGCCGAAGCCGACCCGGCAGGCGAAGCGCCGGTCAATTCCTGGTCCGCGCTGATCGACGAAAGTCAGCTCATCCAGGGCGCCAAGGCCGGCGCCGATCGCGTGCTCAACCAGGAGGAAATCGACGGACTGCTCGGCTTCAGCGTCGATGACGTCACGCTCAACGACAATTCCGGCATCAGGGCGATCATCGATTCGGCGATGGTTTCCTATGAGCGTCTGCCGATGCTGGAAATCGTCTTCGACCGCCTCGTGCGGCTGCTGACGACATCGCTGCGCAATTTCACCTCCGACAACGTCGAAGTCTCGCTCGATCGCATCACCTCGGTGCGCTTCGGTGACTATCTCAATTCCATTCCGCTGCCGGCGATCCTTGCCGTGTTCAAGGCGGAGGAATGGGAGAATTTCGGCCTTTTCACCATCAATTCGAGCCTGATCTATTCGATCATCGATGTGCTGCTCGGCGGACGGCGCGGGCACAATGTCGTGCGCATCGAGGGCCGCCCGTACACGACGATCGAAACCAACCTCGTCAAGCGCATGATCGAGGTGATCCTCGCCGACGCCGAACTGGCCTTCAAGCCGCTGTCGCCGGTGAAGTTCAATATTGACCGGCTCGAGACCAATCCGCGCTTTGCCGCCATCACGCGACCGGCCAATGCGGCGATCCTCGTGCGGCTGCGCATCGACATGGAAGATCGCGGCGGCACGGCCGAACTGCTTCTGCCTTACGCGACCATCGAACCCATCCGTGGCGTGCTGCTGCAGATGTTCATGGGCGAAAAGTTCGGGCGCGATCACATCTGGGAAGAACATCTCGCCACGCAGATCGGACAGGCGGAGGTCGCGGTGGATGCGGTTCTCTACGAAGCAAAGCTGCCGCTGCGGCAGATGATGGCGCTCAACGTCGGCGACACGCTGCCGCTCGAAGTGCGGCCGGATGCGCTCGTCACCGTGCGCTGCGGGGAAATCACGTTGACCGAAGGACGGATGGGGCGGGTCGGCGACCGCGTCGCGGTGCGCGTGGCCAAGCCGCTACGCAAGCCGAAAACCACCTTCGCCATGTTCGAAAACGCCGACGAGCCAAGAACGAGAAAACTGGAGGCACCGTGACCTACAATTTCGGCCTGACCATCGAGAGCATGGTCGCGATCCTTCTGCTCCTGACGATCATCTATTGCGCGCGGCTCAACTCGCGGCTGGAAAAGCTGCGCGCCGAAGAAGGCACGATGAAGCGCACGGTTGCGGAACTTGTCGCGGCGACGGAGAGCGCGGAGCGTGCGATTGCTGGCCTCAAGACCACGGTGCAGGAATGCGAGCAGGCCCTCGATCCACGGCTGCGCGATGCTGAAATCTATACCGCGTCGATCGTCGAACATCTGCAGGCCGGCGAGGACGTGCTCGCGCGCCTGCGCAAGATCGCTTCTGCCCGCGATCTTCTGGTCAGCGCCGATCCGAACGGCGAGCCTGACGCCGAGATCGCCGCCGTACCGGTTGCTTCGGGCGGCACGCGTGCCATGGTCGCCGCCGCTCAGGCTTTCGCCGAGCGCACACGCGCGCGCACGGGTGGCCTTGCGGCATGATCAGGATTATCCGCGATTTCCGGCTCATCCCGGTGGTGCTGATCGCGGCCGCGTGTCTGTTCGTGCTCAAGGTCATCGGCATCGTTGCCGATGGCGGATACACGCTCGGCGCCGGTCATCTGGCGAAAACCGATCTGATCGCGCGCGAGTCCGCGAAATTGGCCGCAAGCCAGCTTTTGCGTCCGCCGGCGCTGACCGAGGCACAGCAGGCCCCCGCCGCGCCGAAGCAATCCTGGGCGCAGGAAATGTTCAACTACCCGGACGTGACCGGCTCGGTCGGAGCGGCGAAGACTGCGACCGGCAGCGCGGGCGAGAAGGACAAGCCGCAGCCGGGCAAGCCGGTGACGGCGAAGGACAAGGAGAAACAGGAGCCCGCGAAGCCCGGAGAGGCCGCGAGTGCCGAAGCCAAGGATCAGGCAAAGCCCGCCGAGCCGAAGGCGCCGCCCGCCAACACGATCTCGGCCGATGCCAAACCTCTGTCGGTCGCCGAGCGTGCCATCCTGGAACGTCTGCAGGAGCGCCGGCAGGAGCTCGACCAGCGCGAGCGTGAACTCGACATGCGCGAGACGCTGCTTCAGGCGACGGAGAAGCGTATCGATGCGCGTGCTGCCGAGCTGAAGGAAACCGAAAGCCGCATCACCGCAGCGTTGCAAAAGAAGGATGAAGCCGAGCAGGCCCGCTTCAAGAGTCTTGTCACGATGTACGAGAGCATGAAGGCGAAAGACGCCGCCAAGATTTTCGATCGCCTCGACATCAGGCTGGCGACCGAGGTGGCCAATCTGATCAATCCGCGCCGCATGTCCGATATCATGGCGCAAATGTCACCGGAGGCCGCCGAACGGCTCACGGTCGAACTCGCCAATCGCAATGCCGCAACGGCCAAGGCGCCCGCGACGCAGGATCTGCCGAAAATCGAAGGGCGCCCGAACGGCAGCTAAGGGATGCCAGGCCGTCATCCTAAACACTTCGTTTACGCGGCGTTAAACGGCGGCCACTAGCGTAGAAGCGCTGACTTTGCCGGCTGTCCTGGCCGGCCGGATTCTTTTGGATAGTTGGGATGGCGGGGGGAGCTAGCATTCCCGGCGCGTATCGGAGGCGCCGTTCGTGCCGGTGGCCGGGGGTCGGCCGCGCGCTCCTTCTATTCTTTTTGATGTTGCCCGGCATCAGCGGCGCGCAGGCACAGGCTGTCAAAGGCCAGGTCGAGACGGCGACAACCGGCGGTTATGCCCGGATCGTGCTGCACCTGAACGAAGAGGTCGAATCCGACGTCAAGGTCGCCGGCGGGATCATCGTCGTGACCTTCAAGCGACCCGTCGATATCGGGGTCAATACCCTCGCGAGCGCGATGCCCGACTATGTTGGTGTCGCACGGCGCGATCCCGATGGGACGGGACTTCGTATTGCGCTTGCGCGCAAAGTCACGGTCAATTCGATGGCCGCTGGCGAGCGCATCTTCATCGATCTCTTGCCCGATACGTGGAGCGGCCTGCCACCCGGCCTGCCGCAAGAGGTGATCGAGGATCTCGCCCGGCGCGCCCGCGACGCTGAGCGGGCCCTGCGCCAGCAGCGGCAATGGGCGCAGAAGCAGAAGCCGAAATTGATCCGTGTGCGCGTTGCCACGCAGCCGACATTTACGCGCTACGTCTTTGAATTGAACGACGTCGTCCCCATCACAAGCGACCGCGTTACCGGCGCGCTCACTGTGACCTTCGGCGCACCGCTGAATTTCGATCTCGCCGATGCCAAGGCCAATCTGCCCGGCGTGTTGAAATCGATCGAAGCCGAGACGGGGCGCGATTCTGTCGCCGTGCGTTTCGCGTTCATCGGCAAGGCCGACGCGCGGACCTTCCGCGAAGACAACAACTACATCGTCGATATCGGTGCATCCGATGCGAAGGAGTCCGCTATCGACGCGCCGGTCAAGTTGCCCGATCTCGCCGCACTTGCCGTCGATGCGGCCGCCGGCAAGGCGAGCCTGCCAGGCCTCGAAGCTCCGCAAACGACGCCAGCGAACCTCGTGAAGGAGGACGAAGGGCGAGGGCCGGCACCGATCGTCAAGCCGGCTGCGAAATTCGAATTGGCGCAGGCCAAGCCGCAGGCGGTAAATGCGGCTCAGGAGCCGAAGGATGCTCCGGCAAAGTCTGCTGCGGCCGAGCCGGTTGCCGCGCCGTCACCGGCCATACAGCCTGCGCGCGACACCGCCCCGGCGACGCCGCCGGCGGCAAAGGCTGCCAGCGCAGAAACAAAGTCGCGCGATCCGAATGCCGTTGCGGTCGAATTCGGACGCCAGGGCGATACGTTGCAGCTGACGTTTCCATTCGCGCAATCGACGCCCGCCGCCGTTTTCCGCCGGGCCGACGCACTCTGGCTTGTCTTCGACACCGCCAATCCGATCGATGTGTCCGCCCTGCAGAACGACAGCAGCAACACCATCCGCTCGGCCTCCGTCGTGGCGCAGGGCGACATGCAGGTGGTTCGCCTCATGCTGCAACGACCGCGGCTGGTCAGTGTCGGCGCGAACGGCTCGGCCTGGTCGGTGACGATCGGTGATGCGGTGGCGGAACCGACGCGGCCGCTTGGCATCGCGCGCAACATGACGGGTCCGTCGCGCGCGAGCGTGACCATTCCGTTTGAGGATCCACGAGGATTGCACCGGCTTACCGATCCCGAGATCGGCGACACATTGTATGTAATCACCGCGCTCGGGCCTTCCCGCGGATTTCTCAGGAATCAGGACTTCATCGAATTCCGCGCGCTCGCATCGATGCAAGGTGTTATCGTGCAGCCGCTCGCCGACGATGTGGTCGCCGAATTGTCCGCCGACAAGATCGTCGTCGGTCGACCGGGTGGCCTGACACTTTCAGGCGTTGCCCCAAGCGGGCGGAATTCCGCCGCCTATCGGCCACTCGCGTTCGATGCGCAAGTGTGGGGATTCGACCGTCAATCGAATTTCACCGAACGGCAATACAAGCTGATCGCGGCGGCTGCGGATGCCGCCGAAGGGCAGCGTGCAATGCCGCGGCTCGCGCTCGCGCGGTTTTATCTCGCCCAGGATATGTTCGTTGAAGCGAAGGCCGTCCTCGATATCGCGATCGCCGAAGACCGCCCGACGCCGGACGACCCGACGCCGATTGTCCTTCACGCCGTCACCAACATCATGCTCAATCGGCCGGACGAGGCGCTGAAGGATCTCGCCGATCCGATGATCGGCAACCAGTTCGATGCGCCGCTTTGGCGCGCGTTTGCCTATGCCCGTCAGAACAAATGGGCCGATGCGCGCAAGGGCTTCAAGAACGTGGAAGCCGCGATTGCCACGCTCCCGGTCGAGTTGCAGCGTTTGGCGGTGAAGGAAGCCTTGCGCGCCGCCATCGAAGTGCGCGATTTCGCGGGAGCCGATCAGGAATTGCACGAATTCGAGACGATCGGCATTCCCAAGCAAATGGAGCCTGCAGTCCTCGTCCTGACAGGACGGCTCGCGCAAGGTCTCGGCAAGAACGAGGACGCGCTGAAATATTTCCGCGCTGCGTCGGACAGCGCCAGCCGTCCGGCTGCCGCTGAAGGGCGGCTGCGCGAAGTCGCGCTCCGCTATGGACTCGGCGATCTGAAGCGCAGCGATGTCATCTCCGAGCTCGAAACGCTGACGGCCCTCTGGCGCGGCGACGAAACCGAGATCGAGGCGCTCCAGTTGCTCGCGCGCCTCTATCACGAGGAGGGCCGCTATCGCGACGCTTTCTACGTGATGCGCACGGCGCTCAAGGCGCACCCGAATTCCGAATTGACACGCCGCATCCATGACGAGGCGGTGACGGCGTTCGATACTCTTTTCCTCGCGGGAAAGGGCGATGCGTTGCCGGCCATCGACGCGCTCAGCCTGTTCTACGATTTCCGCGAGTTGACGCCGATCGGCCGCCGTGGCGACGAAATGATCCGGCGCCTTGCCGATCGGCTCGTGTCGGTCGACCTTCTCTATCAGGCATCCGAATTGCTGCAGCACCAGATCGACAATCGCCTGCAGGGCGCTGCGCGCTCGCAGGTCGCGACGCGGCTCGCGGTCATCTATCTGATGGATCGCAAGCCGGAGAAGGCGCTCGCCGTGATCAAGGCGACGCGAATGTCGGAACTGCCGAACGAATTGCGCCAGCTTCGGTTGTTGCTCGAGGCGCGATCGCTGTCCGATCTCGGACGATATGATGTCGCGCTTGAAGTCATCGCCAATATCGACAAGCGCGAAGCCATCCGTCTGCGATCCGACATTCTCTGGGCCGCGAAGCGCTGGCAGCAGGCCGCCGAACAGATCGAACTGCTTTATGGCGATCGGTGGCGCGATTTCGAGCCGCTCAACGACGCTGAGCGCTCCGATATCCTGCGCGCCGCTTACGGCTACGCCCTCGGCGAAGACGCGATCGGCCTTGGACGACTGCGGGAGAAATATGCGGGCAAGATGGCGGACAGCGCGGACCGTGCGGCATTCGAGGTGACGACGGGCCCGCTCGGCGTCGACACCAAGGAATTCACGGAAATCTCGAAAAAAATTGCCGCCACCGACACGCTCGATTCTTTCCTGCGCGATATGCGCGCGGGCTATCCGGAAATCGCGGCGCGGCCTTCCGCCGATAACAGTCTGCCGAAAATCGAGGCGCGTCCGCCGGCGATGTCGAAGGGCGAGCCCGCTTCGACCGGGTCGATCGCGCTACCGCCGCGTCGCACCGCGGCACGCTGATCCTTCCTCGCTGCAAAACGCGGCAGCGATCGTCAGGTCCCGTAGCTCTGCACAAGGCTGCCGGCGACCAGCGACCAGCCATCCACCAGAACAAAAAAGATCAGTTTGAACGGCAGGGAGACGACCACAGGCGGCAGCATCATCATGCCCATCGACATCAGCACCGAGGCCACGACGAGGTCGATGATGAGGAAGGGCAAAAAGAGCAGAAATCCGATCTCAAAGGCGCGCTTGAGCTCGGAGATCATGAACGCCGGGATGAGAATGCGCAGCGAAATCTGCTCCGGCGTTGCGGGGGCGGGCTCGCGCGCGAGGTCGGTGAAAAGCTTCAGATCCTTGTCGCGCACGTTCTTGAGCATGAACGCCTTGAACGGCTCGGACGAACGCTGGAAAGCCTGCTCGACATTGATCTCGTTATTGATGAGCGGCTTGACGCCGACGTCGTAGGCGTTCTGGAAGGCCGGCCCCATCACGAAGGCAGTGAGAAAAAGGGAGAGCGCGACGATCACCGCATTGGGTGGCGCGGTTGCCGTACCGAGCGCGGTGCGCAGGAGCGAGAGTACGACGACGATGCGCGTGAACGACGTCATCATGACGAGGATGGACGGCGCAAGCGAGAGAACCGTCAGCAGCGCGATGAGCTGAATCACGCGCTCGGTCAGGCCCGCGCCCGATCCGAAATTGATGCTGACATCCTGCGCCGCAGCCGGCTCAGCCGTCATCATCACCACCGCTACTCCGGCTGCCACCGTCGCGAGACGGACGCGGCGGCCGGAAGCGGGTTGCTTCACCCTTTGCGGCCCAGCAGCGATGCCATTTCTTCTTCCAGGCTGCCGAAGGCTTTCTTGTCCTCGGCGGAAGGGGCAGGAGGGGCGGACAGCCGTGGCTCGGGGCGAACCTGCGGGGCTTCGCCGGCGGGACGGGCGCTGCCATTGGCGTTCCGGGCCGGAGTCACCGGACGCGGTTCGGGCGCCGGCGTGCGCAATGCGGCTTCGAGACGGTGCGCCATGTCGACCAGATTCTGATCGGCACTGGCGGCTGCCGGGACGTCCGCGTGCGGGGCGGGTCCAAGCGGCTCGAAGGACGGAGTGCGCGGGTGGTCGGGCGCATGATCGCCGTGGCCGTTTGCGCGCATCGACAATTCGGCGGCGAGACCCGAAAGCGCATCCGCGCCTCGATCCGGGCGCGTGGCTCGCTGCGGCGCTGCCATCGGCGTTGCTGCCGGCATCGGCGGCGGTGCGGGAATGGGGGCAGGCGCCGGCTCGAACGTCCATTGCGTGGCGTCTTCGAGTGGCATGGGCCGTTGCACGCGGGGCGCGGGAGCCGGCTCGGGCTGCAACGGCCAGGGATTCGGCTCGGCGGCGGGCAAGGTGCGCGGCGTCGGTTCAGGTGCGGGGGCCGCGTTTCGTGTGGCCGGCACGTCGCGCGCGGCCTGGCCGCGCACGATGTTCTGCTCGACCACGATGTCGGTTGGTCCGCCGATCATCAGCAGATGCTCGACATTGTCGCGGCGAATGAGAACGAGCCGGCGGCGACCGTCGACCGCACCGGCTTCAATTACGGCAAGCCGCGGCTGGCGGCCACGCACGCCCTCGCTGAGACGTCCGGCGCCAAACCGGCGCACAAGCCACGCCGCCAGCCCGATCAGGGCAAAGACGACGACGAAGGCCGTGAAAAATCGCAGCGGCGTTGAGCTAAAGAGGTCCAACGTTATGTCCCTTCAGACTTCCGGTCCGTTGTTCGCCCCAAACGGCAGCCGCACACACACTAATGGAATCGGCGCGCGTTCACGCTGCAGCAATGCGTTGGGCGGCGAATACTAACAACTTCCTAAGATTTTGCGACCGTTTCCACCCCTGGACCCGGTGTAATCCCGCAGCTTGGTAAGCAGCAGGAAACGGCGGATTCATGGCGGACGGGGAAAGCCGTTTACCTCGCGTTAACCATACACCCGGCAAAGTTTGCCGAGTGGAGCGTTCCATGCCGCCGAGGGCCAATCCATGCCGGTTTCCGAGGTTCCGATCCTGTCCATGCTGCGTACGCGCATGCAGTGGCACCAGGAGCGCCAGCGCGTTCTATCCGAGAATGTCGCCAATGCCGACACCCCGAATTTCCGGCCGCGCGACCTGACGCCGCCGGATTTCGAGCGCACCGCGCCGTTGGGCGTTTCCCTTGCACGGACCGACAGCGGACATCTCGGCGGTCTCGGCGGCGGTTCGCGATTCGCGAGAGAACGGCAGGTCGGATACGAGACGCGGCCCGCCGGCAACGCCGTCAATCTCGAGGACGAGATGCTCAAGGTTGCGGCGAATCAGATGGACTATCAGGCCGCGACCTCGCTCTACACGAAGAGCCTCGGTCTCCTGAAGACGGCACTCGGCAAGAAATAGGCGGGGCGCAGTCATGGATTTCATGAAATCGATCGCCATTGCCGCCTCCGGCTTGCGCGCGCAGGCCGGGCGGATGCGCGTCATCGCCGAGAATATCGCCAACGCCGATTCGACCGCGCAACGGCCGGGCGTCGATCCCTATCGCCGCAAAATCCCGACATTCACCAGCGCGCTCGATCGCACGCTCGACGCGCGGGTGGTGGAGATCGGGCGTGTGCGCAGCGACCCATCCGAATTTCAGCTCAAGTATCAGCCCGGCCATCCGGCGGCCGACGCCAACGGAAATGTCAAATATCCGAACGTGAATTCGCTCGTTGAAATGACGGATATGCGCGAAGCGCAGCGGTCCTACGAGGCCAACGTCAACGTCATCAGTGCGACCCGCCGGATGCTGCAGCGAACGATCGATATCCTCAAGGCCTGACGCGGAGAGCGACGATGCCGAGCCCGATGAGTGCCGCCAACGCGTATGCAAGCCTCGCGCGCATGACCGATCCGAGCGCGGCGCTATCGAAAACGGTCGGGGAATCGAGCGGGGGACCGAATTTCGGCGCGCTCCTGAAGGAAACGCTGGGTGCCGTCGTCGAGGCCGGAAAGAAGTCGGATGCGCAAAGCCAGGCGATGGCGGCAGGCAAGGCGAACATGGTCGATGTCGTCACCGCCGTCTCGGAGACGGAAGTCGCTGTCGATGCGCTGGTCGCCGTGCGCGACCGGGTGATCCAGGCTTACGAAGACATCATGAAGATGCCGATCTGATCGCGAAAAGCTTCGACAAAGAAAAGGTTCACGCAATGACCGGCCCGGAAGTTCTCGATGTCGCGCGCGACTCAATCTACACATTGGTTATCGTCGCCAGTCCCTTGATGCTCGTCGGGCTCGCGGTCGGTGTCGCCATCTCGCTGCTGCAGGCGCTGACGCAGATCCAGGAAATGACTCTTGCCTTCGTGCCGAAGATTATCGCGATCTTTGCGGCCATGGTGATCGCGCTGCCTTTCATGGCCGATGCGCTGCAGTCGCACATGATGCGCATGGCGGCGCGCATTGTGGGCGGTTGATGCGCCGCCTGGACCCGGACTTCCCCGCGAGCGGGAAGGGATAGAGGAATGCGCGTCGACGTCTCGCTTCTACCCGCATACGCGGCCGCCTTCATGCTCATTTTCGCGCGCATCGGCACGATGGTGATGCTGCTGCCCGGCCTCGGCGAAATGAGCGTTCCCGTGCGCATCCGGCTCGCGGTCGCGCTCATTCTCAGCGCGATTTTTCTGCCCCTGTATCAGAGCGCATACGCGATCGATCTACGCTCATACGGGCCGGTCCTGCTCATGCTGGCGAGCGAGTTGCTGATCGGCGCGGTGCTCGGCCTCACCGCGCGTCTTGCCATCTCCGCGCTTCAGGTTGCAGGGGCGGTGGTGGCGCAGCAGCTCGGGCTGGGTTTCGTCACCGCTGTCGACCCGACGCAGGGACAGCAGAACGTCATTGTCGGCAATTTTCTTACCGTTCTCGGCGTGACGCTCATCTTTGCGACCGATCTGCATCACCTCGTCATAGCCGCGCTCAACGACAGCTATCGTCTGTTCGCGCCGGGTGAGGTTCTCTTGACCGGCGATATTGCCGCGCTCGTCACGCGAACCGCGGCCGCAGCCTTTCGTGTCGGCATCCAGATTTCGGCGCCGTTTCTTGTCTTCGGCCTGCTGTTCAATATCGGCCTCGGCGTTCTGTCCCGCCTGATGCCGCAGATGCAGGTGTTCTTCGTCGGTCTTCCGCTCTCGATCCTGCTTGGATTTCTCATCCTCCTTGTCGTCGTCGGCGCCATGATGGGTGCGTTCACCGATTTCCTCGGCGGCGTTCTGCGTGAGCTTGCCCCTTATTCCTAGAGCGAGCGAACGATGGCCGAAGAACGCGACGATTTCGACAAGTCGGAAGACCCAACACAGAAACGGTTGGACGAGGCGCTCGAGCGCGGCGACGTCGCAAAAAGCCAGGAAGTCTCGACCTGGTTCATCATCGCCGGGGCGACTCTGATCCTGACCGCGTTCTCCGGCACGATGGGCTCGTCGCTGAAGGCGACGCTCGGTGGCCTGATCGCCAATTCCTACCGCATCCCGGCCGATGGCGCCGCGCTGTTGCAATTGAGCACCCGGGCCTGCACCGAAGTACTCGCGGCGCTGGCTGTGCCATTCCTGCTGCTCGTGCTGGCCGCCATCGGTGGCAACGTCATTCAGCATCGCCTTGTCTGGTCGGCGGAAAGCCTGAAACCGAAGCTGGAAAAGATTTCGCCGCTCGCGGGCTTGCGGCGGCTCTTTTCCAAACAGGCGCTTGCCAATTTTATCAAAGGTCTCGCCAAGCTTGGTTTGATCGGCACCGTGATGACAATGCTGCTGTGGCCAGAGCGCAGCCGCCTCGACGGCCTCGTGCTGACAGACCCGGCATCGCTGCTCGACATCACGCGTTCGCTCACATTGAAGCTGCTCGGCGCGGTCGTCGCGATCCTCGCCGTGATCGCCGGCGCCGACTTCTTCTTTCAGTACCGCCAGTGGCACCAGCGGCTGAAAATGTCGCTGCGCGAGATGAAGGAGGAATTCAAGCAGACCGAGGGCGATCCGGCCGTCAAGGCGCGCATTCGTCGTGTGCGCGAGATGCGCATGAAGAAGCGCATGATGGCGGCGGTTCCCACCGCGACCGTCGTCATCACCAACCCGACCCACTATGCCGTGGCGCTCAAATACGAGCGGGGCGACAATGCTCCCGTTTGCGTTGCCAAGGGTGTCGATGCCATCGCCCTGAAAATCCGGGAGGTGGCGACCGAAAATGCAGTGCCCGTTGTGGAAAACCCGCCGCTTGCGCGCACTCTGCATGCCACCGTGCAGATCGACCAGGAAATCCCGCCGGAACATTATAAAGCCGTGGCCGAGGTGATCGGGTATGTGATGAACTTGCGGCGTCAGGCGAATCGGCACTAACCGCTTGGAACCGTTGGCCGGATTGGGACGCCAGCGTCGAGGCGAGGAGAAGCATGGCGACGGCCGAAACGAACGAGGGGCCTTACCGTTCGGTGAACCGCACCGCGCGGGGCGGCAGCGTTGGCCTCGTGCTCCTTGTCGCCGTGGTGCTCGTCGGCGCGGCGGTCGGGCTTCTCTTCGTCGGCCGGGGCAAGGCCGACCTCTATATTCTGGCGCTGCTGGCGGTGCTGGCGACGGTCGGTGTCTTTTCCCTGTTCGCGCTCGCCTCGGGCGTCCTGCGGCTGTCCGGGAAGGATACGGCCAACCCGCTCATCATGTCGCTTGTCGACGGTGCCTTTGATGGCATCGTCGTCACCGATCCGGCGGGGCGTGTCCTCTATGCCAATTCCGCCTATCTCACCCTCGTCGATGCGACGGATGAACGCGAAGTGCGCCCGATCGAACGGGTGTTCATCGGCGATCCCGACGTGTCGGAGGCGGTCTACCGGTTGCTGAAGGCCGCGCGTGAAGGCCGCCGCCAGCAGGAAGAGGTGCGCGTCGCCGGTTTGCGCGGTGCGCCGGCGCGATGGCTGCGATTGCGCGTGCGCCCGCTTGGCGAAGGCAAATTCGCTTCGCGCTCGACCGTTTGGACGATCGCCGACGTCACGCGCGACCGCGAGCGGCAGGAAAACATCTTCCAGGAATTGCAGCACGCGATCGATTATCTCGATCACGCGCCAGCCGGCTTCTTCTCGCTCGATGCCGCCGGCAACATTGTTTACCTGAATGCCACACTCGCGAACTGGCTGGATCACGATCTGGCGCAGGTCGGCTCGGGCGGATTGAAGCTGACCGACATCGTCTCGGGCGAGGGGACTGCGCTGCTGACGACGATCCCGCCGGCGCCAGGCGAGGTCGTGACCGAAATTCTCGATCTCGACCTGAAAACACGCGGCGGGCGTTCGGTGCCGGTACGGCTCTTCCACAAGGTTGCGTTCGGTGCCGACGGCGTGCCGGGGACGTCCCGCACGCTCGTGCTGCATCGCGCCCGTGACGGGGCGCCTGAATTGCAACGCGCGGCGGAAGTGCGTTTCATGCGCTTCTTCAACGACACCCCGATGGCGATTGCCACGGTCGACAAGCACGGCAAGATCGTACGCAGCAACGGTCTGTTCGCCCGTCTCTTCCAGGGACAATTGCGCGAAGGCGGGGAGGAGCGTTCGATCTTTTCGGTACTGGCCGAGCGTGATCGTCCCGCGCTGGCGACGGCAATCGGCAAGGCGCTGGACCGCCAGAGTGAAATTTCGCCGGTGGAGGCGGCCTTGTCGGGAGCGGGCGAGCGTTTTGCCTCGTTCTACGTCTCCGCCGTTGCCGATGAGGAGCGCGATTCGGAAGCCGCCATCGTCTATGCGCTCGAGACGACCGAGCAGCGCCGGCTGGAGACCCAGTTCGCACAATCGCAGAAGATGGAATCCGTGGGCCAGCTTGCCGGCGGCATGGCGCACGATTTCAACAATGTGCTGTCCGCCATCATGATGGCGACGGACTTCCTGCTCAACGCGCACAAGCCGACCGATCCGTCCTTCCAGGACATCATGCAGATCAAGCAAAACGCCAATCGCGCGGCGAGCCTCGTGCGGCAGTTGCTTGCCTTCTCGCGCCGGCAGACGCTGCGCCCGCAGGTGCTCGATCTCGGCGAGTCGCTGACCGATCTTGAAATGCTGCTGCGCCGGCTCATCGGCGAGAAGGTGAAGCTCTCGGTCGTGCACGGACGCGACCTGTGGCCGGTGAAAGTGGACGTCTCCCAGTTCGAGCAGGTGATCATCAATCTCGCGGTGAACGCGCGCGATGCGATGCCGCAGGGCGGCACGCTGACCGTCCGCACGGCGAACTTCCCGGCGGAGGAGAGTGCGCGCTTCGGCTACAAGGGCATGCCGTCGGCGGACTACGTGCTGGTCGAGGTGAGCGACACCGGCACCGGCATGCCGCCCGACGTGATAGCGCGTATTTTCGAGCCATTCTTCTCGACCAAGGAAGTCGGGAAGGGCACCGGTCTTGGTCTTTCCACGGTCTACGGCATCGTCAAGCAGACCGGCGGCTTCATCTATCCGGAATCGGAGATCGGCAAGGGCTCGACCTTCCGCATTTTCATCCCCCGCCACATCGCTGACGAGGAGAACCTGGAAAGGGTCGAATCTCCGGCCATTGCCGGCGCGCTCGCGGCCGCGGGCGAGATGGCGCAGCTTGCGCAGCAGCCCGATCTCACCGGTCGTGGCACGATCCTGCTCGTCGAGGACGAGGAGGGGCTGCGTGCGCTCAATGCGCGCGGGCTCAGTTCGCGCGGCTATACCGTGATCGAGGCGAGCAACGGCGTCGAAGCGCTGGACATGCTTGAGCGGCATGGCGGCGAGGTCGATCTCGTCGTGTCAGACGTCGTCATGCCGGAAATGGATGGGCCGACGATGCTCAAGGAAATGCGGCGGACCAATCCGGATCTGAAGATCATCTTCGTTTCCGGCTACGCGGAGGAGGCGTTCCAGAAGAATCTTCCGCCCGGCCAGTTCGCCTTTCTGCCCAAGCCGTTCACGCTCAAGCAGCTCGTGGCGGCGGTCAAGGAGACAATGGCGGCCTAGCTGTCATTGTGCGTGCCGAAGTGCAGCCCTAAGCTTGCTTCATGACTTCGCTCATCAACACGCGCGTTTGCCTGCGCTCACGGCCGAACGGGATTCCGCAGGCCGAGCATTTCGAGATCACGCAAGCACCGGTCGAGGCCCTGCGTGACGGCCAGATCCTCGTTCGCAACGAATATCTTTCGGTCGAGCCGGCAATGCGCGGATGGGTCAGCGCGGTCGCCAATTATTCGCAGCCCGTTGGCATCGGAGACGTGATGCGCTCGTTTGCGGCCGGGCGCGTAATGGAATCGAAACATCCGTCCTTTGCCGCGGGCGATGCGGTGATGGGGATGTTCGGCTGGCAGCGATACGCGGTCGTCGAGCCGCGTCAGATCGTGCGCAAGGTCGCCGAAACCGATCTGCCGCTGTCTCTCTCGCTCGGCATTCTCGGCCTGAACGGTGTGACGGCCTATTTCGGACTGTTCGAAACCGGCCGCCCGCGTGCGGGCGATACGGTTGTTGTTTCCACCGCCGCGGGCGCCGTCGGATCCGTCGTCGGTCAATTGGCGCGGCTTGCGGGCTGCCGCCCGGTCGGCATCACGGGAGGGGCGGCCAAGGTGAAGCTCTGCAAGGAGGTTTTCGGCTACGATGCCGCGATCGACTACAAGGCAGAAAATTTCGACGCGGCGTTAGACGAGGTCTGCGGCACGGGCGTCGACGTTTATTTCGACAACACCGCGGGCAAGATCAGCGATGCGGTCCTGCGACGGCTTGCGATCGGCGCACGCATCGTCATTTGCGGAACGGCGTCTGTCGCGAGCTGGGATCCGCCGCCGATGGGACCGCGCGTCGAGCGCCACATCCTGACCAAACGCGCGCAGATGAGTGGCTTCCTCATCTTCGACTATCAGCATCGCTACGAGGAAGCGGTCGCACGGCTTGCGCAATGGGTTCGCGGCGGCGTCCTGAAATATCGCGAAGACATTCTCGACGGCATCGAGCATTGCCCGGACGCCATCGCGCGACTTTATCGCGGCGAGAATCTCGGGAAGCTTCTGATCCGTCTCGGCTGACGTCGACGTCAGCGCGCCATCGGACCCCAGCGGCCGCTGCGGCGACAGACAAACCCGATATAGTCGCCGGGCCACGGATGCACGCTCGTGATCACAGCGTACTTTCCATACTGGTTGCAGTGTTCGGCTGCCATGTTGAGCGCGACATCCTCGATGCCGGGCTGCCACGCGATGATGCCGCCGGTATCGTTGCCGTTGACACCCAAGGAGAGCCACAGCCCGAACAGGGCCGTCCCCGCGGCGAGATAGCGGCGATTGCCTTTTGCGACAGATGTCATGATGAGCCGGCCCCTGTGGCTTGACGCCGGCAGATTAACGCGACGTACCGCCGAGCGCCAGCGCTTGCCGATATGTGCGCCCGGCGATACACCGCAAAAAGGCAGGATCGTGCCATTCCGGTCACGGGCAAGCGGGAGGAGTCGATGGACATCTTCAAATGCGGATCAGTGGCGACGCGCCGGGCTCCCGCCGAATATTTCACCGGCACGGTGTGGCAGGACCCGATTGTGGAAGCGCCCGGGCCCGCCCGCGTTCGCGCTGCCCGCGTCAGCTTCGAGCCGGGCGCGCGCACGGTCTGGCACACGCATCCTCTCGGCCAGACCTTGTACGTGGTCGCGGGCCTTGGCCGCATCCAGGTCTGGGGCGGTTCAATCCGGGAAATCCGCGCCGGCGACACCGTCTGGATTTCGCCGGGCGAGAAGCATTGGCATGGCGCAGGTCCGGCGACGGCGATGACACACATCGCCATGCATGAAGCAGCGGACGGCAAACACGTCGAATGGCTGGAAAGGGTGACTGACGAGCAATTCGCTGCGCCCGTCGCGCCTTAGCGCACGGATTCCATCGCAATTTTACCTGTTGCCCGGCGGAATTCTTAACCAGCCGGATTCTATAGACGCTTCCGGGATGAGGGGTGCGCCGGAGACGTGCGCGCCGCGGGTGGCGCTGGGATCG
The DNA here is from genome assembly GCA_964604745.1 of uncultured Hyphomicrobiales bacterium. GTDB lineage: Bacteria > Pseudomonadota > Alphaproteobacteria > Rhizobiales > Xanthobacteraceae > Pseudorhodoplanes. Next base: position 32,475 of record CAZSAW010000215.1, read on the forward strand.
CTGGGTCATGCTGGAGCTCAAGAACATCGCCCTGCTCGCGGGCGACGCCGTTCTTTATTTCATGGTGCTCGCGCTCCTGTTCCGGAGCCGACAGAAGCTCGGCATCGGTGCCTTCTTCTGCACGCTCGGTGTGATGCATTTCATCGAGACGTATCTCGCGAGCGCGTTCTACGTGACGCTGCCGTTCGGCTTCGCGGCTTCGCCCGGCTCGACGGTTCTCTTCACCGGCAAGCTTATGATGCTGCTGCTGGTCTACATCCGCGAGGATGCCGCGGTCGTGCGCCAACCGATCTATGGCCTTCTGATCGGCAACCTGCTGATGGTCGCGTTGGCAGCCTTGATGCGCAATCACGACCTCGTCGCGCTCGCGCCGGGACGGCAGGCCAATTTCGGCTTCCTCGACGAAATGGGCGCGCTCATGCTGTGGGGAACGGCGCTTCTTTTCGTGGACTGCATTCTCATCATTCTCGTCTATGAGCGTTCGCGCGCGTGGCTTGGCGACCGGACGCTGGGGCGGATCGTGTTGAGCGGCACGGCCGTGCTGAGCTTCGACCAGGTCGGCTTCTATGCCGGCCTGCACATGCTCACGGGCGCTCCGGCATCGGTGCTGTTGGGCGGCTGGATCGCCAAGATGATGGCGGTCGCGCTCTATAGCCCCTTGGTCGCCGCCTATCTGCAATGGATGGAGCGGCCGACGCGGCGGCGCTACGCGCCGCGCATCGTCGATATCTTCGATACGCTGACCTATCGGGAGCGTTACGAGGATCTGCTCGCGCGTACGGGACGTGATGCGCTCACTGGCGCGCTGGACCGCGGACGGCTCGAATCGCAGGGGCGTCATGTCATCGAGGACGCGGCCTTGTCGGGCCGCCCCGCGACGTTGCTTCTGATCGACATCGATCACTTCAAGGGATTCAACGACCGCTTCGGCCATATTTCCGGCGACGCGGTGCTCAAGCGTATCGCCCGCGACATCATGACGACCGTGCGGGCGAGCGATCTCGTGTTCCGTTTCGGCGGTGAGGAATTTGTCGTGATCTGCGACGGTCTCGCGAGCGGTCCGGGACTCGCACTTGGCGAACGCATTCGCCGTGAGATCGCCAGCGGCGTGGATTGCGGATCGCGCGTCACCGTAAGCATCGGCCTTGCGACCTGTGCAGAAGATGCGTCTGACTACGATGCGTTGTTTCTTGCGGCCGACCGGCGGCTCTATCAGGCCAAGGCCGCGGGCCGCAATTGCGTGATCGGTGAGCGCGCCGCTTCGAGCGAGGCGCCTGTACGGCTTGTCTTCTCGGGCTCGGCGAGCTGACGCTGCTTTCAGCGTTTGCCGAAGCCGTTCGTTGCGGGGAGGCGGCCGTTGCCATTCACGACGATCGGTGCATCCACCGCCTTCAGCTCGACCCAGTGATGGCTCAGCTGGTCCTGCGTCTGCCGGAAATCATTGGCGAAGTCGGCGACCTGACGCCGGACTGAATCGATATGCGTACGCAGCGTCAGGATCTCCACGCGCTGGCGTTCGATTGTCTGAGCACGCTCTTCCGCCGTGATCTGCAGGTCGGCGAATTCAACCTGCGTTGCGACCAGCGTGCGTTCCATCTCGCGCAGAGCGTCGGTCTTGTCGAGAATCTCGGCCTTTGCCGCGTGCAATTCCTCGAACATCGTCTTCTCGCGCGTTTCCAGCGCCTTTTCCCGCTCTTCCAGGGTCATGATGGCGGAGGACCTTTCGTCCAGCGTGTGCTTCAGGCGGTTGATTACGGTGGTCTTCTTGCCCAGCTCGGCGACATGCGCAGCAGTCTTGGCCTTGAGCTCATCGATGCTGGTTTCGAGCCGCCGTGCTGTCATGGCGAATTCCGCGCGCAGCACGTCCTTCTCGGCCTGAATTTCCCTCATCGAGATTGGAATGGCCGCGTCGAGCCGGTGCGTCGTGATGCGCACCGCACGCGCATGCGTCATCGCCACGGCCGCGACGGCAAGAATGGCCGCGACGAAGAAGCCAATCCCGAAGACCATGATCGGCTCGATGGCAATGTCGATGCCGGTCCCGAACATCGCGTCAATCCTCACGTATGATGCTGCCCCAGCGCCACATCGCATGTGGATGTCGAGCGCAGCAAGCCGATAGCCGCATTAACCTGAACGACGGGCGCGGCGGGAATGGGGCGATTAACCCCTCCGCGCGAGGTGCCCCGCGGCCCGGAATTTCGCGATGGCAGAGAGGGAACGAGCGATCGCATACGGGCGTTAGCGCGGTGCCATGCGCCATTTTACGACTTTACTCGGTATTATCGGCGCCCTGGTGACGCTGATCGGCGTCGCCGCGATGGTGACCGACAATATGCACGGCCTCGCCCGGCGCGAAAACCAGGCGCTGGATGCCGAAATCGACGCGATTGTCGCGCAGGCGCAGAGCGCGCGCCGCACGACCGTGGCAGACAAAGACGTCCCCGCGAAAGAGACGACCGGAATTGCCGCGCGCAAGCATCCGGAGCAGACGGCTATCAAGACACAGCGCGAGGGCCGAAAGAAGAGCGCGCGCGCGGAAACGAGCAAGCGCTATGTGCCGCCGAATTTCGCCTCGCTTCCGGTGATCTCCGGCTTTCCGTTCTTCGGAAAGCACAAATAGATGGCATCAGGAGCGGTTGTTGCCGCTCCGCGCCTGGACCGCGCAGGCTTCGATGCGAGCCCCCGGATTGGGTCCGCCCCAGCGCACGAACTCACGCCGCGCCACGTTCTCGATATTGCTTCGCGAATAATCGCCTTTCAGAAGCTCTTTGGTCCCGCCGAGAATGAGGACATTGATAGGCCCTCCCTCGATATCGAGGGCTTCCACCTCGCGCACATTCATCACCAGATCGCCCGCTCGGCCGAGCAGGGCCTGATTGAAGGCAATCGATGCCTCGCCGAAATTCGTAATCGGCCCGGCATCCGCGACGATGCCATAGGCGAAGCGCTCGCTGCCATTTCGCTTCAGCCGTGCGATCACGATGTCGCCGATGCCTGCCGAACCGATGGTGCCGCCAGGCAGGACGAAGAAGGGAACGTCCTCGGCGTCGATATATCGCGCGGGAGCGCAGCCATCGGCGCGTTCCGTACCACCTTTGGTCAATGTGGTAGCCGCAACGAAATAGCCGGGGAAGCGAGACTCGGCACCGTGCAGACAGGGATAGCCGTCATGGGTGAGGGGGATGATGGAGCGGCGGAACAGGGCCGTGAGATTTTTGTCGCGCCAGTGAAACAAGTGATAATGCGCGGGCGCATTCGGGCCGGCGAGATCGCTGAGCGCGAATGATTTCAGCGCGCGGTCGCGAATGCGGGGCCAGATATCCTTCCACGCCGTCGCGAGTGTGGCTTTCTTCAATTTTTCGCCACCGCGAAACAGATGGATCTGGCCGCTCGAGAATCGATCGAGCGCACAGACGCCGCGCAGATGTCTGCCATCTCCCGCGATCTGGCAGGACCCTTCGCCGTCGGGATCTTCCGGATGATAGGCGCGTGCGGCTCCGTCGGCATCGACCATCAGGCGGTTGATCGATGCAAAGATCTGTCGCGGCGCCGAGCGTGCTGCGCCCTCGCGGTCGAGCAGAACGGAATAGCGGCGCGCGCGCGAACCTTGACTGAGCGTCATCTCGAAAGGAGCGAGGCCACAAGCCGGACTCGAATCACCGGGCGCGGGCGAGAATTCGATCTTCTTCGGCACCGGGGCGCCGCGTCCGCCGAGTTGGCGGACAATGCTCTGCAGCACATCGGGGGACGGAGCATCCTGCGCGCTCGCCGCCGATACGCAGATGAAGATCGCGCTTATGGAAAGAATCATTCGCATCGCGGCGATATTTCCCGAATCAGTGGCGTGCGCGAGGCGAGATTATGGCGCGCCCTGATTTCGACATCGTTACCGCGCGCCTATCGACCGCAGCGCT
>CAZSAW010000216.1:0-7223 GCA_964604745.1 uncultured Hyphomicrobiales bacterium
CCCGCCGCCGCCGTCCCGCAAGCCGTGCCGGAGCCGCCGCCTCCTGCACCGCAGCCGGACATCCGCCACGCCCCGGCGCCGCCTCCGCCAATCGCGCGTCCCGCGCCGACGCCGTCACTGGCAGACGAGGGCCTGAAGGGATTCCGCGATGTCGTCGGCCTGCCGCACAGCGATGCGCCGCCACCGCGGCCGCAGCAGCCGCAACACCCGCAGCCGTCGGTACCGTCTGTGCCGCCGCGCGATCCGTTTTCGGGAATTCCCGCGGCGCACGACTTCGACCAGCTCGAGCCGCCGATCGATGCGCAGCATCTGCGCCATCCGGCGCAGGATTTCGACGCGCCTTACGAGCCGCCGGCCGGGCAGGGCGGCGCGCGCACCGTGCCGCCGGAACCGGACGAGGGATTGCCGCCGGCGCGCAAGCCGCTTCCCATCGGCGCGCTGGTCAAGGTCGCGATTTCCGCCGTGATCATTCTCGGGCTCGCCGGCCTCGTCTATTGGCAGCGCGGCACCGTCATGGGCCTCTATCGCGCCTTTCTCGGCCAGCCATCGCAGGTCGCGCGCGACAACGGTTCGCCGTCGCGTCCGAAAATCTCCGACCGCATCGGCGCGAACCCGGCGGCGCAGTCGCAATCGGGCGCCACGCCGGCGGTGGCGCAGCGCGTCGTGCTCTATGAAGAAGAGGCGAACGATCCGCAGGGCAAACGCTATATCGGCTCGGTCATCTGGAAGACCGAGACGGTGTCGCCCGGCGCGGGCAAGCCGCCGGATGTCGGCATCCGCGCCGATGTCGAGGTGCCGGAGCGGCACCTGACCATGACGTTCACGCTGCGGCGCAATTCCGATCAGACCCTGCCGGCGAGCCACACCGCCGAGATCATCTTCAACCTGCCGAGCGATTTCTCCGCCGGTGGAATCAGCAACGTGCCCGGCATTCTCATGAAGCAGGCCGAGCAGACGCGCGGCACGCCGCTGTCAGGGCTCGCGGTCAAGGTCACGACCGGCTATTTCCTCATCGGCCTGTCGGCGGTGGAAGCGGATCGCCAGCGCAATATCGAATTGCTGAAAGAGCGGTCCTGGTTCGACATTCCGATCGTCTACAACAACAACCGCCGCGCCATTCTCGCGCTGGAAAAAGGCACGCCCGGCGAGCGCGTCTTCGCCGAAGCCTTCGCGGCGTGGAAGCAATAGGCGCAACGTAAATCATCGTCGTCATGGCCGGGCCTGTCCCGACCATCGCGTTTCTGACGACAGCGCGCCCCTGACCGATTGCCGGCTCAAGGCTGGCAATGACGAGGCGCCTAATATGTCCTCAGTCCTTCGCGCGCGTGCGGATGTTCCGACAGGAAATGCCGCAGCGCCGAGAACAATTCGCCCGCGTGCTGCACGCGGCCCTGCGCCAGCGCCGTCTGGATATCCTCGATCATCATGGCGCGGATGCGCTCCTCGCCGCCGGCTTGCCTGAGCAGGTAGCTGGCGAAGGCCGCGGCGGCCATTTCCGGCATGTGCTCATGCTCGGCGATGGCGCCGACTTCCTTCTGCGACAGGCCGCAGAGTGCAATGCAGTCTTCCCGCGTGATCATGGCAATGGTCCTCCTCATGTGGAGTCCAGATGCTGTCTCGCCGTTTTGTGAAGGCCGCACCCTGACAAAGATCAAAATGACCTCAATCCCGTCACGATGCCGCAATTGATCTAGCGCATGGTCGCGCCGGCTCGATGCCCCAAAATAATTTACTTAAGGATTTGCCATGGCTCAGGAATCCGCCGTTCTTCAATTTCCCGGCCCGCCGGCGCAGGCCACCGCGCCGGCATCGGCGTCCGCCCCCATGCCGGCGGAGCAGGGCGAGCGTGATTCCTATGCGGTCACGGCCTTTTCCGACATCGTCGATCGTGCGACGCATGCGGCGATCGCGCGCTTCACCGCCGGCCTGTCGCCCGCGGCGCTCGCCGCAGCCAATCTCGACTGGGCGGCGCATCTGGCATTTTCGCCCGGCAAGCAATGGCAGCTTGCCGGCAAGGCCATGCGCAAGGCTGCGCGCTTTGCCGCCTATGCGCAGCGTTGCGCGCTCACGCGCTCGACCGGCGGGCGCTGCATCGACCCGCTGCCGCAGGATCACCGCTTCGCCGCGCCGGAATGGCAGACATCGCCGTACAACTTCATCCATCAGGCCTTCCTGCTCAATCAGCAATGGTGGCACAACGCCACGACCGGCATCCGCGGTGTCACGCGCCAGCATGAGGCGATTGTCGAATTCGCCGCGCGCCAGTTGCTCGACATGGTGTCGCCGTCGAATTTCCTCGCCACCAATCCGACGCTGCTGCAGCGGACGATCACGAGCGGCGGCGCCAATCTTGCGCAAGGCGCGCAGAATTTTCTTCAGGACTGGGAGCGCGCCGTCAGCGGCAAGAAGCCGGTCGGCTCGGAGAATTTCCAGATCGGCCGTGACGTCGCGGTCACGCCCGGCAAGGTCGTGTTCCGCAACCGGCTGATCGAGCTCATTCAATACGCGCCGGCGACGGACACGGTGCGGCCCGAGCCGATCCTGATCGTGCCGGCCTGGATCATGAAATATTACATTCTCGATCTGTCGCCGCATAACTCGCTGGTGCGATACCTCACGCAGCAGGGCTACACGGTCTTCATGATTTCGTGGAGAAACCCGGACGAGGACGACCGCGATCTCAGCTTCGAGGATTACCGCAAGCTCGGCGTCATGGCGGCGCTCGACGCCGTCAGCGACATCGTGCCGAACGAGAAGGTGCATGCGGTCGGCTATTGCATCGGCGGAACGCTCCTTTCGATTGCCGCGTCGGCGATGGCAGGCGCGGGCGACGAGCGGTTGAAATCGCTGACGCTGCTCGCCGCGCAGACGGACTTCACCGAGGCCGGTGAATTGATGCTGTTCATCAACGAGAGCCAGCTCACCTTCCTCGAAGACCTGATGTGGGAGCAGGGCTTCCTCGACACCAAGCAGATGGCCGGCGCCTTCCAGCTTCTGCGCTCGAACGATCTTATCTGGTCGCGCATGGTGCACGATTATCTGATGGGCGAGCGCGCCCCGATGATCGACCTGATGGCCTGGAACGCCGATGCCACGCGCATGCCCTACCGGATGCATTCGGAATATCTGCGCCGGCTTTTCCTCGACAACGATTTTGCCGAAGGGCGGTATCAGTGTGACGGCCGTCCGGTCGCGCTCACCGATATCCGCGCGCCGATCTTCGCCGTCGGCACGCAGCGCGATCACGTTGCGCCGTGGCGTTCGACCTACAAGATCCATCTGCTCAGTGATACCGACGTCACCTTCCTGCTTGCCACCGGTGGACATAATGCAGGCATCGTCTCCGAGCCCGGACATGACGGGCGCAGCTATCAGGTCATGACCAAGAAGCGCGAGGAGCGCTATGTCGGGCCGGATGAATGGCTCGCGCGTGCGCCGGAAAAAGAGGGCTCGTGGTGGCCGGAATGGACCGGATGGCTCAACGGGCAATCGGGTGCGCCGGTGCCGCCGCCGCACATGGGCTCGACGCATTATCCGCCGCTCGCCGACGCGCCGGGAACCTACGTCCTGCAGGATTGAGCGCGCGGCACGTCGCCATCGACAGACGCGAAAGACTCACGGCATCGTGCCGCCGAATCGCGAGGCACGGATGCGCGACACGGTCATCTTCGATCTCGGCGGCGTCCTGCTCGACTGGAATCCGCGCCATCTCTATCGCAAGCTGTTCGATGACGAGGCGGCGATGGAGCATTTCCTCGCCACCGTCTGCACCGGCGCGTGGCATCTGCGGCACGACGCCGGCGAGACTTTCGCCGATACCTGCGCCGAGCTGAAGCAGGATCATCCGCAATTCGCCGCACTGATCGATGCATTTGGCGACCGCCACAACGAAATGTTCGCCGGCGAAATTCCCGGCAGCGTCGCCCTGCTCGAAAGCCTCGCCGCGCGCGGGACGCGACTTTATGCGCTGACAAATTTTCCCGCCGAGACATTTCCCTGGGCGCGCGAGCGCTTTGCGTTTCTGTCGCTGTTTCGCGATGTCGTCGTGTCGGGGCAGGAGAGGGTGGTCAAACCCGATCCGCGCATCTTTCGCATTCTCATCGACCGCAACGCGATCGCGCCGGAAACCGCGATCTATATCGACGACAACGCGCGCAACGTCGAAGTCGCGCGCACGCTCGGCATGCACGGCATTCATTTCACCGGCGCGGATGCGCTCGAGCGGGAGCTGGTGGCGGAAGGCGTGCTGCCGCCGCGATGAACGCGCGAAACGCGGCGAGTCTTGTTCGCTGTCCGGCCGCCACGCGCGAAAAGCGCAAGTAGCCGCGCGAGAACGCGGCAAACACTTACATGTCGCTGCGAGAACTTATATGCGGGCGCGACCAAGCGCGTATAAGCTCTTCTGACGGGTCTTTTCACGTGAAACGGCGCGCGGCGATCCTGTCTTTGCTGGATTTTCCGCGCGCGCAAAAAAATGGCCGGGCGAAAGCCCGGCCATTTTTCATTCGCGAAAGATTTTTTTGACGATCAGTGCGCGGGCGCCGGAGCTGCGGCCGCCGCCGACGGCGTTTCCATCGCCGCCACGCGGTTCTTCACCGCCTTCTGCACCTTCTCGAACGCGCGCACCTCAATCTGACGGACGCGCTCGCGCGAGACGCCGAACTCGGCGGCAAGCTCCTCGAGCGTGATCGGATCGTCGGCAAGCCGGCGCGCCTCGAAGATGCGCCGCTCGCGATCGTTGAGCACGGTCAGCGCCTGCACCAGCGCCTTGTGCCGGTTCTCCGATTCCTCGCCCTCGGCCAGGATCTCTTCCTGCCCGGCCGAGTCGTCGGCGAGCCAGTCCTGCCATTCGCCGGAATCGCCGTCGTCGCGGATCGGTGCGTTCAGCGACGCATCGCCCGAAAGCCGGCGGTTCATCTGCACGACGTCCTGCTCGGTCACGCCGAGGCGCTTGGCGATGACCGCGACCTGATCCGGCCGCAGATCGCCTTCGCCGAGAGCGGAAATCTTGCTCTTCGCCTTGCGCAGGTTGAAGAACAGCTTCTTCTGGTTCGCGGTCGTGCCCATCTTCACGAGCGACCACGAGCGCAGGATGTATTCTTGAATGGCGGCCTTGATCCACCACATAGCGTAGGTGGCGAGGCGAAAGCCCTTTTCCGGCTCGAAGCGCTTCACCGCCTGCATCAGGCCGACATTGCCTTCGGAAATCACTTCGGAAATGGGCAAGCCATAGCCGCGATAGCCCATCGCGATCTTCGCGACGAGACGCAGATGGCTGGTGACGAGCTTGTGCGCGGCGTCACGGTCGCCGTGTTCGCGCCAGCTTTTGGCCAGCATGTATTCTTCCTGCGGTTCCAACATCGGAAACCGCCGGATTTCTTCGAGATAGCGCGTGAGACCGCCTTCGGCGGTGATGATCGGCAAAGCCGCGGTACGGGCCATGACAGCGCCCTCCATAATTATGCCCCCGGTAAGTCGGCGGGCCGTTCTTGCGCCACCGCTCCCCGAGCCGGCGGCGCAATGCGTCATTCGCAGGTGCAGCATAGGGGAACCAAGGCGAGAAAGGAAGTTAAACTCCTGTCACCTTGGCGTGACCTGTGGCCGCAAACCCAAGCCATTGGAGGAATTGGACTTTCGACCCGAACGCGCTAGCGCCGCGCCCCGCTTTTTGTCGCGAGGACGTGCCGTAAACGGCTCAAATCGCCCGGCAGTTCCGAGCGGAACGCCAGGGTCTCCCCCGTCGATGGGTGTGCGAAAGCCAGTAAATAGGCATGCAGGGCCTGTCTTCCAAGGGCCTCCAGGGCGTGGCGCGCGGGCTCGGTCAAATGCGCGGCCTTGGTCTTGAAGCCCGGACCGTAGGTCGCGTCCCCCAGCAGCGGATGGCCGATATGGGCGAGGTGGACGCGGATCTGGTGCGTGCGCCCGGTCTCCAGCCGGCACTCGATCAGGCTCGCCACCGGCTTGCCGTCGGCGCCGGCATAAGTCTCCAGCACCTGCCAATGCGTGATGGCCTCGCGTCCCTTCGGGCGCACGGCCATCTTCTCGCGTGCGTGCGGATGCCGGTCGATCGGCTCCTCGATCGTGCCTTTCGGCCGGGCGGGCACGCCCCAGACGATGGCGAGATAGGCGCGTTCCAGCGGCCCTTCGCGCCCGTGATCGGCGAATTGCGCGGCAAGCGCCTGATGCGCGCGGTCGTTCTTCGCGATCACCATGAGCCCGGTCGTGTCCTTGTCGAGCCGGTGCACGATGCCCGGCCGCCTGACCCCGCCGATGCCGGACAGGCTGTCGCCGCAATGGGCGATCAGCGCATTCACGAGCGTTCCAGTCGGGTGACCTGCGGCCGGATGGACGACGAGGCCAGCCGGCTTGTCGATGACGATGAGGTCGGCGTCCTCATAGACGACGTTGAGCGGGATGGTTTCGCCCTGCGGCATCGGCGGTTCGGCGGCGGGCACCCGCACGTCGATGCTGTCGCCCCAATTGACGCGGTGGCCGGGATCGCGGATCGTGCGCGCGCCGATCGCGACAGCGCCGTCGAGGATCAGCGTTTTCAGGCGCGAGCGCGACAGGCCATCGAGCGCGGTGGCGAGGACGCGATCGAGCCGGTCGCCGGCTTGCGCCTCAGCGACCACCACCGTCTGTTTTTGCTCTCCCGTAACCGTCATGGCCAAGCTGAAGAAAACCGAAACACCGTCCGACGACGAAGTGCCGCTTTCGCCAGAGCAGGCGCAGCTCGTCGGCCGCGTGCGCTGGATGATGATGATATCCGGCTTCGCCACGCTTCTCGGCATTGCCGTCGTGATCGGCGTGATCGGCTACCGTGTTTTCAGGAGCGAGGGAAGCGCCCCGGCCGATATGGTGGCCCGGCTGCCGAAAGGAGCAAAGATCGTTTCCACGGCCGTTGCCGGCGACCGCCTGCTGGTCACGATCGACGTCCAGGGTTCGCTGGAAATCCGCAGCTTCGACGCCCATTCGCTGCGCCCCGCCGGGCGACTGACCTTTGCGAATGAGCCGTAGCTGCGCGGCTCCTTGCACCCTCTTGCAATCGCCGCTAATTGATGGACCAACGCTCCCTTCGTCTAGCGGTCTAGGACGTCGCCCTCTCACGGCGAAAACAGGGGTTCGAGTCCCCTAGGGAGCGCCATACGCCAAAATCGCCTTTGAAATTCTTGCGGATTTGCCCAAAGTGTCCCGACCGGGTGGGACACACGAATACCTTTCCC
>CAZSAW010000217.1:0-43298 GCA_964604745.1 uncultured Hyphomicrobiales bacterium
AGCCACCCGACGGTGAGCCATTATGTCGATGCTTTCACCGGGGAATCCGGCGAGAAGCTGCGTGTCAGTATCTATACGGGGCTTATCGCAAGCGCACTCGCCCTGGCATTTGGCACGTGGGTGGCGCTGGCGCTGCGCGAGATGTCACCGACATCCCGGCGTCTTCTCGGTCTCATTTTCTTTATCCCGAGCGCGGTGCCGTCGGTTTCGATCGGCCTGGGCCTGCTCGTCGCGTTCAGCCGGCCGCCGCTTCTGCTGAACGGCACGGTTGCTATTGTTTTTATCGCCCATTTCGTTCTGATTTCAGCCTATACCTACGGCAACGTGACAGCCGGATTGGCGCGCCTCTCGCCGGATTTTGAGCAGGTCGCGGAAAGTCTCGGAGCGCGGCCGCTCTATCGGCTGTGCCATGTGACGTTCCCGCTGATTCTACCGTATCTGATAGCCGCGTTCAGCCTGAGCTTTGCGATGTCGATGGGAGAGCTTGGTGCGACCGTGATGGTCTATCCGCCGGGCTGGGTCACGTTGCCTGTCGAGATTTTCGCTCTGACCGATCGCGGTTCTGTTTTCGACGGATCGGCATCCAGTGCGATCCTCATTCTCGCGACGCTGATCGTCCTCATTCTTTTGTCCCGCATTCCGACCAAAGCTGCGGCGCGGTAGTGAAGAATGGATTTCGTCCATCGTGAACCGTCAATGACGCGCGAAACGGTCCGCCCGGTGTGAGGTCCAATCGATGAATGTGAGGCACCCGGCAACGCCTTTACCTGGCGAATCGGAAAGCGACACCAATCTGTCGCCGGAGCGGCGCGCGTGGGCCGCGCGCAATATCGACGCCGCGGCGCGCGAGCTGCTTGATGCGGATGCGCGCTATTTCCTGCATCAATCGGTGTCGACCCCGTGTCTCAACACGATCGTCAAGGCCGAAGGCATCTACATCGAGGACAGCGCCGGACGGCGCTACATGGATTTCCACGGCAACAATGTGCACCACATCGGATACGGGCATCCGCGTCTGAAGCGTGCGATTGCCGAGCAGATGGATGCGCTGCCATTTGCCCCGCGCCGCTACGCTGCGGACGTTCCGGTCGCCTTGGCGAAGAAACTCGCAGCAATCACGCCAGGCACGCTAAGCAAGGTGCTATTCACCACCGGCGGTTCCGATGCGGTTGAGGTCGCGATCAAGATCGCGCGCACGGCGACCGGGCGTTACAAAACATTGTCCTTCTGGGACGCTTTTCACGGGGCAGGCTTTGGCGCCGCTGCCGTTGGCGGCGAGGCGCTGTTTCGCTCCGGGCCTATCGGGCCGCTGATGCCTGGCGCTGAGCACGTCGCGCCATTCTCCAGCTACCGCTGCCCGTACGGCACGACTTCGGCGGAAGAATCCGGAAAAGCCTGTGCACGCATGATCGACTACGTGCTCGGGCGTGAGGGCGATGTCGCCGCCTTCATCGCCGAGCCGATCCGTGCGGTGCCCTACGTTCCGCCTGCCGGCTTTTGGAAAGAGGTGCGTGAGATCTGCGACCGCCACGGCACTCTGCTGATCTTCGACGAGATCCCGATGGGACTCGGAAAAACCGGCAAGATGTTTGCCTGCGAGCATGACGGCGTCGTTCCCGACATCTTGGTGATGGGCAAGTCGCTCGGCGGCGGCATTCTGCCGGTCGCGGCAGTGATTGTGCGGCCGGAACTTGACGTCGGTGGCGACTATGCTTTCGGACACTACACGCACGAGAAGAATCCGGTGACAGCGCGAGCGGCGTTGACGACAATCGAAATCATCGAGGACGAAAAGCTCGTCGATAATGTCGCCAAGGTGGGCGTGGCAGCACTGACGCGGCTGCAAACCCTGATGGCCAAACACAGACTTATCGGTGACGTGCGTGGGCGCGGATTTTTGCTTGGTATCGAACTGGTGACAGATCGGGCCAAGAAGACGCCTGCGAACAAGGCGGCAGAGGCGGTGATGTATGCCGCGCTTGATCGCGGATTGTCATTCAAGACAACATTCGGCAACGTGCTGACATTGACGCCACCGTTGACCACGACGCAGGCGGAAATGGACCGCGCGATCGACATTCTGGATGAATGTATCGGCAAGATTAAGTGAGATCGTGGTCGTCGTTGGGCCGCGATCAGGCGGGCGTGTGCGTAGGGCGGAAGTCGGGGGCGTTCAATGCCGGGTAATCTAAGTTTCGAGCAGCTGAAGGACGCCGTGCGCGCGGGCACGATCGATACTGTGATCGTCGCCATGGTCGATATGCAAGGCCGGCTCGTCGGCAAGCGCTTCCAGGCCGAATATTTTGTCGACGGCGCCTACGAGGAAACGCACGCCTGCGACTACCTCCTTGCCAATGACATCGACATGGAGCCGGTGCCGGGCTATGCCGTGTCGAGCTGGGAGCGCGGCTACGGCGATTTCGTTCTCAAGCCCGACATGGCGACCATGCGGCGCCTGCCATGGCTCGAAGGCACGGCGCTCGTTCTCGCCGACGTGCTCGACCATCACCACCACGACCTTGCCCACTCGCCGCGCGCGATGCTGAAAGCGCAGGTTGCGCGTCTGCAGAAGGCCAATATGCGCGCCTTCTGCGCCTCCGAGCTCGAATTCTATCTCTTCGATGAATCCTACGAGGCGATCGCGCAAAAGCGCTTCCAGAGCCCGAAGACAGCCGGTCATTACATCGAGGATTATCACATCCTGCAGACTACGAAGGAGGAGGGCGTGATGCGCGCCATCCGCAGGGGCCTGCAGGGCGCCGGCATTCCGGTCGAGAATTCAAAGGGGGAATGGGGCCCAGGCCAGGAAGAGATCAATGTCCGCTATGCGGACGCGCTCGACATGGCGGACAACCATGCCATCCTCAAGAACGCGGTAAAGGAGATTGCCATCGGGCAAGGCAAGGCCGTCACCTTCATGGCGAAGTGGAATTACGGACTGGCGGGCTCCAGTTCGCATATCCACACTTCGCTGTGGAGCGCCGACGGCAAGACGCCGCTTTTTTTCGACAAGGACGCCGAGTTTGGCATGTCGCCGCTGATGCGGTCCTTCGTCGCCGGCCAGCTCAAATACGCGCGTGACATCACGTATTTCCTCGCGCCCTACATCAATTCCTACAAACGCTTCCAGGTCGGCACCTTCGCGCCGACCAAGACGGTATGGAGTCGGGACAACCGCACCGCGGGTTTCCGGCTTTGCGGCGAGCACAGCAGGGCGATCCGCATCGAATGCCGCGTTGGCGGCGCTGATCTCAATCCCTATCTCGCCTTTGCCGGCCTCATTGCCGCCGGCTTGGCGGGTATTGAGGAGAAACTCGCGCTCGACCCGCCGCACTCGGGCGACGCTTATTACGGCAAGAAATTGCCGGAAGTGCCGAAGACGCTGCGCGAAGCTGCGGAGGCGCTGAAGGGGTCGAAAATGCTGCGCGCGGCCTTCGGTGACGGCGTCATCGATCACTATGCCCACACTGCTCACTGGGAGCAATTCGAGTATGATCGCCGCGTCACGGACTGGGAATTGATGCGCGGCTTCGAGCGGTATTGAGTTTCGCCTCAACCGGGCGAATGGTATCCGGGACCCACTGCATGTCCGACATTGTCTGTATCTCGCCATCTGACGGCGCTGAAGTTGCGCGCAAAGCGACAGCATCGGCTGCGGAAATCGATGCGGCGCTTCAAACGGCAAGGCGTGCGTTTGCGCTGTGGCGCGAGGTGCCGATCGCCGAGCGCGCCAAGCTCTGTTCGGCTGCCGTCGATGCCATGCTCAAGATGCGCGACGACATCGCGCCGGAATTGTCGCGGCAGATGGGGCGGCCTATCAAGTATGCCGGGAACGAGTTGAACGGCTTTGAAGAGCGGGCGCGTTACATGATCGACATCGCCGCCGAGGCGCTGGCGCCGGTCGTGCCGCAGCCAAAGAGCGGCTTCACGCGCTATGTGCGGCGCGATCCGCTCGGCATCGTCTTCGCCATCGCCCCGTGGAACTACCCGTATCTGACGGCGGTGAACTCGATCATTCCCGCCTTGATGGCGGGCAACGTGGTGCTTCTCAAGCATGCGGCGCAGACGATCCTTGTCGGTGACCGCTTCCAGATGGCATTCGACCGCGCCGGCTTCCCGAAAGGGCTGTTCCGGACGCTCGCGCTTTCACACGACGACACGTTGAAGCTGATCGCCTCAGGTGAAGTGGATCAGGTCTGTTTCACGGGCTCGGTGGCTGCTGGGCGGGCCATCGAACAGGCCTCCGCCGGCACGTTCACCGGAGTCGGGCTCGAACTCGGCGGCAAGGATCCGGCCTACGTGCGTGCCGACGCCAATCTCGACCACGCAATCGAAAACATCGTCGATGGCGTCTACTTCAATTCGGGTCAGTGCTGCTGCGGCATCGAGCGCGTGTATGTGCATGCCGATGTGTATGACAAGTTCGTCGAGGGGTACACCACTCTCACACGGCAATATGTGCTGGGTGATCCGCTCGACTCCGCGACGACGCTTGGGCCGATGGCGCAGAAGCGGCTCGCGGCAACCGTGCGCGCGCATGTTGGCGAAGCGATCGGGAAGGGTGCGCGCGCTCTCATTGATACAAAAGCATTCCAGCGCGATGCGGATGGCTCGACCTATGTCGCGCCGCAGGTTCTGGTGAATGTCGATCACGGCATGAAGGTGATGATGGAAGAAACCTTCGGCCCCGTCGCCGGCATCATGAAGGTCAAGGATGACGATGAGGCGATACGGCTGATGAACGATTCACCCTACGGCCTGACGGCGTCGGTCTGGACGCGCGATCGCGATGCCGCGGAGTGGATCGGCTCGCGTATCGAGACAGGAACAATCTATATGAATCGCTGCGATTATCTTGATCCGGGCCTTGCCTGGACCGGCGTCAAGGATACGGGCCGGGGGGCGACGCTGTCGCGAATCGGTTACGAGACGCTGACGCGGCCGAAGAGCTTTCATTTGCGAGATGTGTAAGCCGGTTTCAGCGGGCGACGAGCCAGCTGAGGCTGGGGCCGTATTCCTTGCCTCTCGGCGGGGTGCTCGGGATGAGGACGAAACGGAGAGTAGGATGCAGCTGCGCGGCAACTGGAATTATCCGACAGCGGTGCGGTTCGGCGCGGGGCGGATCAGCGAATTGCCCGAAGCGGCGAAGGTCGCAGGCATGAAAAATCCGCTTTTCGTCACCGATCCCGTATTGGCCAAGCTGCCGATGACGCAGGCCGCGATGCAGTCGCTGACTGACGCAGGCATCGCGACGGCGATGTTCTCCGACATGAAGCCAAATCCCGTCGACATGAATCTGGCGCAGGGGATTGCCGCGTTTCGCAGCGGCAAGCATGACGGCGTTGTCGCATTCGGCGGCGGTTCCGCACTCGACGTCGGCAAGCTCATCGCCTTCATGGCCAGCCAATCGCGCCCGGTCTGGGATTTTGAGGATATCGGCGACTGGTGGACGCGCGCCGACGCGTCGGGCATTGCGCCGATCGTGGCGGTGCCAACCACGGCGGGAACGGGATCGGAAGTGGGCCGTGCCGCGGTGCTGACGCACGAAGCCACGCATACCAAGAAGATCATCTTCCATCCGCTCATGCTGCCGAAGGTCACGATTTGCGACCCCGAATTGACGGTCGGCATGCCGCCGCTCATCACCGCCGGCACGGGAATGGATGCCTTTTCCCACTGCGTCGAGGCCTATTGCGTGCCGTCCTATCATCCTCTTGCGGACGGGATCGCCGTCGAAGGCACGCGGCTTGTGAAGGAAAATCTCGCAGCCGCTGTCAAGGATGGCCAGAATATTGAAGCGCGCGCACACATGATGGCGGCAGCCGCCGCCGGCGCAACCGCGTTTCAGAAGGGCCTCGGGGCCGTCCACGCGCTGTCCCATCCCGTGGGCTCGCTCTACGACACCCACCACGGCCTGACCAATGGCGTGTTCATGCCTTATGTCCTCGCCTTCAACCGCAAGGAGATCGAGGAAAAGATCAAGCGCCTCGCCGCCTACATCGGATTGAAGCCGACCTTTCGCGCGTTCATGGATTTCGTGCTGGAATTGCGCGAACAGACTGGCGTTCCGCACACGCTTGAAGGCCTGAAGGTCGGCGAGGAGAAGATCGAGATGATCGTCGAGATGGCGCCGAAAGATCCAACCGCCGGCAGCAATCCGGTGCCACTCGATAAGCGCTCGGCGCGCACGATCTTCAAACGCGCGCTGGAAGGCCGCCTTTAGGGCACGCTGCGGTAGCCGTAGAGGCGGGCGAGCAGGGCGGGGTCTGCGCCAAAAAAGTAAGCAAGGCGCAAGCCCCACATCAAAAGAGCGGTGCGAAAGGGGCCGTCGCGGTCCCAGCGTCGCCCGGAGGTGCGCACGCGTGCCCGCAAAGGGATTGGGCGCGACAGGCGCTTGAGCCGTTTCGACATCGCGATGTCCTCCATCAGGGGCAATTCGGGAAAGCCGCCGACCGCCTCGAATGCCTGTCGCGTGACGAACAGCGACTGGTCTCCGGTACAAATGCCGGTGAGGCGAGAGCGCCAGTTCATCATCGCGGCGACGAGCGGAAGAAGACGACTTCGGCCGATGAGGGTTACGTCGAACCGGCCCCAGCAGGACGTTGCGCCCCGCAGCGCTTCCGTCACCAGACGGTCGGCTCGGTCGGGAAGGCGCGTGTCGGCATGAAGGAAGAGAAAGGTGTCGCCGCGCGCAGCGGCGGCGCCCGCATTCATTTGTGCGGCGCGGCCACGTGGGGAGGCGACGACGCGATCGGCGAGTTCGCGCGCAAGCGCCGGAGTTCCATCGTCGCTGCCGCCGTCGGCGACGACGATCTCCGTTCCCGATCTCCGCAGTTCCTGAAGCGCGGCGAGGGCATTTTTGATCTCAGACGCCTCATTCAGGGTCGGGACGATGATGGACAGGGTCGGCATCGGCCTGCGGAGTGCCCCGTTCGTTATCGCGGCGGCAAAGCCTGCGCGAGATCGTAATCCGGCCCGTTCACAATTCGGTTGAAGTAGGATGCATACGCTGGCGAATCTTTTTCCCATCGGGTGGCGAATTGATCGAGGAACGCATCGTGGTCGTATTCGACCGCAATCGCATCGAGCCATACGCCAGCGGACTCAAATTGGTAAACGGCACGATGTGGCGAAGAATGTGTGGAAATACGTGAAATCAGGCCAAATCGCGTGCCGCGGAAATTGGGCATCCCGGCCGCTCCATTGTTGATGACCGTCAGCCCGCCTGTTTCGGTTTCCAGCCGTCGGAGCGCTGCCAGGCACGTGTGGGTCGAGGCAAAAATATCGATGCCGGATCGGTTTTGGAGTTCGGCCCAGCCCTCTTGCCTGCTGTCGAGGGAATCCTGCGCAAAGCGCCAGCCCGCGAGCGACCAGGCGTCACCATGCACGATCCCGACGCGTGCATCGCCGACGCGGGCAACAAGGTGCATCGGCAGCGTGTTAAGGCGTTGGGGAACGCCGCTCTGCCCGCGCGCGACATCCCGCAGCGCAAGCAGAATTTCGTTGGAGCGCTGCACAATCCCGTTGCCGACACTTTCCGGATAGGCGCAGCCGCAGCCGGCGCCGACATCGTCGGCGCGCGCGATTTCGGTCTCGACATTGCCGCGCAACGCGATGTGAGGCGATAGTCGACCCTCGATTGCGGCGAACCAGCGAGGCTCGGCATCGAACCAGTGAAAGTCGCCGTTGAAGACAAGCGTTGCGGGCTTTGGTTCGGCGGTAATCAAGCGCTCGACGGTGTCGAGCGCGGCGAGATTGCCGTAGAGACCGCCGACCACATACAGGGTCTCAGTTTCGATCTCTGGCTCCCGCCGAAAGACAGAAGGACTGTAGCGATAGTCGAAAGGGCACATGCGCCCGGCAGATGCAAACATGCCGGATGTCGCCGCTTGGGCAAGCGTCATTCAGCGGCCTCTTTCAGCGCGCCCCCACAGCTCGAGCCCTGACCCGCCGTGCAACCAAAACAATGGCCCGCGACGCGGATGGGACGATCGGTGAGATCCTGATCGACCAAGCGCGACAGATGCACGCGCTCGTCGCCGCCATAGGACGTCGGGAGGTCGAGCATCTGATTGAAATCGCAATCATAGACATAGCCCCGAAAGTCGATCGAGATTAGCGAACGGCACATCACGCCAAAAAGATTGGCGTCCAGATGCGACTGCTGCAGCAACGCGAGATAATCGTCGAACAGACCCTTGGCGAGCAGCATCGCGCCGAAGCGCTGGATGGGCATGTTTGCAAGCGTGAATAGACGATTGAAGATGATACCGTGATCGGCTCCAAGCACGCGTTTGTAGTCCGCTTCCAGTGGCGATTGCGGCGGCGGCAGAGACGGACCCTGCGGGTTATAGACGAGGTTCAGTATCAGCCCGCTGCCATCCCGGCCGTAACCGAGTGCATTCAGTTTCTGCAACCCGCGGATCGAGCCGTCGAACACGCCCTTGCCGCGTTGCCGCTCGACATTGTCCTGCAAATAGCAAGGCATCGATGCGACGATTTCGACCTGTTGTCGGGCGAGGAAGTCCGCCAGATCCTCGTGTCCCGGCTGTTCCAGGATTGTCAGGTTGCAGCGATCCATCACGCGCACACCAAGATCGCGCGCGGAGCTGACGAGGCGGCGAAAATGCGGATGGAGTTCCGGCGCTCCGCCGGTGATGTCGAGCGTACTGACGCGTTGCCGATCAAGGAAATTCAGGACGGTGTCGATGGTCTCGCTCGACATTTCCTCCGTGCGATGAGGCCCGGCGGCGACATGGCAATGCACACATGACTGATTGCAGCGATAGCCGACATTGACCTGCAATGTGTCAAGGCGTGTCCGGTGCAGCGCGGGGAAGGGGATGCGTTCGAGTAAAGGCCAAGTGTCCCGCATGATCGTCCGAGTCGTTTCTCGTTTCGAATTCGCCGGCAGGCTTGCACGAAGGCCGCGCGTGGCGCAAATGGCCCGGAAACAAATGGACGTGATGAGAATCCCGTCAGCGCGACGCGGCGGGCTCGGCCGTTGCCGTCAGGTTCGGCAGGCCCACGCGGCCGAACGCGGGTAGCTTCAATGCGGGCTGGCGCAGGTCGAGACCTGCAACGAGCCCGAGCACGTTGACTTCCAGTCCCTCCACCCAGCCGACCTTGACGCCAAGCAGGCCAAACAGGCTCGCCTCGACGCCGGTGCCGCTGTCGGTCCAGCCCAGATAGGGGTCGGCCCGAAAGTCGCGGCCGATGGCATTGGGCGGCAATATCGCGTCGATTCCGGGCGTGGCGCGCAGGATGGCGGCAACGAACGTATTGCTGTTGGGGCCGGGCCAGAGTCGATAATCGCCGGCATGGCTGTACCGATAGTCGCGCACGGCCGCCTCGATCTCTGGGATCACGGCCTCGGCGGCGTTGCCCTTGATATCCGCGACCACGGTTGGCGGGGTGCCGTACCAGCGCCCATCCGGCGGCCAGCCATTGATGCGGACCGGGTTGCCCCAGCCGACGACGTCGTAGCGGGTCCAGGTCCGGGCATTGGCCCGCTTGATGACGATCCAGCTATGGACGGCGACCACGCCCTTCCAGCCGCCGGTACGGCCGGAATAAACAAGCACGCGTGCGTCCGGATAGGCGGCAGCGGCCGGAAGCGTACCGGTGCTCGACCAGTCAGCATCCCGCCAGCTCATCGGCCGCGCCTCAAAGGCGAACCAGGCGGCACGGCCGGCAACGGGCAATAGAAAAAGGAGAAGAAACGCGAGGAGCACGGATCGGCGCAAGGGGCGGGGTGGCTTCATTCAGATCGCAGCTAGGGAACGTTTCCGACGGAATCGTGGCGCAGAGTCGGATGTTGCGGAAGCTTAATGTCGCGGCGCAAGGCACCGCAACGGGCCTATTGCACGCGATTGCGCTCGACGGTGAGCTGCGCATAACGCGCGGCACCCTCGCGGGCGAGGTCACCGGTAACGGGCTCGTGCCAATGCATGCCTAGAATGGCCCCGCGCTTTGTTTCGGTAATGAGGTTATTGGCAATAAGCGCGCTGCCGGCACCGGGTACGACAGACACGGCGATGCCGATGCCGGCGCCGCGAATGATATTATCGCTGGCGACAAGATCGCGCAGGTAGGGCCCATAGCCGAGCGCAAGCCCGATCGACGGCGCATTCTCGATGACGTTGCCTGTCACAGCCGTGTCGGCATCGGCGAGGATGCCGACACCTTGCCCTTCATACAGCGTTGTGGCGACCAGATTTCGGATGAGATTGCCCTGCACGACAGCAAGGCGTCCTCCGACATCGAAATTCGTCACCGAAATGCCGTTCATCGCACCGTCTACGACATTCTGCGCAATCAGCGCGCCTTCGAAGCTGAATTCGGAATAGATCGCGACCTCGCCCAAGCCGGAACAATTGTTGCCGATGATCTGGATGTTGGAGGCGGAATTGCCGCGCACCGCGGTGAAGGCGGCGTTGCGGATGCGGTTGCCTTGAACAAGGACATGACCGGCACGGAATACATTGATGGCGTTGCCATAAGGACCATCACCGCCCGCATCCGCGCGTGTGTCTTCGATGACGTTGCCGGAGACGACGGTACCGTCATAGGCGGGCGTCGATGTCCAGACACGGATGCCGTTGTTGCCGCTGCCACGCACGACATTGCCGCTGATTGTGAGGCCTGCGGCATCGAGCGAATGGATCGCCGCGTCCGCCGTGCCAGTGACAGTGTTGTCGCGCAGAGCGCCGCCAATTTTCTCCAGCACGATGCCGTGGCCACCGGAATTGAGGATTTCGCAATCGGCGATGCGCACGCTGGCACCTTGCGACAGATGCACCAGGCCGCGATCCTTCGGCAATTTGCGGGCGCCGCCGTCGAGCACGAGCCCGGACAATTCGATGTAGTCGGCGCGGTTCGAGCCGATGAGCGAAGGGCCGAATGTCAGGGCGATGCGAGTTGCGCCGCGCACCCCGACAACCTTGGCATAGGCCGGCAACATAAGATTGGCAGCGCGATAGGTTCCGGCGGGCAGAAAGAGTGGGGTGCGCAGCCTTGCGGCCTCGTCGATGGCGCGCTGCATGACGCCGCTCTGGTCGGCTGCGGAGCCCGGGCGCACGCCGAATTGTGTAGCATCAATACCTGTCGTCGGTGCTGTGCCACTTGCCAAAGCCGATGAGGGCATGAGCAGGGGACTTGCGCTCGCACCGGCGGCAAACAGGACGTGACGGCGATCGATCTTGGGCATGACCTCAAGATAACCGCTTGCATGTGTCCGCGGAGCGGACGGGCGCGAGGTTCCGTCTTCAGGGTTAAAGGGTTAATGCCGCGTGCGGGTGGCGGCGACAGCGGCGGCGAGGATTGCCTCGCTCATGGCGGTAAGCTGGCGTGGGGAGGTACGAGCCCCTTGCAAACGTGAGCGAGGGGCGGCCGCGCGCCGCGGCTGCGGCACATGAATGAAAACCACAAGCGCCGGTCCGCCCGGCTTTGCCGCGGCTTCGAGCGCGCGCCAATAGACGTAGTTGCAAAGATAGCGGCCCGCGTCGCGTGACAGGATCGGCCGCCCATGCATACGCGCGGCATGCAGAAGGCTATGGGCGGGAACGCGCGACAGCAGGCGGTTCGGCGCGCGCGTATCGATGTGACGCGCCGCCGGCGAGAAGCGCGCAGCGTCAGGAAAGCGCGAAAAGGCATTTTGCGCGAGCGTCTCCACCCGCAACTGTGGAACGCGCGCCGCAAGTCCGAACATCACGATGGCCAGCGGGCGATAACGCGCGATCAATTCGGGCAGCTCGCGGTCGACTGCACGATAGCTCGTTGGGAAGACGTGGCTGACCAGTTCGACACCGGCGAACGCAGGGCGGCGGATCCGTCCTAGCGCCCGTGCCAAGGGACCTGTCGGATTGAATGCGGCTCCCGGAAAGCGTCCGAAGCCGGTCACGAGCACGTGGGCGCGATTGGCGCGACGAAGGGATGCGTCGGGCACCGTCATCTACAGTCCGATTGCCTGCGCGATGTCCTCGACAGCGAGCATCGGCGAGAGCGTGCCTTTTGCCACCGCGGCCTCGAGCTTGGGCAATTTCGCCTTCACGTGCGGATCAGAGCGAAGGCGCGCATAAAGTTTGTCTTCCAGCATTGCCCACATCCACTTCACTTGCTGCTCGCGCCGCTTGGCGGCGAATTCCCCGCCCGCCGTCATCCGCGCCCGATGGTCCTCGATGTGCGTCCACAGCGCATCGATGCCGTCGCCCGTCAGCGCGGAAAACGTCACGACAGGGGGGGACCAATGCTCGGATGCCGCGCGCAGGATTTGCAGCGCGCCGCGATATTCCGCCGCCGCGGACTTTGCACGTGCAATGTTGTCACCATCGGCCTTGTTGACCGCGATCATGTCAGCCAGCTCGACCACGCCTTTCTTGATGCCCTGCAATTCGTCGCCCGCACCGGGCAGCATCAGTACGAGAAAGAAATCGGTCATGTCGGCGACTGTCGTTTCCGATTGGCCGATGCCCACGGTTTCGACGAGGATTACATCGAATCCGGACGCCTCACATAGCAGCATCGTCTCGCGCGTCTTGGCGGCGACGCCGCCCAGCGTGCCGGATGACGGCGAGGGGCGGATGAAGGCGTGCGCGTCGTTGGCGAGCCTCGGCATGCGGGTTTTGTCGCCGAGGATCGATCCGCCGGTGCGATTGGAAGAAGGGTCCACCGCAAGCACGGCAACCTTGTGGCCCCTTGCGGTGAGATACGTACCGAGGGTGTCGATCGTCGTCGATTTGCCGACGCCGGGGGAGCCGGTAATTCCGACCCGCCTGGCGCGGCCAGTGAGCGGCAGCAGCTCCTGGACAAGGTGATGCGCGCTCTTGCGGTGGTCGGCGCGCTTGCTTTCAATCAAGGTGATGGCGCGGGCAAGGGTTGCGCGATCAGCCGCGCGGATGCCGGCGGCGAGGCGCGAAACGTCGGACGCACTCGATTCAGCTTTTGCCGCCATGCCTTCCCACCAGCGTCCACGATCATAAACATGCCACAGCGGTTTGCCAGAGTTCCGGGTCCGGGGAACCTGTGCTCCACCGGGGTGTTGCCGGTCTGACCTTGGATTCTGAGGTGTGACGATGCGGATCGCCCTTTACGCCGCCGTTGTAGCGGTCGCCATCGCGAATGTGTGGATCAGCATGGATTGGCTGGTCAAATCCGGGCCGATCACGCAAGGGCCGCGCGTCGTTTCGGTCGATGGCACGACGCCGACGCCACAGCCGCAGTCCGCTGCTCGGCCGAACCAAAGTCTCACGCCGGTTTACCCCACCAAGGTCGAATCCACCGTCTCGACCGATCCGCAGGTGCGGGCAGCGACGCCGGCCGACAATCAGCCAAAACCGTCCGATGCGAAGGTCGTCACGCCAGCAACCCCGACAATTCCTGCAAATTCCCCAGAGGCGGCGGCCGCAACAGACACTACCGACGCGCAGGCCGCCGCACCGCAACAGGAGGGCGCGCCGCGCTGCGATGTTCAGGCGTGCGAGGCCGCTTATCGGTCGTTCCGCGCTTCCGACTGCACTTACCAGCCCCTGTACGGGGACCGCAGACTTTGCACCAAGGGCGGAAGGGTTTCCGCTCCTGCCAACGACAATGGCGAGGGCGAAGGGCACGAAGCGAGCGCTGCGGCACAGTGCAATGTTGCAGCATGTTCGCAGGCCTATCGTTCATTCACGGCGTCGGACTGTACCTATCAGCCCGTCGATGGCCCGCGCCGTCTTTGCGAGCGGTGAGCGCGGCAGCGCCTAGCGGGAGGGAGCCGCAAGCCGCAGCGCGAGCCCGCCGCTGTCATGCGGCTGCGCCGCGGCAGCGCGAGCGAGCGCAAACAGTCCTTCCGGACTATCGATGCGGCAGGACGCCGTTGTGCTCGGCCGGCAAAACCGCGACTTGAGGTCCCATTCGAGGTTGGTTTCGTCGATGGCGAAAACGAGATAGGTGCCCTCGGCGAGCCAGCGAGCAATGCCGTATTCGATCGGGCCGCCCTTCTTTCCGACGGTTTGCAGAATGGAATCGCGCCCCTCGAATGTGTGCAGCGAAAAGCTCTCAATGTCCCTGAGTCCGCCGGTGCGCACATAGCGGCTTCCGTCCCAACGGTAGCTCGCTATTTCCGGGTCGTGAGCGGCACCATCCTTCAGACTGTACAGCTGAAAGCGCACGCGATCTCCGAAGGCGGGCTGCGCTCCGGTCAAAAGCGGCTTTTCCGACTGGATACAGCCGGCAAGGATCGCGGCGATCAGCGCGGCGGCGGCGCGTGGAAACAATCGAATATGCATCGCCTTGCCGCTTCGACCACGCAGTTTACGCCGGCGGGGTCGATTCCGCCGCCACGACAGGCCGCGAAATGCCGCGCCACAGGATCGTTCCCCACACGAGGATGGTGATGATCCCAAGCGTTCCCGCGATCGGTCGTTCGAAAAATACGAGGAAGGAGCCGTCCGACTTGATCATCGAGGTCATGAAATTCTGCTCGAGCATCTCGCCGAGCACGAGGCCGAGGATCGCCGGCGCGATCGGGAAACCGTTTTCCTCCATGAGCCAGCCGATTACCCCCATGACCAGCATCATGATGATGCCGTAGGGGGAATTGGTCATCGAATAGGACCCGACAAGGCAAAACAGCAGAATAATCGGCATCAGGATATTGCGTGGGACCCGCAACAGCTGCTTGCTCGATTTGATCGCGGCCCAACCGAGCGGCAGCATCAGAATATTCGCAAGGATGAAAATGAGAAACACTGCGTAGATGAATTGCGGGTTTTGCAGGAACACGGTCGGCCCGGGATTCATGCCCTTCATGTAGAGCACGCCGATCACGATCGCAGTGATGGAATCGCCGGGAATCCCGAAAACGAGAGCGGGAATCCAGGCGCCGCCGAGTGCCGCATTGTTCGCCGATGTTGCGTCGACGATACCCTCAATGTGACCGGTGCCGAACTTTTCCGGTTCCTTTGAGAATTTCTTCGATACCGCATACGAAATCCACGCTGCGATATCCGCGCCGGCACCGGGCAGTGCGCCGATCAGAACGCCGATCGCGGAGCCCCGGATGAAGTGGAACCAGTATTGCTTGAATACGCCCCATACGCCGGAAAAGATGTTGCCGATCTTCTGTGCGAGCACCGCGCCCTGCTGATCGATCGAGACGACGTTGCGCAATAATTCGGACACCGCAAACATGCCGATCATGGCAGGGATGAAGCTGATGCCCTGCATCAGTTCGACGCTGCCGAAGGTGAAGCGCGGATAGCCAGCGGCGGGATCGATGCCGATGCAATTGATGGCGAGACCGAACAGCAGCGAGGCGACACCCTTGAGCGGTGCGTCGGTTGCGATGAACACGGCGCAGGTCAGCCCAAGCAGGGCGAGCCAGAAATATTCGAACGACGAAAAGTGGATCGCGAATTCGGCAAGTGCCGGCGCGCAGATGATCAGGATCGCGACACCGGCAAGCCCGCCGATCACCGAGAAGACGAGATTGACGCCGAGATTGAGGTCGAGAAGACCTTTCTTCGACATCGCATAGCTTTCGTCGGTATAGGCGGCGGATGCGGGCGTGCCTGGAATGCGCAGCAGGGCTGCGGGAATATCGCCGGCGAAGATCGCCATCGCGGTTGCCGTGACGATGGCGCCGAGCGCCGGAACTGGCGCCATGAAGAATGTGACCGGGACGAGCAGGGCGGTTGCCATGGTCGCGGTCAATCCCGGCATCGCGCCGACGAACATGCCAAAAGCGGCTGATGCGACGATGACCCAGATCACGTAGGGGTCGAAGATCAGGGCTGCTGCAGCGGCGAGCGCGTCCATGGCGTGTCAAAGGACCGAGTTAAGCCATCCGCGCGGAAGCGGTACGCGCAGCATGCTGGCGAAGAACCAGTGGATGGTAAATGTGCCCACGACGGCGGTGATCAGCGCCGTGATGGGCGGCACGCCGAGCCAGAAGAACAGCGATCCGAGAAACAGGAGCGACATCGGGATGAAGCCGACCGTTTCCGAAACAAGGATGTAAAGGACGAGCAGCGCCAGCGTCAGAAAGAAACTGGTCAGCCGCCAGGGCTCGTAAACCCATGGCGCGATCGCAACCCATGGCGCGCCGGCGCGCCGGACGGCAAGGCCGTTCCAGATCAACATGCCTCCGCAAACAATGAGTCCGACGGCGAGAATGCGCGGAAAAAGCGCGGGTCCGTATTTCTGTCCGTGGAATTCGGGAAATTTCAGCGTCAGCACAATCATGGCCAACGAGGCGATGATGAGCACGAGGCCGGAGAGGGCGTCATTGGCGCGCAAGTCTTGTTCTCCGGAAGATTGTCGTGCGGAAATGAAAGCCGGCGCGACAATTCCGTCGCGCCGGCAAATCGGTCAGGTCTTGGCGAGGCCCGCGGCCTTCATGGCTTCGCCCATCTTCTTGTCGCCCTCGGCCATGAACTTGGCGAAGTGATCGGCGTCGCCCCATGTCATGCCGAATCCGCGCGCTGACATGAAGTCCTTGAACTCTTTCGAGTCGAAAGCCCTCTTCAGTTCGGCGGTGATTTTCGAGGCGATGTCGGCAGGCAGGCCTTTCGGCCCGGCGATGCCACGCCATGCGCCGACCGAGTAGTCGATGCCGGCCGCCTCCTTCAGCGTCGGTACGTCGGGGAAGGCCGGATTGCGTTGCGGCGCCATGACGGCAAGGCTGCGCGCCTTGCCCGCGTCGATCATCGCCTTGGCCTCAGGCACCGAGCAGGTGACGATGTCGATACCGCCGGCGGCAAGGTCCTGCATCGCAGGCGCCGCGCCGTTCGAGGGTACCCACGGCACGTGATCGGCCTTCAGGCCCATCGCGGTCAGCCAGCCGACCAGCGCAAGATGCCAGATACCGCCCTGGCCGGTGCCGGATGCCTTGAGCTTGCCGGCAGGTGCTGCTTTCACCGCGTCTGCCAGTTCCTTGAGGTTCTTGTAGGGCGAGTCCGATTTCACCTGCACGCCGGGCGGATCTTCGTTCATCAGCGCAAGCGGGGTGTAGCTGGTCGGTGACAGGTCGGTGAGGCCCTGCCAATGCATCATGCTGATTTCCACCGTGATCATGCCGAGCGTGTAACCATCAGCTGCGCTGGTTGCGATCGCCGAATGGCCAACCACGCCCGAGCCACCGGTGCGGTTCACGACGTTGAAGGGCTGTCCGAGATTTTTCTCAAGAATGGCAGAAATGATGCGCGCGGTCGCGTCGGTGCCGCCGCCCGCGCCCCACGGGCAGATCATCTGCACCGGACGGTTCGGATAGGCACCTTGGCCAAACGACGGCCGCAATCCCAGGCCGGCCGTGGCGGCAGCCGCCGCGGCCGATGCCGCAAACGTGCGGCGGGTCAATTTTGTCATGACGTTTCGCTCCCAATATGCCGGATATTACCGGCTTTCTTATCGTTGAAGCTGACATGCTAGCCTTGGCCCCCGGGCGCTGACAAGCGTTTCGCGCCGCGGGCATACCAACAATCGTGCACAAATGTATTGCGTGCTATTCCGCCGCCGCTTTGTGGCCGAGCCGCTGATTCAGTTTGCGCAACAGGTCTTCGGCGGCTTCGGCAATGACGGTGCCGGGCGGGAAGATCGCTTCGGCGCCGGCCTTCTTCAGCGCCTCGTAGTCCTGCGGCGGCACCACGCCACCGACAACGATCATGATGTCGGACCGACCTTGCTTTTCGAGTTCGGCCTTGAGTTCGGGCACGAGCGTGAGGTGTGCGGCCGCGAGCGAGGATACGCCGACGATGTGCACGTCATTTTCAACAGCCTGACGCGCGGCTTCCGCCGGTGTCGCGAAGAGTGGGCCGATATCGACGTCGAAGCCGAGGTCGGCAAAGGCCGACGCGATGACCTTTTGTCCACGATCGTGCCCGTCCTGCCCGATCTTGGCGACGAGAATGCGCGGCCTGCGACCTTCGTTGACTTCGAATTCGGCAACGACCTTCTGAACGCGTTCGACGGTGTCGGCCATGATGCCGGCCTCCCGTTTGTAGACGCCGGAGATAGCCTTGATCTCCGCGCGATGGCGGCCGAAGACCTGCTCCAGCGCAGATGAGATTTCGCCGACAGTGGCCTTCGCGCGTGCGGCGTCGACCGCGAGCGCCAAAAGATTGCCGTTTCCCGCGGCACCCTTGGTTAAAGCGTCGAGCTTTTCAGCCAGAAGCTTGGGGTCGCGTTCGCGCTTCAGCCGCGACAGCTTGTCGATCTGCAGTCTGCGGACGGCAGAATTATCCACCTTCAGCACGTCAATCGTCGCATCCTCGCGCGGACGATATTTGTTGACCCCGATCACCGATTGCTGGCCGGAATCGATGCGCGCCTGCGTTTTCGCCGCCGCTTCCTCGATGCGCAGCTTCGGGATGCTGGCTTCGATCGCCTTTGTCATGCCGCCGAGTTCTTCGACTTCCTGAATGTGCGACCATGCCTTGCGTGCGAGCTCGTAGGTGAGGCGCTCGACATAGAACGAGCCACCCCAAGGATCGATGATACGGGTCGTGCCGCTTTCTTGCTGCAGCACGATCTGGGTGTTGCGTGCGATGCGGGCAGA
The DNA here is from genome assembly GCA_964604745.1 of uncultured Hyphomicrobiales bacterium. Lineage (GTDB taxonomy): Bacteria > Pseudomonadota > Alphaproteobacteria > Rhizobiales > Xanthobacteraceae > Pseudorhodoplanes. The sequence goes on from CAZSAW010000217.1 coordinate 18,536, forward strand.
AAAGTCGGTTGGCAATGCGAGCGCTTCGTCGAGCGCGTTGGTATGGAGCGATTGCGTGTGGCCCTGCGTCGCCGCCATCGCTTCGATCATCGTCCGGGCGACGTTGTTGAACACGTCCTGGGCCGCCAGCGACCAGCCCGATGTCTGACAATGCGTGCGCAAGGACAACGCGCGCGCATCCTTCGGGCCGAACGGCTTCATCAACTTCGCCCAGAGAAGGCGAGCGGCCCGGAGCTTTGCCACCTCCATGAAGAAATTCATGCCGATCGCCCAGAAGAAGGAAAGGCGGGGCGCAAATTTGTCGATCGAGAGCCCGGCTTTCATTCCGGCGCGCACATACTCGACGCCGTCGGCGAGCGTGTAGGCGAGCTCGAGATCCTGCGTCGCCCCGGCCTCCTGCATGTGATAGCCGGAGATCGAGATCGAATTGAACTTCGGCATGTGCGCCGAGGTATAGGCGAAGATGTCGGAGATGATGCGCAGGCTCGGAGCGGGCGGATAGATGTAGGTGTTGCGCACCATGAATTCTTTGAGAATGTCGTTCTGAATCGTGCCCGACAATTTCTCCGGCTTCACGCCCTGCTCTTCACCGGCAACAATGAACAGCGCAAGCACCGGCAGTACGGCACCGTTCATGGTCATCGAGACGCTCATCTGGTCGAGCGGGATGCCCGAGAACAGGGTGCGCATGTCGTAGATGGAGTCGATGGCGACGCCCGCCATGCCGACGTCGCCTGAGACGCGGGGATGATCGCTGTCGTAGCCGCGATGTGTCGCCAGATCGAAGGCGACAGACAGGCCCTTCTGACCGGCGGCGAGATTGCGCCGGTAAAAGGCATTCGAATCTTCCGCTGTGGAGAAGCCGGCATATTGCCGGATGGTCCACGGCTGGTTGACGTACATGGTCGGATAGGGCCCGCGCAGATAGGGCGCGATGCCGGGATAGGTGTCGAGGAAGTCGAGGCCGGAAAGATCCGCAGCGCCGTAGGCGGCCTTTACCGCGATGCCCTCGGGTGTCAGCCACGGGTTTCCGCGCGGCGCGTGTGCTGCTGGCGCGGCGTCGGCAAATGAGACGGTCTGGAAATCGGGTATCCGGCTCATCGGGGCTTGCTCATTGTTCTCAGGATATCATGCGCCGCGCCCAGCGTCGCCAGAGCGTCGCAGCCTGAATAAATGAACGTTCCGATCCCCGCCCTCTGCAGGTCTTTTGGTTCCCTTGGGCGCCCGGCGAGGTAGATGTGCTTCGCCCCCGCTGCGGCCAGCGCTTGGGCCGCGGGAATGGCTTGTTGCGCATAGATGTCATCGGACGAACAGAGACAGGCCAATATCGTTCCCGACGATTTGAACCCCGTTGCCGTCGCGGCGGGATCGCCAAGCTTTTCGCCTGTCACCGCCTCGATACCGCCGGCCTCGAAAAAGTTTTTTGCAAACGTCGCGCGTGCGGTGAAATCGGCTGCACTGCCCAACGTGGCAAGAAAGATTTTTGGCCGGGTACCGGTACGCTTCAGCAGGTCGTCGGACGCATCGCGCAACGCCTCGAACGGTTCGGCGAGGCGCATCGGCGTAAGTGCTGCAAACGTCTTGGCTGCCGGCAATGGCGGCACTGGCACAGGCTGCACGTCGAGAACATGAGCAGGCGACTCTGCAAGATTGGGGTAGTCGCTCGTGCCGGTCATGGCCTCGTTGCGTTGCGCCACCGCTGCTTGCCGCAGCGCCCGTGTCGCGGCAACCTTGTCTTGAATAAATCCGCGTTCAACGGCTTCGGCCGCGCCGCCGGCTTTTTCGATCTCCTGAAAGAGAGTCCACGCAGCGTGACAAAGTTTGTCGGTGAGATCCTCGATGCCGCCGGAACCGGCGGCCGGATCGGCGACCCGATAGAGATTCGATTCCTCCAGCAGAATGAGTTGCGTGTTACGCGCGACACGGCGGGCGAAGGCGTCCGGCAAGCCGAGAGCGATGGTGTGCGGCAGAACGCTGATCGCATCGGCGCCGCCCAGCCCGGCAGCGAAGGCGGCGATCGTCGTGCGCAGCATGTTCACATGCACATCGCGGCGGGTCATCATTCGCCAGGCCGTTTCGGCGGACACGAAGATCGGCTCCGCCGCAAGGCCACAGGCTGTTTCCACCCGCGCCCACAATTTCCGCAAGGCGCGGAATTTCGCCATGGTCAGAAATTGATTGGCGTCGGCGGCGAGGCGGAAATAGATCATGCGCCGCGCAGCATCGAGAGGCACGCCGCCTGCGTCGAACGCACGCAGATAGTCGAGCGCATCGGCGATGACAAAAGCGAGTTCCTGCGCTTCGGAGCCGCCGGATGCGTGAATGGGCCGCCCGTTCGCTGCGGCGAAGGGCCCTTTGAATCCCTGGTCGCCCAACGTGCGAACGATTGAAACGAAGAGCGGCGCCAGATCGCGCCACGGCATCGGAGAGGCGCCGGCGACCGCCTTGGCGCAGATCGGGTCGTAGTTGAAGCGGATTTCGACAGCATCCGGCGGGTGGCCGCGTTTCTTCACCAGCGCGGCGAGCAGATGTCCGGCGTCTTTGTATTGGGGGCTGAGGTCGGTCTCGATCGCGATGCCGGCGTCGAGATGCACGCCGTCAAGCACGCGCGCGATTGTCGCTTCGCTCCCATCGAGCCCGAATCCATAACCGCTCGGTCCCCCGGCGAAGTGCAGCGACAGGGCTGTCGCGCCATTCTCCAGGTCCTCAAGCGCCTGTGCGTTCGACTTGCCCGGATCGGGATGATCGACGCGCTGCAAGATCTGCCACGGTGTCTCGCGCCCGGCGAGTGCGCGGGCTTCGCTGTTGCGCGGATAGAGCGGCTCGATCCGAAGACCATCATACGTCGAGTGGACGAGAGCCTTGTCGAAGGGCATGCCCTTCAAAACATCCTCGACCAGCTTCAGCCATTGCTCGCGCGTGGCGGGCGGAAATTCGCCGGCAAGGGGGAGGGCCTCGGTCGTCTGGCTCATGGGCATGTTTCTGTCGCACCGCAACATGACATGCCGCAAGCCCTAGGCCAACCGCTTTGCCCCGTATCAAGGCAGGCGTTCGATGCCGGTGCGGTCGATGCCGGCGAGCGCGGCCGCAATGCTGCGGTCGCCAATGCTTATGTCGGGCGCAATCTCCGCAAGCGGCGCAAGCACAAAGGCGCGCTCGAACAGGCGCGGATGGGGCAAGGTGAGGCCCGGCTCGTTCATTGTGGTGCGGTCATAGGCGATCAGGTCGATGTCGAGCGGCCTTGGCCCCCAGCGCCGCTCGGTGGCGCGGTCACGCCCGAAGGCTCGCTCGGTTGCTAGTGCGTGAGCGAGGAGGTCGCGTGGGACCAGCGTCGTATCGACCGCGATGCAGGCATTGACGAAGTCTGCCTGGTCGGTGACGCCCCAGGGCGCCGTGCGATAATCCGACGATCGGGCGATCAGGCGTATACCCGGGTGAGCGCAGAATTGGCGGATACCGCGACCGACGGTCGCGCGGGCATCGCCGACATTGCCGCCGACGGCGACAAAGGCTTCAGCCATTGCGCCGACGCGAGATCGAGATGCCGATATCGTCGAAGGTGGCGGCGACCGGCGCATGCGGCTTGTGCACCGTGATCGCGACGGCCGTCACGGCGTCAAAGCGCGCAAGAATGGCGTCGACAACGGCGCCAGCGGCGGCCTCCACGAGCTTGTACGGCTGGGCCGTGAACGTCTTGCTCGCGACATCGACCACCTGATCGTACGATACCGTGTGAGCGATGCGATCCGAATGCGACGCTTCGCGCAAGTCGATCGTCAAGACGATGTCGAGCTTGAAGGTCTGACCGACCTTGCCCTCGTGCTCCATGACGCCGTGGTAGGCATGCAGGGACAGGCCGGTCACGAAGATCGTGTCGCTCATCGCGCGCTCCGGATGGCTTCGGCAACGCGGAGCGCCTGCACGGTCTCGCGCACGTCATGGGTGCGCACGATAGCGGCACCCGACCTCGTGGCAAGGACATTGGCGGCAATCGAACCGCCGAGCCGTTCGTCCGGCTGCGACGGCGTGATGGTGCTAATGAAGCGCTTGCGCGACAGCCCGATGAGGAGAGGCAGTCCGAACGTTGCCAAATCGGACAGGCGTGCGATCACGGCGATGCTTTGTTCTGGCGTCTTGCCGAAGCCGATGCCGGGATCGAGCACGACCTGACTGCGTGCGATGCCGGCCTTGTCGGCAATCTCGAGTGAACGGCGAAAGAACCTGTCGATGTCGGCAAAAATGTCGATCGCCGGGTCGGCCCGCTCGCGATTGTGCATGATGATGACAGGGGTTTCACGCTCGGCGACGACGCGCGCCATGTCGGCATCGCGCTGCAGGCCCCAGACGTCATTGACGATCGCCGCTCCGGCGTCGAGTGCGTAAGCGGCGACGCGCGCCTTCATCGTGTCGATCGACACCGGCTTGCCGAGCGCAATGACTGCCGGCAACACGGGTGCGAGCCGGATCATTTCGTCGTCGGCCGAAACAGGCGTCGCGCCGCCATAGGGGCGGGTTGATTCAGCACCGATATCGATGATGTCGGCGCCGTCCCCGACCATGCGGCGGGCCTGCGCCAGCGCATCGGACGGTTCGAGAAAGCGCCCCCCATCGGAGAAGGAATCCGGAGTGACGTTGAGAATGCCCATCACCAGCGCGCGGCCGGGCGCGATCAACCGCTGCAGGGACAAGGCCTTTCCTGCGCTGTTGCGCATTGCTGCGGGCACGCTGCTGACGGCGCTCATGGAAGGCGCTTTGCGCGGTGCTGGGGCGGCTGTCAAGCGGGCGGGAAAGCGACCTAATATTCGATCTTGAGCGACAGTTTCCTGGCGCTCTCAATCAGCCGGCCGACGGCCTTTTCCGAGGGCAGAAGCCGGACGAGCTTCCGCTTCTTGTTCACATCGGCCATGCGCGCGGCAAGATGCCTCGGATTGCGATAGCGCAGTTCGCGCACGGTCTCGACGCCGGCGAGGCCGATCAGCTTTGCGTATTCCTTGCCCATGCCGCGCACGCGCAAGCGGTCGGCGGCATTGGCCCATTCGAGCAGACGCTTGGCGCCGATGCCGGTTCTTTCGCAGAGCGCCTTCCGACCCTTGGGATCCTTTGCTGCCTCGAGCAGACGTCCGGTGGTGCGAATGCCGGCCCTGCGCAGAAGCACGGCCTCCTCGTTGCTGATACCGTCCAGATCTTTGAGAGGGTAGGAAGCTGACACCGTCACGCCTTCTCGATCATCGTTGCTTGTCTTCAGGCGTGCTCAGGCGAACTGGCTCAGGCCCGGGATGGCGGCAACGATTTCGCCGACCTTATCCTCGCCGACCTTTTCGCGCGCATAGGCCATGACGACGCGCGTCACCTGTTGCACCTGGTCCATGCCGAGGCCGAGACCCATCAATTGCATGCCCGCACCCATGACGCCGCCCATCGCACCGCCGCTGCCTGCGCCCGCGAGCGCATCCTGCGCGCCCGGCACACGATCAAGCACGGCCTTGACCTGCTCCGCAGGCCCCTCACTCATCAAGAACGCAAAAATAATACCAACGGCCTTCACCGCCGCGTCCTGATCGATGCCGGTCTCGGCAACGAGACGCTTGACCAGTTCGTCCATCAGTCTTTGCCCCCTGATCCGCTCTTGGGCGGATTTGCCTATGTCTTAATAGAGGGAGATACTTGGGGAAACACGGGCGCCTCGCTTTTTCACCGGGTGTGTGAAATCTGCCGCATCCTGCTAAAAGGTGCGCAATGCCACGCCGACGAACGGCGCCGTTGACTGGATGGCGTCGCAGCGGACGATCGTGGCGGCTTTGAACATTGATCTTGTTGAAGAAGCGAGGGTGACGGCGACATGTCAGGCATCGATCCGGACGGAAAAATTTTTGTCGGCAAGAGCAAGAAGCCTGAGCTGCTCACGCTGTCGCTCGCCAATCGGCACGGACTGGTTGCAGGTGCGACTGGCACGGGCAAGACCGTGACATTGCAGGTTCTGGCGGAAGGATTTTCGCGCGCGGGCGTCCCCGTCTTCGCTGCCGACATCAAGGGGGACCTCTCCGGTATTGCGGAAGTTGGTGAAACCAGAGACGCGCTTGTTCAGCGCGCGAAAGATCTCGGCTTCAAATACGAGGTCGATCAATCGCCGGTGATTTTCTGGGACCTGTTCGGCGAGCAGGGACATCCGATCCGAGCGACGATCTCTGAAATGGGGCCGCTGTTGCTCTCCCGCCTGATGGATCTCAATGATGTGCAGGAGGGGGTGCTCAACATCGCCTTCCGTGTTGCCGACGACCAGGGCCTGCCGATCGTCGATTTGAAGGACCTGCGGGCTGTGCTCAATTTCGTGGCCGACAAGGCGGACGACCTGACAACGCAATATGGCAACGTCGCCAAGCAGACCGTCGGTACCATCCAGCGCCAGCTGCTCGTGCTCGAAAATCAGGGCGGCACGAAGTTCTTTGCAGAGCCGGCACTCGACCTGAAGGATTTCATGCGGACCGACCGCGACGGTCGCGGCTACGTCAATGTTCTCGCAGCTGACAAGCTGATGGAAAATCCGCGCCTCTACGCGACGTTCCTTCTTTGGCTGCTGTCGGAATTGTTCGAGGAAATGCCGGAAGTCGGTGATCCGCCCAAGCCGAAGCTCGTGTTTTTCTTCGACGAGGCCCACCTTCTGTTCACCGACGCGCCGAAAGCGCTGCTGGAGAAGATCGAGCAGGTCGTCCGCCTGATCCGCTCAAAGGGAGTAGGCGTCTATTTCGTGACGCAAAATCCGCTGGACGTGCCGGACAAGGTGCTGGCGCAGCTTGGCAATCGTGTGCAGCACGCGTTGCGCGCGTTCACGCCACGCGACCAGAAGGCAGTGAAAGCCGCCGCCGAGACCTTTCGCCCGAATCCGAAACTCAATACCGCCCAGGTCATCATGGAACTCGGCAAGGGCGAGGCGCTCTGTTCGTTTCTCGAGGGTAACGGCACGCCCTCTCTGGTCGAACGCACGATGATCCGCCCGCCCTGCGGGCGGATTGGTCCGGTCACGCCGGATGAACGGCAGGCGATCATCAAGGGCAGTCCGGTCAAGGGCAAATATGACCAGACGGTCGATTCCGAATCCGCTTACGAGATGCTGGTCAAGCGTGTGCAGAACGAGGCCGCGCCGGAGGGGCAGGGCGGAGCGGCCTCGTCCGGTGGAATCGGCGGCATGATTGGAGGAGTGCTTGGCGGGCTTTTCGGCACTAATCGCGTGCGCGGCGAACGTCTTTCGACCGGACAATTGATCGCACGGGAAGTCACGCGCAGCGTGACCAACCGGGTCGCGGGCAAGGTCGCCGCCGACCTCGGCAAGTCGCTCGGTGGGTCGATTGGCGGTTCGGTCGGCCGCGCGATCGTGCGTGGCACGCTCGGCGGCATCTTGAGGCGCTGAGCGGTGTTTCGACATAATTGAGGACAAATTTCATGCCCGGCCTTGCGCCGGGCATCTCGCTTCAGGCGTGGCCCGGACCACGCCTCACAACACGGATCGACGACATGACCAGCCCATCGCAAGCCCTTCCCGCCGTTCTCGACCGGATCGATGCCGATCTCGACAAGAGCCTCGAACGTTTGTTCGCTTTGCTGCGGTTGCAATCGATCTCGACCGATCCCGCCTATGCCGATCAGTGTCGCGCAACTGCGGACCACGTTGCGGCGGAACTCAAGGCGCTCGGGTTCGATGCGAAGGTGCGGCCGACCGACGGGCACCCGGTGGTCATCGGCAAGTCGTCGCAAGGCAAGGGGCCGCGGGTCCTTTTCTATGGCCACTACGATGTGCAGCCCGTTGACCCGCTCGACCTGTGGAAGACGCCGCCCTTCGATCCTCGCATCGAGGAATTGCCGGGCGGACGCAAGATCATCGTCGCCCGCGGTGCTTGCGACGACAAGGGTCAGGTCATGACCTTTGTGGAAGCGTGCCGCGCTTTCAAATCGGTGATGGGTGAACTTCCGCTTCCCATCACGATGATGATCGAAGGTGAGGAGGAATGCGGCTCCAAAAGCCTGTTTCCGTTCGTCGCCAAGAATGCCGACGAGTTCAAGCTCGATCTTGCGCTCGTCTGCGACACAGGTATGTGGGATGCCAAGACACCTTCGGTGACGACGTCGCTGCGCGGGCTCGTTTTCGAGGAAGTAACGTTGAAATGCGCGGACCGCGATCTGCATTCCGGCTTGTTTGGCGGCGCCGCGGCAAATCCGATCCGCATACTCGCCCGCATCATCGCCGGCATCCACGACGCCAATGGCCGCATCACCATTCCCGACTTCTACGATGGCGTTCCGGAACTTCCTGCCGACATCAAAGCCGATCTGGCTTCGCTGCAACTGAAGCCGGAAGAGTTTCTTGGTCAGGTCGGGCTGAAGGTCCCGGCTGGCGAAAAGGACAGAATGCTGATCGAGCAGATTTCCACGCGCCCGACATGCGACGTCAACGGCATCATCGGCGGCTATACAGGCGAGGGCGCAAAGACTGTCATTCCGGCGCAAGCGTCGGCCAAGATTTCCTTCCGTCTCGTTGGGAGCCAGAATCCGGAAAGGATCCGCGACGCGTTCCGCGCCTTTGTACGCGAGCGCCTACCCGCGGATTGCCAGGCAAGTTTCATCAATCACGCCTGCAGCCCGGCGCTGCAACTGCCGTACGACAATCCGGCGCTGGTCAAGGCACGTGAAGCATTGGCTCAGGAATGGGGAAAGAAGGCTGTCACCGTCGGATCGGGCGGCTCAATCCCCATCGTCGGCGACTTCAAGCGCGTGCTCGGAATGGATTCGTTGCTGGTTGGATTCGCGCTCGACGACGATCGTGTGCATTCGCCGAACGAGAAATACGATCTCACGAGTTTTCACAAAGGGATTCGATCGTGGGCAAGAATTATTGCTTCTCTCGCCCAGTGACGTTCGAGCCTGATTGTTTCGGGTGAAAAAAGAGCCCCGGCAAGCCGGGGCTCTCCTCGGTCACCAGCGGCGCCAGTGATGCCAGCGGTGCCATCGCCACCGCGGTCCCCAATAGCGCGGGCCGGGATAAAAACCGTAGCCGTAATAGCCGGGGTAGTAGTTGGGCTGCCACCAGCAACGGCGCGGCCCGCAGACCCAGCGGGCTTTCTGCACGTCCGATGTTTGCTGCGCGGCCGTGCCGAGATCGGTGGCCGGCATCGCCGATGCAGCCGCCGATGCTGCAACCAATCCGGTCAAGGCCGTCGCGAATAGCAGAGCGTACTTGGCGTTCATTGCTACCTCCATCACGTCCCGCGAAGCACGACGTGCTTTGCGGATCGATGGCTCAACTCTCGAACAAGGCCACTGAATGCAGCCTGAGTTCAATTTTCGGCTCGCATTCACCTACATTGCGCGAATTTAATCCCGCGCCGCGCATCCGCGCGATTTTTGTCGCGAATGCGCCACCGTGGCGCGGGCGCGCCGCGAAGCCGCCGCATTCTACCGGACTTGGGCCGCGCTAGATTTTCAGATCAGCCAAGGTTCCCAAATCCGACAGCACGGCCACGGGCACATGATCGGGATATTCGTCTGGCATTGAAGCGCGGTTGATCCAGACGGCGCGAAAGCCGAATGCGCTTGCTCCCATCACATCCCATCGGTTGGACGACACGAATATCACGTCAGCGGGCGCGACCTGGAATGCCTGTATGACGAGGTTGTAGACATCCACGCGCGGCTTGTAGACGCGCACGACGTCAACGGAGAGAACGGAGTCGAGCAGGGGCTGAAGTCCAGCGGCCTGGATCGCGGCATCGAGCATCCGCTGTGACCCGTTGGAGAGGATCGCGGTCTTGTCGCCACGCTTCTTGAGAATGGTCAGGATGTCACGCGCGTCGGGAAAGGCGTCCAGCTCCAGATAGGCATCGAGCAGCTTGCCGCGCAAACGTTTGTCGATGGATGGAACGCGCTCAAGCGCAAAATCGAGTGCTCGCTCGGTCAAGGTCCAGAAATCGAGATAGTGGTTCGCCAGCGTGAGCGTCCAAGAATATTCGAGTTGCTTGAGCCTCCATAGTTCCGAGAGCCGTGCCGCGTCGGTCCCACAGGCATCTCGATGGCGTTCGATCGCCGCATGGACGTCGAACAATGTCCCGTAGGCGTCAAATACGTAGACGACCATGGTGCTGCTCCGTCAACGCACAGGCGGAATGGTGAAGAGGGTCGAGATATCGCGGCCGCGAATGTCGTAAACGCGCGCGAAGACGACATCCTCCCGCTTCACTTCGGCGAGAATGGGCGCATCGAATTTCGCGCAATAGAACTCGCCAAGCATCATCGCGAAATCTGCGCCTTTTGGATCCCAGGTGGTGACGAATTCAGGACCAAGTTCGACTTCTGCGGCGGGGTGGGGTCCGCAAACCGCAATACGCCAGCGCCGGTGATCCGGCGGAACCTGCATTTGCGCAGTGAGCTTCTCGCGCAACTGACGCGATGCTTCCTTGAAGGCGAGGCCCCAGTAATCGAGCATGAAACGCTCATCGGCGCCCTCCAGACCGCCGGCGATATGGTTGAAATGCGTGTATTGGTATGGATGCAGGCGAACCATCGCGACGACCGGATCCGCAATGCCGATCAGGAAAAGGGTAGCCGCCCCCGCGAGCGCTGTTCTCGAAATCTGCGCGGCGCGTTCGAAAGCCCATTCCGCTGCGAGACCGCCAAGAATCGCGATGGGCGGCGACACGAAGACGAAGTGACGGATGCCGTTATACATGGCCGGTCGCGTCACGACGGCCACGACAATAGGAATGAGCGCCGCAGACACAATGAGGAGATAGGACACGAGCTTTGGCTTGGGCGTTTGACCTTTGGCTGCACCGATGCCAATGGCGACCAACGCCCCAGTGAACAAGAGGAGCAGCAATTCGGGAGTCTTGAGAAAGAAATGCACCGGGACGTAGCTGCGCGGCATGTCGGGTACGGAAATCAGCATGCCTTCATACATTTCCTTCCACGGCTTTTCGAAAAAATGAGAGAAATACCCGACTGCACGGAAGGGATTCAGCGGCTCGAGGACGGACCACGGCCAGATCAGTGCCATGACCATGTAGGCAAGCACGAAACCGGGAAGCAGTCGGAGCAGGAATAATCCAGCGTCCGATGCGGTTCGCCTGACTCCTTGATCGCGAATCTGCGTGACAAAGATCAGTGCCATCGGAGCGATGACGTAGAGAGCAGCGAGGCCGCCGAGCACGCGGGATCCGATTGCAAGCCCGAGCCCGAGTCCGAAAAGAGCGATCGTTGTCGCGCCCGGACGCGGATAGTCTTCAAATGCGCGCAGAAGAGCGAGCAGCAGGATCGCCATGGCCGTCGCGAAGGGCGCGTCCTTCGCGTTCATGAACATGTGGCCATAATAGAGTGGCCATGACGCGAGCAGCAGCAGCGCACACAGTCCGGCGGGCGGCCCGCCGACGCGCCGACCGATGCGCCAGGTAACGAAGAATCCGATGAGTCCGACGACCGCGCCGCATAGCCTGCGCGTCTCGAATAGTCCGAACGGCAGAACTTTATGCAAGGCAGCGGCGCTCATGTCGAAGCCGCCGCCATACATGTACAGGTTGACGAAGGAGAGCGCGCGCCGGTCGGTGAAGCCTGAAGAGTAGAACTTCAGCAGCAGCTCGCCATACTGGGAATGGGTGTAGTCATCCCATCCCAATCCGTAGTCGCGAAAGGTGGATGCGGCGATGACTGCGATGCAGAGCAGCACCCCGACAGCCAGCGCGTCAAACGCGCGGCCTTGCTGCTTCTGCATCAGCGCGCCCGAATATCCGGGGCGAAGCTATTTTGCCGCTTCGTACATCTCTGAGACATGGTCCCAATTGACGAGGTGATCGACAAAGGCCTTGAGATAATCCGGCCGTCGGTTGCGATAATCGATGTAATAGGAATGCTCCCAGACATCGCAGCCAAGAATGGGCTTGGCACCGTGCACGAGCGGGCTTTCGCCGTTCGCGGTCTTCATGATGACGATTTTTCCGTCCTTCACCGCAAGCCAGCACCAGCCGGAGCCGAACTGCGTCACGCCCGCCTGGACGAAGTCTTCCTTCATCTTTGCGACGGAACCGAGGTCGGAAACGATCTTCTTTTCAAGCGCGCCGGGAATTTTGTCGCCGCCGCCATTGGGCTTCATCCACTTCCAGAAATGGATGTGGTTGTAGTGTTGGCCTGCATTGTTGAAGAGGCCGGCGTTCTTGCCGAACGAGCCCTTGACGATGTCTTCGAGCCCCTTGCTTTCCCACTCCGTGCCCTTGAGCAGGTTATTGCCGTTATTCACATAGGCGAGGTGATGCTTGTCGTGATGATATTCGAGCGTCTCTCGCGACATGTAGGGCGCGAGCGCGTCGTAGGCATACGGCAGGTCGGGGAGGGAAAAAGACATCTGGATTCTCCGTATTTCAAAACTCAAATCGCCGCGTCAGCCGCGGGTTCCCGCGGGGAAGGGGCGGGCGGCAACCCCCGGGAGGTGGCCCATGGGGGAAAATTAATCAAGATTATATTGTTTCACGGTATCACATTAAGCACCTTGCTTACGAAACGTCAGGGCGTCACAATTCCTTAATACTTGTGGGGGCCCGCGTCAGGACTTGTAATGTCAGTGGTTTTGTTGATTTTCGGGGTGTTGATGGCGGCTGTCGGCGCCGTCATGGTGGGGTTTGGCGTTCCCATCAACGAATTCAGCCTCGGCAATACGCTCATCATCGCCGGAACGACCGCTTTTGTCGGTGGCATGGTCGTCGTCGCGCTGTCGGTCGCCTCGCGCCATCTCTCGCGCATCGCGGAGTTGCTGAAGACGCGCGGTGCACCCGCGCCGCTGCGCACCGCTGCGCCCGAAGTCGCCGTTCAGTCAGCGCCGCCGCCCGCGCCTGCGCCGGTGCGCCTGCCATTTCCGCCGCGCGGCGAGACTCGCGAGCCCGCGCGCGCTGCCGAACCGCAGCCTGCGGAGAGCGAAGCTGCGCCGCACGATCCGATTTTCGACCGCCTGCGCATGGCACACATGGCCGCGCGTCGTACCGGCAGCGAACCGCCGATGGTGGAGGGCGGCGAAGCCTCGCTCTCGCCGAACGGTCCACCGCGCGCGCCGGTTCCGCCGCCCGTGCCCGAGCCCGCAATCGAGCCGCGCGGCTTCAGGCCGCCGGATCTGCGCGCGCCGAAATCCGACGAGCGTTCGCGTGGCGGCGCCGAGCCTGCGCGCGGACCCGCGCCGTCTGCACCGGCGGCCGCTTTCGAAGATGCCTGGCCGGCGCCATCGCGTCCGTCGCGAGGGCCGGCCGCCGAACCTGCATCGCGCGAGCTGCCGGCTCCGCGCAGCAACGGGTCCGCGCGGCATGAGGAGCAAATTCATCAGAGCGCGATCGCCGTGCTGAAGTCCGGCATCGTCGACGGCATGGCTTACACGCTCTATACGGACGGCTCGATCGAAGCGGAGCTGGCGCAGGGTGTGGTCCGTTTCGGCTCGATCGAAGAATTGCGCAATCATCTGGAGAAGGGCGGCTGAGGCGTAACGCCCCGGCCGCTTATCCATTCGCATTGCCGGGCCGTTGCCCGGCGATTGCTTTTTGTCCGGTGCCTTTCTCCGCGCGCCGCTTTGAATTGTTCAAATATTCGGGCCGACAATTCCTTGTTCCAGTGCGGCTTTTTCTTGCGAGCCGCCAATCCGCCAGTATATCGTTTTATGAAACTGAGCTTCTGCTTGATCATTTTCTACAGCGGGCGACGCTTCGGGGGACGGAATGAGTGACGGCGGATCGTCCGGAAAATTCATCGACCAGACGGCGAGCATCGTCTCGGCCTATGTCAGCAAGAATGCGGTTCCGGCCGCGGAGATCCCCGCGCTCATCAATCAGGTTCATGCCGCGCTGCTGCGCGTCGCCTCGGGCGCAGAAAGTCTCGGCGGTGACGGCTCGAAGCCTGCGGTGCCGATCAAGAAATCGATCACGGCCGAATATCTCGTCTGTCTCGAGGACGGAAAGAAATTCAAGTCGCTGAAGCGGCACCTGCGCACGCAATACAACATGACGCCCGAGCAATATCGCGACAAATGGGGCCTGCCGCCCGATTACCCGATGGTGGCACCAAATTACGCCGCGGCGCGTTCGCACCTCGCAAAACAGATGGGGCTCGGCCAGCAGCGCAAGCGGCGGCGCTAGGCGCACGAAAAAACAACTCACGCGCGTGAAATTAATCACGCAGGCGTCATTCGGCGATTAAGTTATCCCCGCCTCCCAGACCTGTGCTACTAGGTATTAAATCCTAGTACCGGGAGGCTCCATGTCCTTTGCTGAAATTCATCCCGCGTCCGGCGCGCCCGCATCCGGGCACGTGGAATCCTCGTGCGCTCTCGATGCACTGGTGGCTGCCGCATTCGCCGTGCCGGCGCAGGCTCTGCATGCCGCCACGCGCGGGTCGGCGCGCATCGCCCGTGCGCGGCAGACCGCGATGTATCTCGCCCATGTTGTGCTCGGCATGTCATGTGCGCAAGCTGGCCGCTGGTTCGGCCGCGATCGCACCACGGTCGCGCATGCCTGTCGCGTGATCGAAGAACAGCGCGACGATCCTGCGCTCGATGCGCTGCTGCATGCGCTCGAAGGCCGTTGCGCAAATCTGCAATGGAACGATGGTGCGGCGTCATGAGCGGGATCGGAACGGCGCTTGAGAAATCCGCCGCGCGCCTTCTTGCGGCGCTTGCGTCGTCGCAACGGCGGCAGGAGACGTTGCGCGTCCGCGACATCAACGCTTTGCTGGATGCGGACCTCGCCTGCAAGACGCCGGATGGCGCGATCGCGATCACGTCCGCCGGGCGCGCTTTTCTTGCGCGCGCGGCGCATGCACGCAACGACCCAAGCATCGATTCGTTTCGCGCGCAGCACGCTTCGTTCGCCCGCCATACGGCACAAACCGAGGACGGACGGATCGCCGTCACGCTCGACGAGAACGAAAGTCCGCTCTCCTGGCTGGCGCGCCGCACGGGGCGCGACGGCCGCGCCATGATCGAGCCGCATCAGCTTCTCGCCGGCGAGCGGCTGCGCAATGAATTCACGCGGGCGCACCTGATGCCGCGCACGACCTCGAACTGGGAATCGCCGATCGCGCGCGGACGCCGCGCGGCGGAGACGGGCGGCGCTTTCACCGATGTGGTGATCGGCGCGCGCCAGCGCGTGCGGCATGCGCTCGATGCGGTCGGGCCCGAATTGTCCGGGTTGCTGCTTGACGTTTGCTGCTTCCTCAAGGGCCTCGAAGATGTCGAACATGAGCGCCGCTGGCCGGCGCGTTCGGCCAAGATCGTGCTGCAGCTCGCTCTCGACCGGCTGGCGCGGCATTACGGCTATGGAGCGCAGGCGCACGGCAAGGCGCACGCGGCCTTGCAGGTTTGGTCGGCGACTGAAGATGAGTCCTAGGCGGTCGCGAGCGCTGCCTGCGCTTCGGCGCGGATGCGCTCGACCATGGAGCGCAGGCCATTGGAGCGTTGCGGCGTGAGGTGCTCGCGCAGTCCCATACGGTCGAACAGCGCCAGCGCATCGATGGACAGGATCTCGCGCGCGGGCTTGCCCGAATAGAGCGCGAACAGGATGGCGACGAGGCCGCGCACGATGTGGGCATCGCTGTCGCCGATGAAGGTCAGCACGGGGCCATCCTTGCCGTTCGGCCGCACCTGCGTTTCGAGCCAGACCTGGCTGGCGCAGCCCTGCACCTTGTTGGCGTCGATGCGCGCCCTGTCGGGCAGCGGCGGCAAGGTGCGGCCCAACTCGATGATGTAACGATAGCGATCGTCCCAGTCGTCGAGCAGCGCGAAATTTTCAAGAATCTCGTCGATCGGCATAGCGCAAATCCGCTGGGCTTTGATCCGGTGCGCCTCTTATATATGTGCGCCGCCGCCCGACTGAACCGTGTGATAGCCGATCGCGCGCGCGCAAGCCAGACCAGCCCAAGGCCAGGCAGCCCATGACCGATCGACCGGCGATGCAGGCGGCCTCTCTCGTGCTCAACAGCCCGGCTTTCGATCTGCCGCCGTTTCGTGCCAAGCCCGTCGATTATCTCATCTGCTCGACGCCGCGCTCCGGCAGCACGCTCCTTGCCGCGCTCCTGCGCGGCTGCGGGTTGATGGGCATCCCGCACGAATATCTCAGCGCTCGTGTCCACATGCCGATTCTGGCGCAGCGTCTGCAGGCGCTGGCCCCGGACGGGAGCGTCGATTACGGCCTCTATATCGAGCGCCTGCGGCAATGCCGCACGTCGCCGAATGGCGTCTTCGGCATGAAGGCCCATTTCGACCAGATGCAGGCGCATCTCGCCGCGCCACCGGTTGCGCAATTCGTCGCCGGCGCTTCTCTGATCCGCATTCGCCGCCGCGATCGGCTGGCGCAGGCGATCTCGCTTTATCGCGCGCTGGCGACCGGATTGTGGTCGGTCGCCTCGTCCGCGCCGGCCTCCGTCGTGCGCGAGCCGGATTACGATGGCGCTGCGATTGAGCGCTGCCTTGTCGGGATTCAGGCGCAGGAGAACGACTGGGATCGCTTCCTTGCCGATAGCGGACGCGCGGCGCGCGAGCTTTGGTATGAGGATCTGATCGCTTTGACCGACGCGGTGTGTCACGCCGCCTGCGCCGCCGTCGGCGTCAATCCGCCGATGATGTTCGATCTCGCGCAATCCGGATTGCGCAAGGTTGCGTCGGGCACGGCGGACGAATGGATGTTGCGCTATCGGACCGAAGGCCGCGCCGGCGTCTGATGGCTCAGCCGTTCGAATCCTTGTGCGGCGTCGGACCGCGCCAGGCCGGCTGCAGATCGGCCGGTCGCAACGTGTGCTGCGACGGACGCACCGGAGCGCCGCTCATCGCTTTCACGGGCACGGTCTTGATCGAGCCGGTCTGCCCGTCGGAATTCTTGTCGTTGAAGAAATAATCGTAGACGATTTTCGCCCCCGCCTGCGCGCGGTGGCCGAACGCGACCGCCGCCTGCGAGCCGACCTCGCACGCGTCGGGCTGCCGGTCACAGAACCGGCTCATGTCGGAAATGGTCGCGCCTGCGGCTGACACCGCTTCGACCGGATCGACGCCCGGTCCGGCTTGCGGCGTCTTGGCGCCGCTCGGAAGCAGGACCAGCACGATCGAAAGCCAGAACGCAACACGCAACAGAAAGAACATGACGCTGCCTTTGGGTCCGGCGGCTATTGTCTGCCGCTTTGAACCGCACGCTAGCGCACAGGCTTGAAAAGCCGGTTCGTCGCCTGATGCGCCTTTTGCGCTTATTCGACGCGAATGCGCGGCATTTTTTCAGAAAATTTGAATCATCGCAATTTGCCGAAGAGGTACGCGAATGGCGAAAACCATACTTGGCGGGCCGAACCGGCGCTTTCTGGCACACGCTGCAACCGCGCGTTCTCACAAGGGAAAAATGCCTCCCGCTGCATTTGGGAACCCGGCATTTACCATGACCGCAAGGAATGCTCTTAACCGAACCGATCAAATTGAAGGAATTGAGCTTTTGCGGCCACGCCCGCCCCAGCCTTAGCGTTCGTTTAAGCGGGGTCTGACACGATCCGCCTTCGTTATAAGGGGAGCGTCGGCCTTCGCGTCGCGCGCAGTGGGTTCCAGTGAGTGAGTTGGGCTTTCTCAAGCCGGTCGGCGACTATCTCGACGGCCTCGTCCATCCGTCGGCGCAGCAGGATGCGCTGACCGCCGCCCGCCACCGCGCCTTTATCGCGCCGCGCCTGCTCGGCAGCCTGATCGCGCTCGCGGCCTTCCCGGTTTATCTCACCCTGCGCGGCATGCCGACCGCGATCGAAGTCGCCGTGTTCGGCTGGCTCATCGTTCCCATTCTGATCGCCTATTTTCTCTCGCGCACCGGCCGCTACGAAGGCGCGCATATCCTGTCCTCGCTGGCGCTGACCGGCCTGGTCACGGCGGTCGCGGCGAAGACCGGTGGCATCGATTCCTTCGCTGCGATCTGGCTCGTCATCGTGCCGCTCGAGGCCGCGCTGTCGGCGTCACGCCGCGTGGTGGCGACGGCCTCGACCGTCGCGCTGACGGCCGCGGGAGTGCTCGTGCTGCTGCAGGTGACGGACATTCTGCCTGTCGCCGAAACCGCCGCGAGCGGGCACGCCGCGCTCGCTGCGCTCGGCATCATCTCGGCCTCGCTCTATGCCACCGGGCTTGCGCTTGGCGCGGAGGCGCTCGCGCGCAAGAGCGTCTGGCTGCGCTACGCCGAGGAGGATCGTTACCGCCTGCTCGCGCGCAACATGACCGACGTCATCACCCGCCACGGGCCGCACGGCGCCGTGCTCTTTGTCTCGCCGGCGGCCGAAGGCCTGTTCGGCGCGCGCGTGAACGAATTGCGTGGCCATGGCCTGTTCGAGCGCATCCACGTCACCGACCGGCCCGTTTATCTGACGGCGCTTGCCGATGCGTCCGCGCGCGGAGAGGCGCAGTCGGCGGAGTTTCGCGTCCGGCGCGAGGCGAGCGCGGCCAGCGGCCACGTCTGGGTCGAGATGCGCTGCCGTCCGCTCGACGGGACGGGCGCGCCGCGCTCCGAACGCGAGGTCGTCGCCGTGATGCGCGACGTCACCGGGCGCAAGACGCAGGAGGCAGCGCTTCAGGATGCGCGCCACGAATCCGAATGCGCCAACGCCGCCAAGACGCGCTTCCTCGCCACCATGAGTCACGAATTGCGCACACCGCTCAACGCCATTATCGGCTTTTCCGAGATGATCGCGAACGAGGAGACGCTGCAGCTTGACGCCTCGCGGCGCCACGAATATGCGCAGCTCATCAACGAGTCGGGTCAGCACCTGCTGTCCGTCGTCAACAGCATCCTCGACATGTCGAAGATCGAGAGCGGCGATTTCGAGATCGAGCCTGCGCCGTTCGCGCCCGCGCCCGTCATCGCCGGCTGCTGCGAGATGCTGGCGCTGAAGGCGCGCGACAGCGGCATCGAACTCGTCACGCAGCTCGCGCCGGATCTGCCGGACATCACCGCCGACAAGCGCGCGGTAAAGCAGATCATGTACAATCTTCTTTCCAACGCCATCAAATTCACCAATCGCGGCGGGCGTGTGAGCGTCGCCGCGCACGCGGAGAATGGCTGTTTCGTCATTGCGGTCGAGGATTCCGGTATCGGCATCGGCGAGACCGATCTCGCGCGCATCGGCCTGCCGTTCTTCCAGGCGCGGTCGGCCTATGATCGCCGCCACGATGGCACCGGCCTCGGGCTGTCCATCGTGAAGGGTCTTGTCGAATTGCATCGCGGCACGATCGATGTCGCGAGCGAGCTTGGCCGCGGCACGCGCATCACCGTGCGCCTGCCGATCGAGCACGAACCGGCGCTGCCCGCGCCGGAGGACAACATCGCGCGGCCGGTCTTCGGCCTCGACCGGCGCGCCATCGAACCTGCGGTGAGGAAAAGTGCGTAAGCCCCGCCGACGCGTTGAACCAAGCTTCGCTGCCGCTGCGACGGCGGATGACGACGATTTCGAGGATGCGCCGCGCCGCCACAGTCGCGCGGACCTCATCTTCGGCGTGCTGCTGCTGCTTGCGGCGGGCGCGGTTGCGACCAACGCACTGTTCCTGCAGAAGGGGCCGCATCCCGCGCCCTTCTTCAGCACGAAGCCGCCGCGCATCGTCGCCCTTCCGCCGAGCCCGCTTGCTGCGCCCGCCATCGCGCCGGATCAGACCGGCAGCGTCATGCTGCCGCGGCCGCGCCCGCTCGAAGCCGCGCCGGACAAGATCGAGCCGCCGCAGCCGGTGACGCGCTCGCAGACCGACATCGTCATCGACATCCAGAAGGAACTCGGTCGCCGCGGCTTCTATGACGGCGTCGCCGACGGCGTCTACGGGCCGAAGACCGACGGCGCCATCCGCGATTTCATGCAGGCCGCGGCGCTGAAAATTCCCGCCGATCCGAGCGAGGCGCTGCTGCGCGCGATCGCCCGAGCGCCGAACGTCAAGGCGCCGGCCGCGCCGGCCGCCGATGCGCCGCGTCCGCCCGACCCCATCGCCGAATTCATCGCACCGCCCAAGCGCGTCATCGCGGTGCAGCGCGTGCTCGCCGATTTCGGCTACGGCCAGCTCAAGCCGACCGGCGTGCTCGACCGCGACACCCAGGCTGCGATCGAGCAGTTCGAGCGCTCGCGCAAGCTGCCGGTCACCGGGCAGGTGACGCCGCGGCTGATGCGCGAACTCGCCGCAATGAGCGGGCGTCCGCTCGAATAGCGCTGCGCTTTCCATCGTGCACGGCAGCCCTTATGAGATTCGGGCCCGATCCATTGCCGGATCGGTTCCATCGAGGCGGACGCGCGCATGCGGCTCAAGACGGCGATCTGGGTGTCGGCCTTCGTGCGCCGCTGCGCCGTCGAAGGCGCCTTCGCCGTCGTGCGCCGGCACGGCGCGGACGAGGCGGGCGCAATCTTCGTCAAGATCGACCGTCTCGACGGCACCTCGGACCTGTTCGGGCCGGCTCCGCAGACGGCGTTCGATGACACACCGACCGAGCGCGCCTTCGCCGCCTGCCTGCGCGGCGGCACGGCGCCAAACGCGGACGTGGAGACCTATCTCGAAAAGCAGATCCGGTTCGATCCCGATCTCTGGATCGTCGAGGTCGAGGACAGAGCGGGCCGCAACTTCCTCGACCGGATCGTCAGCTAGCGCGGAACTGGATGCGCCGTACGGGGCGTGGCGCGCGCTCGTGCGTCTCGGCCGGCGGCGTATGCCGCGCCTGCGTCGCAGCGCGCGAACGCGTGCGGTCATCGTCATAGTGGACGGCCTGATGCGGCGCCTTGCGTGCGCTTCCGGCATCGCGCCAGAGCGCGAGCATCATCAATGCCGAGAGCGGCGTCATCTCGTCGTAAAGCCGCGCCAACTCATAGACCCGCCGCACCGATTGCCCGATGCTCGGATTGAGAAAGAGAAGGATCCGTTGCAACGCCTCGGCCGGCAGGGTGAGCGCCTTGGCTGCGACAAGAAACGGCTCGCCCGAACGGTCATGGGCGATGCGCTTCGCCTGCGCATCGGCAAGCTGCAGGGCGTCCTGCAACAGCGCCGCGAATTCGCGGATGTTGCGCGTGAGCGCCGCAGCCTCAAGCTTGCGGCAGGTTTCGGCCGCGATCGCTTCGGCAATCGGAGCGGCCGGCGTGATCGGCGCATGATCGAGATGGACGAGGATCAGCCGCCGCCCGTCGGTATCGGTCGTGAAGAAAAGGTCGTTCAGCTCGCCCGGCGAAGGCGGGGCGAGACGATCGCGCGAGAGCGGAGGTTTCGGTCTGGCGAATTCATCGCGCGCGGCGATGATATTCGCATGTGCTTCGCCGAATTCGCCCACGATGCTGAGAAGCTCCGACTGCGTGAGCGATTTCGCTTTTTCCAGCACCGGCGTGGCGACGACCGCGATGTCGCGCGCCAGACGCAGGAGCACCGCGTGCGGTGCTTCCGGATAATCGGCAAGCCGTTGCGCCACGGCAACGCGCATCGGCACATCGACATGGTCGATGAGCCGCAGCGCGAGTTCGGTGTAGTGCTGCTCTTCCTCGGCGGTGTGCGAATGCTTCTGCACATAGAGATCGGTCAGCACGCGCAATAGCGTCGGCCGCACATCGACCCCGCTGCGATCCGACAGCCCCATCAGCCCTTGCAGGTTAGACATCGAATCCGACACCACGGCACCACCACCCATGTCCGGGCGGGATTCTTACGAGGCCGGCGTTAGCGGACCGTTAACCTTGCTCCGTCCTTAATTGGCACCGGTGTGATCCGACAGCCGGGCGACCCTTGTGGACGCAAACCGGCGGGGGGAAAGGGACATGGGAATCATCATCAGTTTTCCGGCCCGGGAACGGACGATCCGCAACGACAGTCTGCCGTCCGAGCCGGCGACCGTCGTGATCCTGCCGGTCATCCGTATCGAACGGACGCCGGACGAGCCGAGCGGCGGACTGGAATCGAGCGCCGGAAACGGCCGCAAGCGCCGCCGCCGCGCTTCGCGCTCCTGACGCCGACTGCGGGCCCGGCGACTTTCAATGGCAATGGGGCGCAGACCGCGCAGCGCAGTCACGCTCTGCATCCCGCTGATCGGGTGCCTGACCGGCGATTTCGGCCGCGTGCGGCCGTCACTCACTTACGATGACATGCACGCCTGGGTCGGCGAGCGCGCGGCAGAGAGCAGGGCGATCCCTCCGTCGACATTTCCGCTCACGGAAGAAGAGCGCCTTCTGCGCGATCTTGCCTATCCGCTGATCGCGCCGGCTTACGACCGCTGGCACTGGCTTGCCTTGCTCGAGGAATATGGTTGGCAGGAACAGCCGCTGCCGGATGCGCCCTACGATGTCACGGCGTATGCCAACGTTCTTCTCACGGAGCCGCGCCGCGCGGCGAATTCGCTGTATGCGAGGCTGATCGACGATATCCGCAACGACGTCACGCGGCTGGGACCGTTCTTCGTCACCGCCCGGCAGGTGACGGACATGGACGTGAAGCGGCGCAAGAGTCTCGCTTACGTCTCGGCCCTGACCAAGCCCGAATACGATAACGCGATGCGCCGTGTTGCCGAGAATGCGCTGACCATCGATTGGGTCTATCGTTCGCTGCGTAATCGTGCCGCGAGCTACCGCTTCGCGATGGAGCGGCTCGTCATCATCGTGCCGGTGCCGATGGCGGTCGAGGCGGAACGTCAGCTTACGCTTCTGACGATGCAGCTTGACCGGTTGCATGCCGCACCGCCCGTTCCGGTCGCTGCCGCGCCGCGGCCGCTCGTCACCAAGGACTGACCTTACGGCAGGCGCGCCGTCAACTTTGCGGCTGGCATTTCGCGCTGGCGAGCGCGGCTTGCGCCGCCGCCATCATGCCGGGCTCCGCCGCAAGCGCGCGCAGGACAATGACGCCGGTGGTCGTCGGGGATTCCACAATCAGCCGATCGGCGGCCGTCACTTCCTCGTCGTCCGGCAGGAGCGCGCGCTGCGCGGTCGTCATCAGGTCGAGCTCGATGACGCGGCGGCCGGCGGCGCGATCGTTGATGGCGTAATAGGCGATGCCGTCCTTGGTGTAGAACGACACCGACGTGTAGGCGGGGCTTACCGGCGCGGCGAGCTTGAGCGGGCCCTTCGAGAGATCGTAACGGCAGACCGCCGCGGCGAAGGCCGGATCCATGTAGGGCAGGACGGATCGCTCCGGCGTTGGCGTGGGGATCGGCGCGACGCTGTTGACCGGCGAGATCGTCGAAAGCCTCGCATAGGCGTTCTGTGTCGCCGTGCGCGGCAGGATGAGCACGGTTGCAAGATGGATCGCTCCGCCGAGCAGCGCGCCGCCGATGAGCCACAGAAGCCATTTCATTGTGCGCACGCCTTCGTCTTGATTGCCGGCATGGGCGCTTCGCGCCCGGTGCGGGTCGCGACGCCGACCGGACTGTCATAGAGGCGCAGAACCAGCACGTAACGCTCGATGCCGGCGGTCGGCAGCCAGTTGCCGGCGCGGGCGCGGGGCGCGACGGTGATTTCGAAATGACCCTCTGAATCGCGCACCAGCTCCTGGCTGGTGAATCCCTGCCGATTGACCGTATTGCCGACGAGCTGGCCTTCGGTGTCGTAGAGGGTGATGGTCCAATAGCGTGCCTGCGGGGTGATGCCGGTGAGGCTGACATCGCAGCGGCCGTCAAGCGGGCGTCCGCTGTCATCGGCGCGGGCGAAGAAGGCGAGGCCGTCGCCGATGCCGACGGGCAACTGGCCGCTGCGCGCAATCAGCGCGCGCGCATAAGGATCGATATCGACGGTTCCGGTCTTCGGCCACGCCGTCCACGCGCCGATGGAAAAGGCGCCGAACGCGACGCCGTTGTTGAGCGCAAGCAACGTCGCGCCGAGGCCGACCGCGGCGGCGACAAGAAAGGACATCAGCAACCCGAGAATGAAACGCACGGCCGGTCCTTAGGTGAGACAAGTCCGGGCGGTCGTCATCGGCGGCAGCATCAATTGCGGACGCGGCGGTTGGCGTTTTCCGCTGCAGCCGCAACGGCTTCCGTCTGCGTGGCCGGGATGGCCTGGCTCGTCGATTTCGCCGCGGGCGGCGAGGCGGCGAGGGCGTGACTGGCCTCTTCCATCATCTTTTCCATCCGCACGAGGATTTCCGTCCCGCGCCGCGTCAGCGACACCGGCCGCGGCGGCAGATCGGGCCTGTTCTCGACGACAAGCGGCTGCGCCGTCGGCGGCGCAACGCCCGGAATCGTCTTCAGCTCGATGCCCTGATGCGCGTAAGTCATGATCTGCTTCCATGTCATGGCAGGAAGCGAGCCGCCGGTCATGCGGTTGGTCGGCGCATAGTCGTCATTGCCGAACCACACGCCACAGACGAAATTGCCGGTGAAGCCGACGAACCACGCGTCGCGATAGGCGTTGGTGGTGCCGGTCTTGCCGGCAATGTGGATGCCCTCGAGCGCGGCGCGGCGGCCGGTGCCTTCCTCGGCGGCGGTGTTGAGCATCTTGTTCATGTCGAGCGCGACGCTCTGGGGAATGACCTGATGCGGCTTCTTGCCGTCGCGGTCGAAGCGCCAGACCAGTTCGCCGTTGCCGGTGCGCACTTCCAGGATGGCGTGGCGCTCCACCGCCTTGCCCGCATTGGGGAAGGTCGCGTAGGCGGCGGTGTGATCGAGCACGTTGACTTCGTCGGCGCCGATCGGCAGCGACGGCGTATCGGGCAGGGGCGAGCGCACGCCCATTGCCCTTGCGGTCTGCACGATCTTGGCGCGGCCGACCTTGGCGTTGCCGTTGCCGATCGCGATCGAGAGCTTGACGG
>CAZSAW010000218.1:0-7773 GCA_964604745.1 uncultured Hyphomicrobiales bacterium
GCATAGGCCACGGCGTGTTCGAGAACGTTGACCTCGTCGGCGCCAATCGGCAGCGATGGCGTGTCGGGCAGAGGCGTCCAAATGCCGAAATTTCGCGCGGTCTGAACGATCTTTGCCCGCCCGAGCTTCGGATTGCCGTCGCCAAGCGCGATCGAAAGCTTGACCGGAATGATGTTGATCGAGTTCGTGATCGCTTGCGTAAGCGTCAGCGCGCCCGAATAGCCGCCTGAATAATTGTGCGGACACCAATTGCCGATACACACGGGCGAGTCGACGACGACTGACGACGGCTTGAAACCGTTCATCAGCGCGGTGGCATAGACGTAAGGCTTGAATGACGAGCCCGGCTGACGCATCGCGTCGGTCGCGCGATTGAACTGGCTCGCCCCGTAGTCGCGCCCGCCGACCATGGCGCGCACGGCGCCGTCGGTATCCATCAGCACGGTCGCCGCCTGGCGGGCGCCATATTCGCGGCCGTACTGGCGCAGCGAATTTTCCACCGCTTCCTCGGCGACGCGCTGCATGTTCGTATCGAGCGCGGTGCGCACGACGAAGACACGCTCGGTCATCGATTTCGGGAAGGTCTCGACGTGCTTCTTCATCTCGTCGAAGGCCCAGTCGAGATAATAATTGGGCGAGGATTCGTCGCGCCGGTCGACTGCGGTCGCCGGATTGCGGCGGGCGCCGAACACCTGGCCTTCGGTCATCATTCCCGCTTCGACCAGATTGTCGAGCACGACGTTGGCGCGGGCGCGCGCTGCCGGCAGGTTGATGTGCGGGGCGAATTTCGTCGGCGCCTTGAACAGGCCGGCGAGCATCGCGGCTTCCGCGAGATTCACGTCGCGCACGGACTTGTTGAAATAATACTGCGCCGCCGCGTCGACGCCGAAGGCGCCGCCGCCGAGATAGGCGCGGTCGAGATAGAGCTTGAAGATCTCGTTCTTCGACAGGCGGCATTCGAGCCACATGGCGAGGAAGGCTTCCTTCACCTTGCGTTCGATCGTGCGCTCGTTGTTCAGGAACAGGTTCTTGGCGAGCTGCTGCGTGATCGAGGAGCCACCCTGCACGACGCCGCCCGCGCGCGCGTTGGTGAGGAAGGCGCGGAACGTGCCGGCGACGTCGATGCCGAAGTGTTCGTAAAACCGCCGGTCTTCCGTCGCCAGCACCGCCTTGATCAGGTGGTCGGGAAACTGGTCGAGCGGGATGGAGTCATTGTGCTTGATGCCGCGCGAGCCGACTTCGTTGCCGTAGCGGTCGAGGAAGGTGACGGCGAGCTCGGATTTCTTCAGCCAGTCGTCGTCGGACGTCTCGCGGAAGGCGGGCAAGGCGAGGGCGAGCATGAGCACGAGCCCGCCGGTGCCGAGGGTCGCGGCTTCGGAGATCGGCTCGACCATGAGCCAGCGGCGCCAGCCGGCGACGTGGAAGCCGTCCATGAAGGTGGAAAAGCGCTCGTAAAGCTCGCGCGACCACCGCCCGGACTGGAACATGAAGGAGTCGATGCGCGCATCGAGGTCAAGCAGGAAACGCTTGAACTTGACCCAGCGACTCGTCGGCGGCAGATGGCGCAAGGGTGCGCTTCCCGTTGAAATCACAGCAAAATCGCGTATCGCCCGCCGGGCGGCAAGCCGCGCGGCCGACTCCTCGCTTCATAGCTTATCCGCATTCCCGAGGCCATCCCCGCGACGGCTCAGGGTGAATGGGCAGGTGGCGTTAACAAGCGCGCAATCGCGGCCTGATTGCGGCGGCGGAAACGGCAACAGGCCGGGCAATGTAAACAGCCCGGCCTTGCGGCCGGGCTGGGGAGTGAGCGGGAGGAAAGCGAGGCTGACAATCAGCCCGCGGTATAGTCCTGCGACTTGAAGGTCAGATGCCGCACGCCGTCCGGCGCGTCGGCGATCTTTCGGATGCCGCCCCAGGTTTGCTTGTAGTTCGGGATGATGAAGTCGTTCACCCCGTCCGAGACGACGTTGCCCTGCACGCCGGTCGGGTAGGCGAACAGCATGAAGGTCTGTTTGCGCTTCGCCGTCGGCGTCGGATAGACGATCGCCTGGGTCGAGCCGTTGTCGTTGTAAACCTCGACCAGATCGCCATCCTTCACCTTCAGCTCCGCCATGTCCTGCGGATGCATCTGGATGAAGGGGTAGGGGAAGCGATCCATGACGAAGTCGTTCTGCTGGTCGAGATAGGCGTTCTGCCACACGACGTTCGTGCGGCCGTTGTTGATGAGGAACGGCCACTTCTTGCTCTCGGCTTCCTTGCCGGGCGCCTGCAGGCCGCGCCACTTCGTTTCCATGAACGTCGCCTTGCCGTCCTTGGAATTGAACTTGCCGTCGGCGAACAGGCGCTTGGTGCCGACGATCTTGCCGTCCTTGAAGTCGACCGCAGGCTCCTGGAAGCCGTTCGTGCCCATGGCGCGCAGCCGCTCGTAGGTGACGAACTGGCCGCCTTTCTCATGGTTGTGATAGCCATCCATGAAGGCGTCTTCTTCCGTCTTCCAGTCGAAGCCCTTGAACTGGTCGGCTTGCGCCGCCTTGCCCTGCTCGCGCAGCACGCGCTCCATGTGATTGGCGATGCGCGCGGCGATCAGGCTATCGGGCATCGCCTGGCCGGGCGGATCCATGTAGCGCTCGGTCAGCCGCATGCGCCGCTCGCCGTTCATCGAGGTGAGGTTGGCCTCGCCCGATGTCGCCGCCGGCAGCCAGACGTGACAGGCCTCGCCGATCTTGGTCGGCACGATGTCGACGTCGACGGCGAACAGCCCGCCTTTCTTGATCGCGTCGATGATGGCCTTCACCATTGCCGGACGATCGCCATAGGCAGCGGTCATCATCGCGTCCTTCACCATGTCGGTGCGTTTCTTGTATGCCTGCTTGAACTTGAAGGCGTTGAGCGTCGTCTTGTAGTGGTCGCAGCCCCAGATGTGGTGCACGCCGCCCTTGCCCTCGATGAGCAGCTTGTCGACATAGGCCGCCGGCCGCCCGACATGCGCGTCGGAGGGACGCGAATAGCCTTCCTGGTGGCCGCCCATACGTACGCAGCCGCCGCCGGGACGTCCGATATTGCCGGTCGCGAGCGCGAGATTCACCAGCGCGCCGTTGGTGCGGTAGTTGTCGTTGCCCCAGATCAGGCCCTTCTCGTAAGCGAACATCGCACGCCGCCGCGCGCCGCCCTGTTTCGGCTGCGCGATCCATTCCGCCGACTGGCGGATCTGATCGACGGTGAGCCCCGTCACGCGCGCGGCCTCTTCGAGCGTGGTCTTGTTGGCGGCGACAACCTTGTCGAAGTCCTTGGTCGAGGCGGCGATGAACGCCTTGTCGACCCAGCCCTTCTCCGCGACATAGGTGAGCCAGGCATTGAACAAGACGAGGTCCGTGCCGGAATTGATGGCGAGATGCATCACGCCATTCTTGCCGGCCTCGACCTCGCAGGCGTTGACTGTGACCGTGCGGCGCGGATCGACGATGACGATACGGCCGCGCTCGACCGGCTCCGAACCGAACTCGGCTTTCTTCTTCTCCACCGAAGAGCCGCGCAGATTCGGAATCCAATGGTTGAGGAAGTAGTTGGTCTGCGTTTCGAGCGCGTTCGTGCCGACGGCGACGATCGTGTCGGCAAGCTCCGCATCCTCGTAGCAATTGTTCAGTTCGCCGACGCCCATGTCGCGCGTGGCGTGCACCTCGGAGTTATAGGCCGGGCGATTGTGGATGCGGATGTTCTTCACCTTCATGGCGCCGAAATAGAGTTTGCCGGTGCCCCAGGTGTTTTCGTAGCCGCCACCGGCGCCGCCGTGGTCGAACGCCGAGACGAACAGCCCGTCCTCGCCCATGTCGTTGATGACGCCGACCGTGACGCGCGCGACCAGATCGAGCGCATCGTCCCAGCTCGTCGGCTGCATCTGGCCGTAGCGCCAGACCATGGGATCGGTCAGACGCTGCAATTGCGTGTTGCGCTGGCGTGAATAGCTCATCTCGGCCATGCGCGCGCCGCGCACGGAGCCGAGGCCGGAATTCACGACGCATTCCTTGTCGGGCTTGATGACGAGGTGCACGTCCTCGCCATTCTGCTTGACGATGTTGTACATCGACGGCGCGTACCAGGCCGCCGTTTCCGGCGCCTGCTGCTTGTCGAGGTCGACGCCGAACTTGTTCTGCGCCGCGGCGGTGCCGCCTTGCTTGTTCGCGGCCCAAGTATAAGCCTTGTAGCCGCAACCGACGATGCAATAGTGACAGGTGACGTTGAACTCCTTGGCGTCCTTCGGGACGATCGGGAGGCGGTCGATCTGACGCTTGTAAGCCATTGTTGCCTCCCTCAGAGCACGTTCGACAGTCGGCCGTACAACAGCTCGTCCACGCCTTCCGCGTAGATGTCGCCATTGCCGTCGATGCGCAGCGTGTATTGCGGGAGGTTCTGCGTCGCCTGACCCCACACCTGCTGGCCGCCGGCTTCGCAATCGAAGCGTGAATAATGGCCCGGGCAGTTCAGCGTCTTGTCGGACGCGTTGTAGGCGAGGGGAAAACCTTTGTGCGGACAGGTCACCGAGAAACCGACGATGTCGCCGTCAGCGCCGGCGCCGCCTTGCACGCGCTTGCCGAGCTTGATGAGGACGCCCGGAGCGTCGCCATCGGGATAGGACACGTCGAGCGGTTCGTTGACTTTCAGATCGCGCACGTTGGCGAGCTTGTTGGACGGATAATCGACGCGCGCGGGAGCCGCCGCGGCCTTTGCCTGTGACATCGGCAATTGCGATGCGGCCGCACCTGCGGCCGCCAATCCTGCGCCGGTCAGAAATTTCCGGCGGCCGACATCGACCATTCGCTGACAGCGAGACATGGACTTCCTCCTCGGTTGCTTGCCGGTACGCCTACCGGCTGGCTTCCTCCATCACGTCCGGCACGCCTGCCGGACGGGAGCGTCTCGCCGCAAACCCCTTGTCACAAAAGCTTCACGAGCCCATGTGAGCTTATATGTCGAGACATCTCGACATGAACGATAATCGAAGTGTTTTGACTTGTCACCTCGGACTCTGGCAAGGAAGCGAGCGATAGAGCGAATGGGAGAAGTCGTTCACATGCCCAGGAACGCGCTCGCCGTTGCGAGCCACGCCCGCCAGCTTCCGGCGGGGGAAGGCCTTTCCGCGGCGCACGCGATATCGGCGCTTGCTGCGCTTGCGCAATCGACGCGGCTTGCGATCTTTCAGCTCCTGATCAAGCACGAGCCGATCGGCATCACCGCGGGCGTGATCGCGGAAAATATCGGTGCGCCGCACAATACATTGTCGACGCATCTCGCCATTCTCGTGCGCGCGGGTTTGCTGCGCAGTTCGCGCGAAGGCCGCACGATCATCTATCGGGCCGACATTGACGGCATGCGGATGCTGGTCGGCTATCTCGTCAACGATTGTTGCGACGGGCATCCGGAGCTTTGCAATCTGCTGGGCGCAAATGCGGGCAAAAGCTGCTGCGCGCCCGCCGGCAAGAATGCCAAGGGAAAGAAAAGGAAGTGAGTCGTGCCACAGGCCGCTGACAAGAAGCCGTTCAACGTGTTGTTTCTGTGCACCGGAAACTCGGCGCGCTCGATTCTTGCCGAGGCCGTGCTCAATCGCGCCGGGCGCGGAAATTTCCGCGCCTTTTCCGCCGGCTCGCAGCCAAAGGGCAAGGTGCATCCGTACACGCTCGATCTTCTGCGCAAGCTTCACTTCGACGTCAGCACGCTGCGCTCAAAGAGCTGGAACGAATTCACCGGTCCGGATGCCTCCAATCTCGATTTTGTCTTTACGGTTTGCGACAACGCCGCGGGTGAAGCCTGTCCGTTCTGGCCGGGACAGCCGATGACGGCGCATTGGGGCGTGCCTGATCCCGCTGCCGCCACCGGCACCGAAGCCGAAATCCGCTTCGCCTTTGCCGAAACGCTGCGGATGCTGACCAACCGCATCAACATCTTCGTCAGCCTGCCGCTGCACGCGCTCGACAAGATATCGTTGCAGCGGCGCCTCGACGAAATCGGCAAGACCAGGGATTCAGCGGGCGATCCGGCATCGGCAGCGTGATGGATGAGGCACGCGCAACACTAAGTCGCCGCCTTCTGGCCGAAGGATTGGGGACTGCCGTGCTTGTCGCGACGGTGGTCGGATCCGGCATCATGGCCGAACGGCTGGCCGGCGGAAATCAGGCGGTGGCGCTGCTTGGCAACACCATTCCGACCGGCGCGATCCTCGTCGTCATCATCACCATTCTCGGCCCGGTCTCGGGCGCACATTTCAATCCGGCAGTCACGCTTGTCTTTGCGATGCGCGGGCTGACGCCGTGGGCGGAAGTCGGGCCTTACATCGTCGTGCAATGTGTCGGCGGAATTGCGGGCACCATGCTTGCGCACCTGATGTTCGATATTTCTCCGCTGCTGATCGGAACGACCGCGCGCAGCGGGCCGTCGCAATGGCTTGCCGAGGCGGTGGCGACGTTCACGCTGATCCTGACGATCTTCGGCGGCCTTCGCTATGCGCCGCAGGCGATCCCGTGGCTGGTGGGACTGACCATCACCGCCGCCTATTGGTTCACGGCGTCGACATCCTTTGCCAACCCGGCGGTGACGCTGGCGCGCGGCTTCACCACGACCTTCGCCGGCATTGCGATCAACCACGTGCCCGGCTTTGTCGTCGCTCAGCTGGCGGGCGCCGTGGGCGGAATGCTCGTATCCGGGTTTCTTTTCTCGCCGGCACGCACATATGTGCGTGAAACCAAGAGTTTGATTGCCGGCGAATAGGCGGCCTGCGCGCCGCCGCACATCTCAAGAGAAAGAATGCATCGGCCGCGCTGCCGCTGTAGCTTGCGCCGCTGGCGCGGCGGCACGCGATTCTGCGGAACAGGCATGACGGACGACATTCCCTTCTGGAAAAAAAAGACCCTCGCGCAGATGAGCGCGCGCGAATGGGAAAGCCTGTGTGACGGCTGCGGCCGCTGCTGCCTCAACAAGCTCGAGGATGAAGACACCGGCGAGACGCATTTCACGGCCGTCGGCTGCATGCTGCTCGATGCCGACACTTGCCGCTGCCGCGACTATGCCAACCGGCAGAAGAAGGTGCGCGATTGCGTGAAGCTTACGCCGCGCGGCGTGCCCCGCATCGTCTGGCTGCCGCCGACCTGCGCCTACAAGCTCCTCGCCGAAGGCCGCGACCTTTATTGGTGGCACCCGCTCGTGTCTGGCGATCCGGAGACTGTGCACACAGCCGGCGTCTCGGTGCGTGGCCGCGTCGCCGAGAGCGAAGAGAATGTGGCGGACGACGATCTGGTGAACTGGATCGTCAAATGGCCGGGACGGGTGCCGGGCGGCACGCGCGTACGTTCGCCGCGTGGAAAATAGCGAGAGCCGATCTGCTAAACGTCGAACTTGACGCCCTGCGCCAGCGGCAGCGCCGTGCCGTAATTGATGGTGTTGGTGGCGCGGCGCATGTAGGCCTTCCACGAGTCGCTGCCGGCTTCGCGGCCGCCGCCCGTTTCCTTCTCGCCGCCGAATGCGCCGCCGATCTCTGCGCCCGATGGGCCGATATTGACGTTGGCGATGCCGCAATCGGAACCGACGGCCGAGAGAAATGTCTCCGCCTCGCGCATGTCGCGCGTGAAGATCGAGGAGGCAAGACCTGCCGACACCGCGTTGTGCTGGCGGATGACATCGGCGGAATCGGAAGAGCGCAACACATCGAGAATAGGTGCGAAGGTCTCGCGCAGCACCGGGCCTTCGTGCCGCGGCATCTCGCACAAGGCAGGGCGTACGTAACAG
>CAZSAW010000219.1:0-19186 GCA_964604745.1 uncultured Hyphomicrobiales bacterium
AGGCGCCGCAACACCGACGCGGCGGTTCTCGTGGCGATCGTGCTGCTCGCGATTCTCGCCAACGCCGCGGTGTGCGGGATGCTCGCCAATCCGCATGATCGCTATGGTGCGAGGATCGTTTGGCTCGCGCCTCTTGTTCTGATGATGTGGCCGTGGCTCGGCAAGTCAGCAGGCGCAACAGGCACTGCCTGAACGCAAGCAAGCGCCCGCCGTTGCCGGCGGGCGCTGATCCGCTCCTGGAGGGGAAACAGGGGTCGGATCTTGGCCGATCAGGCGGTGATCGGCCCGGGGTATCAAATCGCGTAGCGTGACGGCCGGTTCGTTTCCGGCAGCCGATAGCCCTGCTCAGGGGCGAGCGGCGGGGCGCTGAAAACGCCGAGTGAGAGGCTGAAGTTCAGCCGGCGCCGGTGGGTATGCCGTTCGCTGGCCCGCTTGGCCAGAATGGCGGTCGGATCGCGCCAGAGCGGCTCGGAATAGGCATCCCGCAGGTCGCTGCGCGTCAGGCCGATGTCCGCCAGCGAACGGTCGTCGAAATTGGCCAGCGCCAGGGCGTCCCGGCGGTTTTTGAGGGCCGTTCCAATGCGGGCTGCGCGGACGGCCAGGAACCACCCAAGCATTTTCAGGCCGTGCCACAGGGGGGCGGGCATCTTCGCGGTCAGGGTCTGGCTCATGGCATCCTCCAAATCTGAAAACCGAGGCGTCAAACTGGGCTCCGACCTCTGACGGAGCCACCCGAATTGACCGCCCGATTTGATTGACGGGCGGAATATGCCGTGGGGGGATTGATAAGTGAAACGAATGTTTTTAATCTCACCAATCAGAATAGATGATGTGAGAGCCGGGAGCCCCAACCCATGAACGCCCTCATCGATGTCGACCAGTTACGGACCTTCATCGCGATTGCCGAGACCGGAAGCTTCACCAAGGCGGCCGAGGTGGTCCACAAGACCCAGAGCGCCGTCTCCATGCAGATGAAGCGCCTCGAGGAGCGGCTGGAGCGGCCGATTTTCGCCCGCGACGGGCGTGCCTCGAAGCTCACAGAGGATGGCGAACGCCTGCTCGACTACGCTCGCCGCATCATCAAGCTCAATATTGAGGCACTCAGCGCCTTTTCCGATTCGGCGCTGACCGGACGAGTCCGCCTCGGCGTGCCTGATGATTATGCCGACCGCTATCTGCCGGAGATCATGGCGCGCTTCTCGCGTGGCTATCCGGGCGTCGAGCTCACCGTGATCTGCGAGCCTTCGGTCGAACTCGTGGAGCGCATCGGCGACAACGAACTCGACCTCGCCATCATCACGACCACCGAAAGCAACAGGCCGAGCGAGGTCTTCCGCCAGGAGCGTCTCCTGTGGGTGACATCGAGCCGTCATCCGACGCATAGCGAGCAGGTCCTGCCGCTCGCGATCGGCCGGCCGACGTGCGTGTGGCGGCGCATTGCCATCGAGCGTATCGAAACGCTCGATCGTCCGTATCGCGTGCTGTATTCCAGCGGCAATGCAGGCGCGATCAGCGCCGCGGTACTTGCGGGACTTGCGATTTCGGTTCTGCCGGAATCGGGTCTTCGTCCCGGCATGCGCGTGCTGACGCCGGCTGACGGTTTCCCCGAATTGCCGTTCTGCCGTATCGGTCTGTTGCGCAATCCGCACGAGAGCTCTGCGCTTGCCGATGCGCTCGCGCAGCACATCGTTTCCTCGCTCGACAACCTGTCGGAAGCCGCGCAAGCGGCGGAATAATTCAGCGGCGTGGCGCGCGCAGCACGAGCACGTTGCCGGCCATCACGGCTGCGAGACCGATAATGGCGGGAATCGTCCAGCGATAATTCTCGGCGAAGGTCGAGACCGCGAGCGCGACGACCGGAAACATCACGGTCGAATAGCCGGCGCGATCCGCGCCGATCCGCCCGAGCAACGTCAGATAGCTGCCGAATGCGGCCACCGAAGAAATCACCGCGAGGAAAATCAGCCCGCCGATATAGTGCGGCGTCATCTCGATGATGAAGGGTGAGCCATGAAACGCGGCGAGAAGCGCAGAAGAGGCGGCGCCGTAGATCATGCCGTAACCGCTCGCTGAAAAGACGGGGATGCCGCGCCGCTGTAATTGCGCCGAGATCATGTTGCCGAAGCAGAACGAGAATGTGCCGGTGACGCAAAGAGCGAGGCCGAGCATGACGCTGTGGTTGAGTGTCGTGCCGGCAAGCTGCGGATAGAACATGGCAGCGACACCACAAAATCCAAGCAGGCCGCCCAGGACGACGCGCCTGTCGATCGGATTGCCGAGGATCAGGAAGCCAAGCCACACATTGATGATCGAGGCGAGCGAGAAGACGACTGCGAGAAGCCCCGAGGCGAGATAGGCGCCGCCGTAATAGAACAGCGTGAAATTCGTCGAAAACAGCAGCAATCCGAGCACGACAAATCTGATGTGATCGCGCAGTGGGAAGGTGAGCCTTTCATTTCGGAGAACGGCGACCGCGAGCATCAGCGGCGCGGCGAGTGCAAAGCGCAAGCCAACGGACACTTCCGGAGCGACCACGCCGACCTGATAGTGCAGCGCGATCCAGGAAAAGCCCCAGGCGAAGACAACGATGCAATAAAGCAGCACGTCGAATGATGTGAATTGCGGACGCGCCATGGACATTTTCTTTCGGCAATCGGATCGCGGCACCTGCCGCTATTTGCAAGACGGATGCAATCCGATTTCGCTGATGACAATTATTCGCGGGGCTGATGGAACAGGTTCAGATGAGGGTTGCGGCTTTCGCGTCCAGCAGGCGGACAAGTTCTACTGTGGGCAATTCGATCTGAAGTCCGCGGCGCCCGCCGTTGACGACGATCTTCGGATGTTCGATCGTGGTGACTTCGATAAAAAACGGCACACGCTTCTTCTGGCCGAACGGCGAGATTCCGCCGACCCGATAGCCTGTGATCCGCTCGGCATTGGCTGCGGGCAGCATGCTCGCGCTCTTTGCGTCGGCGGCCGCTGCGAGTTTCTTGAAATTCATTTCACGATCGGAAGGAAGCAGCGCGCAGACGACTACGCCGTCGGCCTTGGCCATCAGGGTCTTGAGAAGGCGCCCGGGCGACACGCCGAGCGCTTCTGCCGCCTGCATGCCGATCCGTTCCGCATTCGGATCGTAGTCGTATTCATGCAGCGTGAACGCAACTCCGGCTTTTTCCACCACCAGCGTCGCCGGCGTGCCCTTGGCCACTGTGTTTCACCGCGTCTTCGGGACCGTTAATAGGCGTATTCGGAATAGATCGGATCGACCGAACCGCCCCACTCGTTCCTGAATCGGGCCAGCAATTCTTCCGCTTGCGTGATGCCGCGCTGGAGCAGATCCTCAAGCGGCTCGAGATAGCGCGTCTCGTCTTCCCCGCCGGCATTGAGTTTGGCGCGGCGCGCGAGGCCGGCGCGCGATAAGGCGAGCACCTCGGTTGCAACTGCCAGCGCCGTGCGCTCGCGGATGGGTGCCGCCAAGCCGCGCTTTGGCACATCGTCGCGCAAGGTCTGCCGCTCGGGTGCTGTCCAGCCCTTCATGATCTGCCACGCCGCGTCGAGTGCGACATCGTCGTAGAGAATCCCGACCCAGAATGCTGGCAATGCAGGCAGGCGGCGCCACGGTCCGCCGTCGGCGCCACGCATTTCGAGATAGCGCTTCAGGCGCACCTCGGGAAAGATTGTCGAAACGTGATTGGCCCAGTCGGAGATCGTCGCGCGCTCGCCGGGCGCGCCCGGCAATTTCCCGGCCAGCAGGTCGCGGAAGGATTGGCCGGCGACATCGATATAGGTGTCGCCGCGCTTGATGAAATACATCGGCACGTCGAGCGCATAGTCGACATAGCGCTCGAAGCCCATCCCGTCCTCGAAGGCGAAAGGCAACATGCCGGCGCGCTGGTTGTCGGTGTCGCGCCAGATTTCCGAGCGCATCGAGAGATAGCCGTTCGGCTTGCCTTCAGTGAAAGGCGAGTTGGCAAAGATAGCCGTCGCGATTGGCTGCAGCGCGAGAGACACGCGCAGCTTCTTGACCATGTCGGCTTCCGATGAGAAGTCGAGATTGGTCTGCACCGTGCAGGTCCGGTACATCATGTCGAGGCCGCGCGAGCCGACCTTCGGCATGTAATTCGTCATGATGCGGTAACGGCCCTTGGGCATGACCGGGATCGCTGCGCGCGGCCAGTCCGGGGTCATACCAAGACCGAGGAATCCGATGCCGAGCGGGCGCGCGATCTCGCGCACCTGCGCCAGATGCGCCATCAATTCCGCGTGGGTTTGATGCACGGTCTCGACCGGCGCGCCGGACAATTCGAACTGGCCGCCGGGTTCGAGCGAGATTGCACCGCCGCCCGTGACGTCAAACAGCCCGATGATGTTCTTGCCTTCCATGATCGGCTCCCAGCCGAGCAGGCGCTCCATGCCGAGCAAGAGCGCATGGATGCCGCGCGGACCCTCGTAGGGCACGGGCTTGTGTCCATCGATGGTGAACACGAATTTCTCGTGTTCGGTGCCGATGCGGAATTGCGATCGCGGCTTCGCGCCGGCTTCGAACCACGCGACGAGTTCGTCGCGGCGCTCGATCGGCGTCATGTCGATCTGGTCACGGGCCATGGGTGTTCCGGCAAAAGGGCCGCGACCATACACGCGGCCCGCAAGAAAGGGCAATCTGTGGCGTCTCGCTGCCCCGCCTGAGTGGGGGGCAGGCCTGCAAATATGCGTAGCGATAGCAATTTGCGAGCGCGGTCAAATCGGACATAAAACGGCAATGTCCGCCGCGTCCTTGCCCTCCGGCCCTTCACTCAAGCAAACCCTCGAAACGCTCGCCATCGGTGCAACCGGTGGAACGATCTTTGGCTTGTCCGGCATGCCCGCCGGATGGCTGTCGGGCGCGATGCTGTTTGTCGCATCGGCGGCGCTGGGCGGCCGCCCGGTCGGCGTTCCGGTTCGGCTTGCACGCGTCATCTTCGTACTTGTCGGCACGTCGATCGGCGCGGTCGTCACGCCGGAAACGCTGCGTGGCATCGCCTCGTGGCCGCTCAGCATCGCCGTGCTCGCTGTCGCCATGCTGTTCGCAACTGTAGCGACCGTCTGGTATCTGCGGGTTGTCCACCGCTGGGATCTGATGTCGTCCTATTTCGCCTCGGTGCCCGGCCTGCTGACGCAGGTGCTGGTCATGGCGTCGCAGACGCACGCCGATTTGCGCGGCGTCGCCATCGTCCAGACCGTGCGTGTGGTGATCCTGGCCGTGGGTGTGCCGACGGGTCTTGCGATGCTCGGACTTGTCGGCCCGCCGCCCGTCCGCGCGGCAACACAACTCACCGATTCACTTGCCGAACTGGCCCTCCTGATTGTGCCTTCCGCACTTGGGGCGATCATCGCGCATGCCGTGCGCTTTCCGGCAAGCTGGCTTCTGGGCTCGATGATTGTGTCCGGCTTTCTCCACGGTGCCGGCATTGTCCATGTCACGCTTCCGTGGTGGGTGGTTGCCGCCGCGATGTGCGGCCTCGGCTCCATGACCGGTTCACGCTTCGCCAATATGGGGATGCGGCTGCTGCTCGCTTATCTCGGCGCCGCGCTCGGATCGTTCGTCGTCAGCGTCGTGGTGACGGGGGTTTTTGTCGCCGGCCTCGTGGCGCTTGCCGGCTTTCACCCCGCCGACGTAGTCGTGTCCTTTGCGCCGGGAGGCCTCGACGTGATGATGATTCTTGCGCTCACGATGCATCTCGATCCGGTTTTCGTCGGAGCGCATCATCTCGCGAGATTTCTGGTGATTTCGGTGTCGATGCCCCTCGCGGTACGCCTTATCCGGCGGCAATTGCCGCCGCCGCCCGCGAGCAACGAATAACGTCTCGAACAGTGATGATTATTCGGCGGCGAGCGCGCGCCGGAGCGGCAGGCCGAGCCGTTCCCATACATCCGTGAGCGCTGCCGCGAGCGCGTCGATCAGTGCATCGTCATGATAGGGCGAGGGCGTCACGCGCAGACGCTCCGTGCCCTTCGGCACGGTCGGATAGTTGATAGGCTGGATATAGATGCCATGATCGGTGAGGAGAAGATCGCTCGCAGCCTTGCACTTTTCCGGATCGCCGACGGCGATCGGAATGATGTGCGTAACGCTCGGCATCACCGGCAAGCCGGCGGTCGTGAGCACGGCCTTCGCGCGGGCGACGCGTTCCTGATGGCGGTCGCGCTCCCATTGTGACGTTTTCAGGTGACGGATCGAGGCTGCGGCGGCCGCGCAAACGGCCGGCGGCAAAGCGGTGGTGAAAATGAAGCCCGGGGCGTAGGAGCGCACCGCGTCGCAGACATTGGCGCTCGCGGTGATATAGCCGCCAAAACAGCCGAAGGCTTTGCCCAGCGTTCCTTCGATGACGTCGAGCCGATGCATCACGCCGTCACGCTCCGCCACCCCGGCGCCACGCGGGCCATACATGCCGACTGCATGCACTTCGTCGAGATAGGTCATCGCGCCATAGCGCTCGGCGAGATCGCAAATCGCCTTGATCGGTGCGATGTCGGCATCCATCGAATAGATGCTCTCGAAGGCGATCAGCTTTGGCCGATCGCCGGCCGCCTTGAGCAGTTGCTCCAGGTGATCGAGGTTGTTGTGACGGAAAATCTGCTTCTCGCAGCCGGAGCGGCGGATGCCTTCGATCATCGAATTGTGATTGAAGGCGTCGGACAGGATCAGGCAATTCGGGATCAGGCGGGCGATGGTGGCGATGCCGGTCTCGTTCGAGACGTAGCCGGACGTGAAGAGGAGAGCGGCTTCCTTGCCGTGCAGGTCGGCGAGCTCGCGCTCAAGCTCCACCAGCGGATGATTGGTACCGGAAATGTTGCGGGTGCCGCCCGCGCCCGTGCCCATGCGGGTGGCCGTCTCGACCATCGCCCCGATCACCTTCGGGTGCTGGCCCATGCCGAGATAGTCGTTCGAGCACCATACGACGATGTCGCGGGGGCCTTCGGGCGAGTACCAGATCGTGTGGGGGAAACGGCCGGCGACGCGCTCGAGATCGGCGAAGACGCGATAGCGGCGTTCGTCGCGCAGCTTGTTCAAGGCGCTAGCGAAAAAAGCGTTGTAGTCCATCGGCTCTGCATTCCCGAAGGTGGGGTCGGATCGGCTGCGGTCGCGCCGGCGTCGCCGACCGGCCTTCTTTTTTAGAAGCCTTCCACGGTAATTGTCGAGCCGATATTCGCGGTGCGGCGGAGGGCCGCCTTGATCGGGATCAACTTTTCCCGGCGACCAACGGGGCCCGGGCGCGTTGACCCCCAGTCATACTATGATATGACGAACTCAAATCCGGACATTGAAGGAGCCGATCATGAAGACAGGTGCGATCGCGAAAGAAGACCTGCAGATTTCGGTTCTCTCGGTGCCGCCCCTGGCCCGTCGCGCCGATCTCTCGATCGATTACGAGGAGAACGCGCGGCTTCTTGCGCATCTGCGCGCCGGCGGCGTCCGCACGTTTATGTATGGCGGCAATGCCAACCTCTACAACATGGGCGTCGCTGAGTTTGGCCGTCTGCTGGAGATGCTGCAGAGCCTCGCCGAGCCAAGCGACTGGATGATCCCGTCGGTCGGCAGCGATTTCGGCAAGGCGATGGATCAGGTCGCCATTGCGAAGAGATTTCCGTTTCCGACCGTGATGGTTCTACCGCAGCGCTTTCCCGCGACCCCCGAAGGAATTGCGACCGGCTATCGCAAGATCGCGGACGCTTACGGCAAGCCGGTGATCGCCTATGTGAAGGATGCCGGATTCATCGAAGCCAGCGATCTGCACAAGCTTTACAAGGACGGCGTCATCTGTGCGGTGAAATACGCCATTGTCCATCCTGACAACGCGCCCGACCCCTATCTCGACGAAGTTCTTTCGGGCGTGGACCGCTCGTTCGTCATTTCCGGCATCGGCGAGCGGCCGGCCATCCATCATCTGACGAAGTTTGGTTTGACCTGCTTCACCTCCGGCAGCGTTTGCGTCGCTCCGCGACTGTCGATGGCGCTGCTCAAGGCCGTCCGCCAGAACAATCTGGCAGAAGCGCAAAGCATCCGCGCACAATTCATTCGGCTCGAGGATCTGCGCGATGCCCATTCGCCGCTGCGCGTGCTGCACGAGGCGGTCCGCCTGGCCGGCATCTGCGACACCGGCCCGATGCTGCCGTTCCTGTCCAACATCACCGAGCCCAAACTCGTCTCGGCAATCGAGGCGGCGGCGAAGGCGCTCTACACGGCCAATCAGGCCGCGGTTGCCAAGGCGGCTTGAGCTTGCGCTCAAGCTTATGAGTGATTGCGCCGGGCCATATACCGGATTTGGTTTTAGACGAAAGATTTCGCCGCGCCATTACCGAGCGAGGAAGGCGCTGCCTTTACCCTGTCATGCTGCGCGGATAATCTGTGAAATACGATCGACAATCGCGCACGTGCACGGTTCGTTAGGTCGGTTTCCGGGAGGATACAGATGAAATCGATTGTCTTGGCGGCTGTTCTTTCACTCGCCGCCAGTCAGGCATTGGCCGCGTCCTGCAAGGTCGACGCAACTGACAAGAAATTGGCAGGCGCAGCTCTCACGAGCTTCATGAAGAAGTGCGAGACGGATGCCAAGGCGACTTGCGACAAATCCGCCGCAGAGAAAAAGCTGTCCGGTGCGGCAAAAGACAGTTTCACGAAGAAGTGCGTGAACGACGCGGTCGGCAGCTAGCCGATCACATCGCATTAGCGGACGTTGAGTAGAAATGACAATGGCCGGGAGTGCTCCCGGCCATTGTCGTCTTTCGAGGCTGTTGATCGCAGCGCTCAGTGCTTCATCAGGTCGGCGGGGACCTTGCCGCCGTTTTCCGCCAGCTTCTGCATCACCTGCTTTTGCAGCCACACGTTCATTTTGGCGCTGTCGTTCATGTCGCCATCATACTTCAGTTCCTTGGCGAGTTCCTTGCGCGCGTTGAGACTGCTGTCGAGCTTGAGAAGCTTCATCGTGTCGACGATGGAATTCTTCCAGTCGAGCTTCTCCTTGCTTTCGGCTGCAAGCTTGTCCATGACCGCAGCGACGTCCACGGTCGCCCCG
This sequence comes from uncultured Hyphomicrobiales bacterium, assembly GCA_964604745.1. Lineage (GTDB taxonomy): Bacteria > Pseudomonadota > Alphaproteobacteria > Rhizobiales > Xanthobacteraceae > Pseudorhodoplanes. Next base: position 9,057 of record CAZSAW010000219.1, read on the forward strand.
CCTGCGCCGACCGTGCCCGTGGTTGCGGCAGGATCGGCGGCTTTCGCCTTGCCGAAAATCGCATTCATAATCGTGCCGAAAATACTCATTGTCTGTCGCTCCCGTGGAAAGCGTGCTTGCCAATAAAAAGCACCTGTTATGCGCCGACGTCTCTTGCCGACACGCCATTATAACGTGCCGCCGTGCGGGATTGAACCGGCGCTTTGTTGTCTTTTCGTGACGTCAGGGGCCGCCGTGGGCTTGCACGCTCGCTTGCGCGAAGGTCTTCAAGATCTGGGCCGGCGAAAAATCGTGCTTGTTCTCGGCCCACTCGTGCGACCAGTTGCGTCCATCTAGGGCCATCAGGGCGTGGTCATGCCAAATATTGATCGACGCACGGCGCTCACTTCGCTCCGGGCCGAGGTCTGCCGCCGGCCCTCCCATCTGGTCTTTTGCAGATGCGATGGCGCGGCGCTCCAGATCGAGCAGGAAGCGGCGTTGCGAGGCTTCGGCCCAGCCATAGGGAAACCGGACACGCAGCGTATTCCAGAGTGGCTGGCCTCGATAGGCGCGCACATACATGTCCGCGAGCGCATAGGATGCGAGCGACAGCCCCTGGTCGATACAGTCGTTGGTGACCTCTTCGCTCGCCGCGCACACAGCGATGACGTAAACCCGGGCGTAAAGCGGCACCGGCCGGGGCTCGGCCGTTTGCGCGGCAGCGCTCCCGGCCGACGAGAGAAGGAACGCAGCGATGAAAGCCCCTCGGTGCATGTGCGAGCGAATCCAGCGGGACCCGGTGCAATGATTGATTACAAGATTGATGCCAACTCGCTACGGCGTCTCCCGAAAAGAGGTAGCGGGATGATGGGTAGTCGAGCCGGTTCTTGCGGGTGCGGAGGCGCGACCATCACGGCGCAAGGCGAACCCCTGGACGTTTACGCCTGCAGTTGCATCGAGTGCCAACGCAAGACCGGCGGCGCTTTTGCCTACAACGCGCTATTTCCGCGTGACGCGGTCGCGCTCGCTGGCAAGACACAGGGCTGGCGCCGCCCGTCCGAATCCGGCCGCTGGGTCGAAAGCCGCTTTTGTCCGACGTGCGGCACGACGCTGTGCTTTCACGGCGAAGGCTTCCCACAACGGGTGGTTATTCCTGTTGGCGTCTTCACCGATGCGAATTTCGCTGCGCCGAAACGGCTTTACTGGTCGTCGCGTCGCCATCATTGGCTCGACATGCCGCCAACAATCGAATCCGTCGAACGGCAATAGTCGTGTTGAGCTGCGCTAGCGTGTCGTGTGGCAATCGGAGCAGCTTGGATTGCGCGAGTCGCCGGCCGCGGCTCCATTGTCGGGCGTGCAGACGGGCGGCAGATTGAAATCCGACGCGGGCACTTTCTGGCCCGGAAGCCATCGATGATAGTCGGCGAGCATCGCGCCCACGCCACGCGCGGATGCTTCAGCAAAAACGACCGGCCGGCCGTCGGTCGTGTACCAATTCCACATGATCCGACGCGGCTGCCATTTGATCGGACATGAGAAGATTTGCGTCACCGCATTCGGGCTCAGCGCGGGATTGTTGTCGAGCACGCCTTTGCATTGGCACCCCGCAGCGCTCGCCCAATCGGGCCTGACCATGCCGGGATAAATCGCGTGGCACTGAAACGCGCCGTCCGGCAGCCGCCGCGGCTGGTAGCCGACACCTTTCTTCAGCGCAACCACTCCCTTGAACGCCGGTGAAACGCCCTGCCAGAGAATTGCGAATTGTGAGGCCGCGTCCGGCCAGTCGTAATAGATCAACCCGGAATAGGGCTGATCGTTGAAACTGATCGGCGTGATCACCGCAGTTGCAACGAATTGCTCCGGCCACCGCACCGGTGTCATGCGTGCACAGCCTTGATAGCTCAGGCCCGGTATCAGCGCAGCGATACGATCAGCCCGCTGGTCCTCGGCCGCTTCATTGCGGATGCTCATGAGGTCGCGCGCCGATTGCGCGGCCGCGGCCGACGCATCGATGGTCTTCGGCTGGGCGTCACAAAAATCGCGCAGCTTGGGAAGATTGGTTTGCGCGAGCGGCTGGAAGGCCGGAAAATTGGTCATTGCGTAGTCGCCGATAACAGGCAAATCGGGCGCGCGGCGTACGAACATCGTGCGCCAGGGCATACGTGTATCGCTGCGGTACCAATGCCAGCTTGCTTCGCCCTCGGAGCCGGGCGTCTTCCACCATTGTACGGGCGTTCCGTTCAGATGCGCCTCGCCGACGCAGGCCGCCTGTCCGCCCAGCCATTGGGGTGGCGGCGGCGCAAATTTCCGACCGAGCGAGCGGCAGCCCGTCGGCGCCTCGTATGGTCCCGACAACAGATAGCTCTCGCTATTGGTGATCAGCAGATCGGCCGCTCCGCTCTCGACGCCATAGACCGTGGCGCGCATCGCCTGCACGGAGGAATCGTAGATGAATTCTCCGACGTCGAGTTGATCCTCGAGCAGGGGAGACATCAGACCCACGGCGCGCCACCGCGGTGGCAGCACCGGAGGCGTGCCTGGCCAGCACCCGGAAAATTGCGGCGGCGGAACGACCGCCACTTGTGCGTGGAGCATCACGGGGAGCGACAGAAAAATGGCGACGGCCGCCGCGCTCAGCCAATTCAGGCACCGCATTTGGCAATCACGCATCGTTGGCTCCTCGGCGTCGGCATGATCGATCCGGCCGGCACGTGAGTGCCCCGAATTGCAGCGCAGAATGCGGAAAATCGCAATCTCGGACGAACGCCGTAGTTTTTGTTCTTCCGCGCGGCAACGGCCCGATCCTTGCTTCCGCGTTCGTTCTGGGTCGTCCGCTTTACGGTCGCGCCGGATGGCGTTGGCGGCGCGGATCGTGCGCTGTTAAGCTTGCAGGCCGGTTCGGGCAGGGGGAGTGCGCAGGTCATGAATGTCGCGGCCAAGCCGCCGGGGAATGCGCGCGCCGACGATTCCAAATCCAATCCGCTGTCGCAATTTCTCGCGCAGACGCATGCCGATCTCGTCCGGGACGGGAGCGGAGCTCTTGCGGATTACATTCCCGAGTTGACCAAGGCGGATCCGGCACATTTCGGCATCGCCGTCGCGACGATGGACGGTTATGTCTACGAGATCGGCGACAGCGCCGTCCCTTTCACGATTCAGTCGATTTCCAAGGCGTTCGTCTTTGCGCTCGCCCTCGAGGTTCTTGGCGCCGAACGCGTCGAGGCCGCAATCGGTGTCGAACCGAGCGGCGATGCATTCAATTCCATCCGCCTGCGACCTGACAACCGCCCGTTCAATCCGATGGTCAATTCCGGGGCGATTGCCTGCTCCGGGCTTCTGCATGAAGCCGAAGGCGAGCGTGCCTTCGAGCGCATTCGCGAATCACTGGGGCAATTTGCCGGCCGGGACTTGGGCGTCGACGAGGATGTGTTCGCGTCGGAACGGCTGACGGGCGACCGCAATCGGGCGATCGCCTATCTCCTGCACAATTACGGCATCATCAAAGGTGACGTTGACGCTGTCCTCGACGTTTATTTCCGCCAGTGTTCGGTTCTCGTCACCGCCCGCGATCTTGCGCTGATGGCGGCGACGCTGGCGCATGGCGGGATCAATCCGCTCAACGGCGAGCGCGTCATCAGCCCTTATGCGGTCGCGCGAACCCTGTCGGTGATGACAAGTTCGGGTATGTACGACTTTGCCGGCGAATGGATCTATCGCGTCGGCATTCCGGCCAAGAGCGGGGTCGGAGGCGGCATTCTCGCAGCGTTGCCTGCGCAATTCGGCCTCGGCACATTTTCGCCGCTGCTGGACGAGCACGGCAACAGCGTGCGCGGGCTGAAGGTCTGCGAGGCCGTGTCCTCACAATTTGAATTGCATATGCTCAATCGCGCCAGCGATGTCCGCACCTGCATCGTTGCCGACTACGATTTCGCGCGCGTATCGCCGCGTGGCCGTCAGCCGCACGAACAGAAAATTCTCGACCAGCATGAAAGCGCGGTCCGCGTTCTTGAACTGACCGGCTCGCTTTCATTCGCCAATGCCGATTTCGTCGCCCGGCGCGTCCGTGGCAAGGCGCTGCCGCAGGTGCTGATTCTCGATTTCAGCCGGGTGCCGATGACGAGCGCCGGCGCCGCCAAGATGCTCGCCGATCTCATCAATGGTCTCGCGCGCGGAGGTGCGACCCCCGTCGTCTCGGGGATTGACAAGGACTCGATGATTTTCAAATCGATCGAGGCGGAACTCGCGCCACCGACGCAATTGCGCGATTTCTCTTTGCTCGACGAAGCCATCGAATGGGCCGAGGATCAGATCATCTTCCGTTTCGGCGGCTTCACGCATCTGATGGACACCGCCAACCTCGCCGATCAGGAATTGCTGGTCGGGCTGCCATCTGAACTGGTGGAGGAAATCGGGAGCCTCGGGGAAATGCGGCGTTTCCATACCGGTGATCGCATTATCGTTGCGGACACCCCATCGACATCGCTCTTCTTCCTGCAGAGCGGAATGGTCAGCGTGAAGCTGCCGAATGGCGTCCGCCTCGCGACGCTGGTCCCAGGCATGGCCTTTGGCGAAATGGCGCTGGTCGAGCCGCGCCGCGGCGCCGATGTCTGGGCTGACACCGCCATTCAATGCGTGGAATTGCCGCTGGAGCGCTTCTACGGTTTTCGCGAACTGCACCCGCAGATCGGCGAGCGCATCATGCGCAATTTGTCGGCCCTGCTGGCAAAGCGGCTCGCGCGCGCCAATGCCCGGATCGACATGCTCAGCGCCAGCTAGCTGCGGGCCACATCCTAGGTAGTCGCCCGGTTCGTATTCTCCCGTAGTCCGCATTTATGCATCGGGAAAGGCTGGAGGCCGCTAAGTTTGCGTCAGCAAGCAGAAAGCCCCCGTTGAGCGGGCAAGGCGCAAACAGATGATGAACGATAATCGCCGATCAAGCCGCGTTCACCTGCAATGGCCGGTGAGCGCCGACGTCGGTCCGGATACGCCGCTCCGTCCTTGTCTTCTCGTCGATGTTTCGGCGATCGGAGCCAAGCTGCAGGTCGAGACGCCGGGTGACATGCCCGAGGAATTCGCAATCGTTCTGTCCTATCGCGGCGTTCCCCGTCGGAACTGCCGTGTGATATGGCGGTCGGGCGAGTATGTCGCAGTGAGCTTTCAGCCTAACGACTCTCGCCCATCACGATGCGCATGAGATCGGCCAGGTTCTTGGCGCCGAGCTTTTCCATCACGCGGGCTCGGTGAACCTCGACGGTTCGCGGACTGATTCCGAGCCTCCGCGCGGCCTCTTTGTTCGATGCGCCGGCGACGACTTCGGTCAGGACTTCATTCTCGCGCGGCGAGAGAGGTTCACGCCCCGGAAAAGCGCGCGGCGCGCGGCTGGGCTTAGCCTTTTCGCGGCGCTCCATCCATGCCTCGATTGCCGTGCGGACCCGTGTCACCACGGTGCTGCCGCGAAACGGTTTTTCGATGAAATCGAGCGCGCCATTGCGGATGGCGTCCACGGCCATGGCAATGTCTCCCTGACCGGACATGATGAAGATCGGTGCCGGGTATTCCGCGGCGTTGAGTTCCTTGAGGATGTCGAGCCCCGATCGGCCGGGAATGTGGACGTCGATAATGATGCAATCAGGCGTTCGCTGCCGGGCATGGGCAAGAAACGAAGCACCCTCGGCGAAGGCCGTGACTTGATAGCCAGCGGCGGTAAAGACGGTAACAAGCGTCGCGCGCACCGCCGGATCGTCGTCAACCACGAGAACCTCACCGCCAGAATGAGTTCCTTGCGGCATCTTTCCCCCCTTGGACGCGCCGCTGCGTTCCGGCGCTATCCGTATTCACCCGGATCGCCGATTTAACGGCCATCGAGCGGGGTTTCGTCAATATCCGTGTGAATCAAATCCGAGTTCGCCACAGGAAGCGAATGTGAGCAGTGGATTTCGCCCGGGAAAGACGCCGGCGCGGGCTGAGAATGACCTCTCCTCCCTCCCGATGGCGCCGAGCATCCGCGAGAATGCCGCGCGGCATCGCCGGCATATTGAGGAACTGAGCGAGAGTCTGAAGAAGCTTGGAGTGAACGCAGCGGCTGCCGACGAGCACATGAGCGAGATAGCCGATCGATACAGAATCGAGCTTCTGCGCAGTATGAAGAGAATCGAGATGGCGGAAGCCGCGTTGAACAAGGGTGGGGGCGATGGTTGAGTGCAGCCCCGGCGAAGCGGCGCGGCTGAGCGCGCTGCATCGCTACGACATTCTCGACACCGAACCGGAGGAAGCGTTCGATCGGATCACGCGGCTCGCCAAAACCGTGTTGCAGATGCCGATGGTGCTCATCTCCCTGGTCGATTCGGAGCGGCAGTGGTTCAAGTCACGTCAAGGCATGACGATGAGAAGCACGCCGCGCGGAGTTTCCTTTTGCACCTACACCATCCGCAATAACGGTCCATTTATCGTCGCCGACGCGCATGCGGATCCGCGATTTGTCGACAATCCGCTCGTGCGCGGCGAGCCGTTCATCCGCTATTACATCGGCATCCCGTTGCGGATGCACGACGGATGCAACATCGGCGCTCTCTGCGGGATGGATACGAGGGTAAGGGACCTCGCGGCCGAGCAGGTGAAAGTGCTCGAAGACCTGGCACGCCTTGTCGTTGATGAACTCGAATTGCGTCTCATCGCGTCAGTCGACAGCCTGACCGGCGCCCTGACGCGGCGCACTTTTCGTGAGTCCGCTTCGAGAGACATCGCGCACTGCATTCGATCGGGCGCTCGCCTGAGCTGCGCGTTGATCGACCTCGACCATTTCAATGTGATCAACGACAGATACGGGCAAGGCGCTGGCGATGCGGTGCTCCAGCGCGTGATCGCCATCTGTCAGTCGGAAGTGCGTGGGTCCGATGATATCGGCCGCGTCGGTGGGGAAGAATTTGCGGTGATCCTGCCGGATACCGAGCTGTCCGTCGCAATCGAGCTTGCCGAGCGTCTGCGCTGCGCGATCGGACAGTACGCCATTGAGGTGGCCGGCGAGACGATCGGTGTGTCCGCCAGCATCGGCGTGGTTGAGCGCGGATCGGCCGACGACAAGATCGAAACGCTTTTACAAAACGCCGCTACGGCGATGTACCTCGCCAAATCCGGCGGACGCAACCGCACCGTCTGTTTTCCCAATGAACGATGCACGTCGGCGATCTGGAAAGACATGACATCCTCACTTCGCGCACGGACGCAGGAGATTTCCAATGTCTGATCTTTGCGCGGCCGAAAAAACGGCTGCCCATCTTGATTTTGTCGAAAGTGCTCGCCGCTGCTATCAGCACGCGAGCCGTGACGCCAACGGGAGCATGAAGGGCTTGTTTGCTGAGATTGCACTCGAATATTTGCGTCTGGCGCATCGTGATGCAGCGCTGGTCGTGCAGCGTCGGATGCAGGCGCCGCATCGAAGCGCGGCGCGGGCCCACGTTTTCGAGAACCTGCATCCACGGACGTGGCGCATCTTCGCTTAGTGTCCGGTGAAGAGGGGCAACACAACCGTTACCCGGCAACCGCCGCGCAGCGCTTCGCCGATTTCAATATTGCCACCATGAGCGTCAGTCAGGGCTCGCACAATTGCGAGCCCTAGTCCCGCACCGCCGGTATCGCGATTTCGCGATTGCTCCAGCCGGGTGAACGGCTCAAGCATCGCTTCGCGTTGTTCGACTGGAATGCCCGGCCCCTCGTCCTCCACAGTCAGAATGACGTGCCGTTCATCCTGATTGAGCGACAAATGCGCGGCGCGGCCGTATTTGATGGCGTTGTCGCAAAGATTGGCGACGACTCGCCGGAGCGCCAGGCGGTCGCCGAGCACGACGGCCCGTTGCGTGGCGGGGTTGGTGATGAGGTTGACGACGGCACCATCGCGGCGGCGGTCTTCGACTTCGGAGGCAACGAGCGCGGCGAACTCGACCATCTCGCGCGCGTGCCCTCCAGCCCCGGCGCGAGTCGCCAGCAGGGCATCGTCCAAAAGCCGGATCATGTCCTCAATGTCGGCAACGGCGCGTTGCCGCTCGCGGGCCTCCGGGATCGCGTCTATCCGGAGTCTGAGCCGGGTCGCAAAGGTTCTCACGTCGTGGGAAATGCCGCCGATCAATCCCATACGCGCGCGCAGCATGGCGCCGAGACGCGTTTGCAGCCGATTGAATGCCGCGACCAGTGCGCGGATTTCCGGGGCGCTGCGGCGCGCCTCCGGCAGCGGCGCCGGATCGGATGACAGGTCGACACGATCGACCGCGGCGGCGAGGCGCGCGAGAGGCTTCGTCTCTCGCTGCATGATGAGAAGGGCGGCGACCGCGACCAACGTTCCAAAGAGTCCGGCGCCGAAACCAACCGGCACACCACTGCGATTCAGGACAATCGGATTATGCGTTTCGATGACAAGCGTATCTCCGGTTCGCAGCGCGATACGAAATTCGAGCTCATCGGCGCCAGCCATGGCGAGCCGAGGAAACCATCGTACCAGCGCCGGCGGCGGTGAGGCCGTCAGTGTAAAGGGCCGACCATCAAGCGCCTGGGTATAATCGTGCAAGGCCCGCCCCGTAACGGCACGATTTGCAATCTGACTGCCCGTATCGCGGGAAGCGCGCAATGTCGGCTGGAACGTCTCGGTCGTCGCTGCGTCCAGGATCAATGGTCTTTGCGCAGGGCTCGCGCTCTCGATCAACTGCGCCAGTGCGGCGATGCGTTCAGGCAAAGGCCTGACGCCTTTCAGCTCAACGGCGTGAGATCGGTAGAAAGCCGCAATCGCGGCGACCCAGACAGCGGTCAGACCGACGATGACGATCATCGTAATGCGCGCCGCCAACGTCAGCCGCAGCATCACGTCACCTGTTTGACCGGCGCGGTGAAAAGATATCCGCCGTTTCGTATCGTGGTGATGAGATTTGAGCCCGGGCTCGTGGCGTCGAGTTTCTTGCGCAGCCGCGACATCATCATGTCCACGGTGCGATCGAAGGGTTCGGCAGAACGGCCTCGCGTCCAGTCGAGAATCTGATCGCGGCTCAGGACTCTGCGCGGATGCTGGACGAAGCAGGCAAGCAGATCGAACTCGGCACTCGTTAGTTGCACATTGGCGCCGCTTGGATCGGCTGTTTCGAGGCAGCGCGCATCGAGATCGACAACGAACCGATCAAAGGAATAACGTCGGCTGGCCGGCTGTGCCTGCGGTCCGCTCGCGCGTCGCAGGATCGCGCGAACCCGCGCGAGCAGCTCACGCGGTCCGAATGGCTTCGCCAAATAGTCATCGGCGCCCATTTCCAGACCGACGACCCTGTCGATCTCGTCGCTTTTCGCCGTCAACATGAGGATGGGGATCGGATTAGTCGCCCGCAAACGACGGCAGATCGACAATCCATCCTCGCCTGGCAACATGAGATCGAGGATGATGAGGTCCGGTCGAATGCGGCGCAACGCCAAATCCATCGCACCGGCATTGGCGGCTACCTCGATCTCGAATCCCTCGCGGCGCATAAATTCGGCGACGAGGCGGCTGATCTCGGGATCGTCTTCGACCATGAGAAGAATAGCGGCGGGGGCGCTCATGGCGGAAATATCAATCAAGCTGATTGACGCCGCAAGAAGCCGCCGTTGGTTGTTACGTTTCGTTACACGGAGCTGACACTTCGACGACGAATGTTTCGCGGTGGTGAAATGCCATCCAAGTCGCGGGCGCATCCTGCCTTGCGAGATCGGCAGCCGATCAACCCGGCCGATCGCAAACAGGAGATCGAACCATGACCAAGATGATCGCGACATCGATGCTGTTCGCCGCACTCATGGTGGGCGCCGCAACGGATGCCAATGCGTGGACGCGCAGCGGCACGTTTACCGGGCCGCGCGGCACCTCGACGGTCAACGTCACCGGCGGTTGCGCGAACGGCACCTGCTCGCGGCAAGTCACGCGTACCGGCCCCTATGGCTACAGCTACACCCGTCAAGGCAGCGCGAGCTGCGCCAACGGTGTCTGCACCGGCAGCCGCGTGACAACCGGCCCCTACGGCAACAGCGTCTATCGGCAGGGTTACGTGGTGCGCTGATAGGCGAAAGGCCGAACGGGCTCCGCCGCACGCCCGTTCGGCCGATGCCGTCGTTCTCCAGGAGGACGTTTCCGTGTTGGCTACAAT
>CAZSAW010000220.1:0-2306 GCA_964604745.1 uncultured Hyphomicrobiales bacterium
CGCCGCCTCACAGCCGGCATGGCCGCCGCCGATCACCACGACATCGTAGCCGTTTTGCATCGAAAGTCCTTTGATCGCTGCCTTTTAGCCAAGCCGCGCCGGGCGGTCAAAGCGGCCTAGAATTTATAGGCTGTGCGGAATCCGCCCCAATGCTTGCCGCGAACGCGAATTGGCGCGTCGATCTCCTGCATCGTCACGGTGACGCCGTTGCCCATGTCACGTGGATAATTCTGCAGGAGATAGGGCCGCACCACCCGCGCCGCCGCCAGACCGGCCCGATCATCGAAAATTCTGCGATTGCGCGAGTTCGCGACGTTCCAGACCCGATCGCTGGGCCGTTGCGGCTGTGAGTAGATTCGATTGTGCACCGGCAGATAGCCGTTGCGATCAACGGCTGCGCAGAACACCATGCGCGGATCCGACGCCAGGAGCGGGTCCTGAATCGGCGGCAGAACCGTCTCCAGCCAGCCGAGACTTTGCGTCCGAAACTGCACCGGATCGCTGCCGGGTATCGGCACGTAATTATTGTCGAACAATTCATTCTCAGTGATGAGATTCCGCGTGATTGCGTCCTCAAACAGCGCGGAAATCTGCTGTGCCGTGGCGATCGCGCGCTCAATGAATTCCTTGTTCTCGCCTCGAATGGCATCGAGTTTTTTCGTCAACGCTGTGAGTACGGCCGCATCGAGTTGGACAAATTGCAGATGAAGGCCAAGGTGCGAATGATTGACGACGCGCAAAAGGCAGGGGCCAATCGATGCGATCTCGCCCTGCAGGACATCGCCAGCTGTCACGCCGTGCGCATCTTCGATCCGCATCAGCACACCGTCGTTCGACAGATCGAACGTCTGTCCGCGCAGGATGCCTGAGCGCCAGTTGAGAGTTATCCCGAGATTGCAGGGCAAACGATCATGTCGACGGCGATCTCCGATCTCGGTCTGCCGCAGGAAAATCACGCAGCGGGTCTTGAGCTTTTCCGCAAGCTGGGCGACATCCCTGCCCGATCGATCGACGCTGTGGCCGTGCTCACCGGCGCTTGCCACAGCATTTTCAATTTCGGCGACGCTGTCGGCAACTGCCGCGACGAACTGCGATGCTTCCGCCGCACTTTGCGATAACTCGCTGGTTGTCATGGCTTGCTGCTCGACCGCCGCGGCAACGCCGCTGAATAGCGGGCGAATTGTGTCGATTACCTGCGCGATCCTGTGGACCGCGGAGATCGAGGCACTCGCATCGCTCTGAAGCGAGGCGATGCTGGATTTGATCTCATCGGTCGCGCGCTGGGTTTGAAGCGACAATGCCTTCACTTCGGCTGCGACGACCGCAAAGCCGCGGCCCGCGCTTCCGGCACGCGCGGCCTCGATGGCCGCGTTAAGCGCGAGCAAATTGGTCTGGCGTGCGACATTCGCGATCAGATTGACGATATTTCCGATCTGCGCCGATGACGCGCGCAAACCGTCCACGCTGCGGCCGGCATCTTCGGTGGCTTCTCCGGCATTTTGCGCGAGCGCGTCGGCTTCTTTGACACGAGAGCCGATTTCGCTCGATGTCCGGGCGAGCTCCTCCGCGGCCTCGGCGAATTGTCGGGTATCGCGCTTGGCGTCCTGAGATTTTGCCACCAGGCTTTCGGTGCGGACGCGAATTGCCGAAAAATTCTCGGCGGAGGCGCGGGCACCGTGTTGAACAACGTCGGCGGCTTGCCCGACCGCCTTGATCATGGCGCTCAGGTCAAGCTCAAGAAGATCGATCGTCTCGCGAATGGTGGCATGAGCAGCCGCCATGGGCGCCGATTCAGGCGCAGGCAGAGAACGCGCCGGATCGGAGGCGATTGCCATTAGAGCGGCGTTTCCTTTTGCGCGGCCGGTTTTTCGGCTCTGCCTCTTTCATGGCCGATTATAGTAAATTGCCAGTTAAGGGGCGGAAGCAGCGCGCGGAGGTGCAGCCCGCAGGGTTTCATGTGAAACATGGTTTACAGCGGAACTTGTCCTTTGTTTCACGTGAAACAGCTGCCAACGAAAGCGAAAGCTCGCAACGGCGGCTTTGAGCCCAGCCATTGTCCCATTGCTCAGGACGTACCCACTGGTTGGAGGTAGATGCCTCCACGAATGCGTTGGATGAGATCCGGCAGCAAGTTTTCGTCCCTTGCGAGTTGCCCACCTACTCGGATCCGAAACGACAAATCGGCCGGTGTACGAACCCGATTACTTTTGAGGACGCGTCCGGGTCCCTCTGCTCTAAAGAAGTTCCACAGCGGTCAGACGCACTGGGCAAACCGAGCTCCCAAATGTTGACGCTGAACTTCGTTT
>CAZSAW010000221.1:0-10341 GCA_964604745.1 uncultured Hyphomicrobiales bacterium
AGCGGCAGACCATGGCCGACAGCGTCGATCCGGTGACTGTGACGACGCCGTCCGGCGTGACGCGCGTGCTCAACCTCACCGCCGCCGAATCCGGTTTGTGGCGCGCGACGACGGATGCCAACGAGCTCGGCCTCTGGCGCGCGACCGACGGCAAGCTGACGACGCTCGTCAATGTCGGTCCGGCCAATCCGCTCGAATTCGCGGCGGTGACGTCGACGACGGACGTCCTCTCGCCGCTCGTCAACGCGACCGGCGGCGACGCGCGCCGGCTCGACGACGGGTCCGGCCTGCACCTGCCGCGCATCGCCGGCGTGCGATCGAGCGACACGTTCAAGGGCGACGACTGGATCGGCCTGCGCCTGCGCGATGCGAGCGTCGTTCGCGGCATCGGCGTGCTTCCGGTCTTCGCCGGCCTGCTCGGACTTCTGCTGCTCGTCGGCTCACTCGCCGCCACCTGGGCGCGCGAAGGACGCTGAAGCAACAACGCATCAGGCAAGAGGCAACGCGCGTTCTTTCCTTATCCCTCCCCCTTCAGGGGGAGGGAAGCCGCCGCAGGCGGCGGTGGGGGTTGTTGCGAAGAGCATCATTGATCCGCGTCAGAACGCCCGCGATATTCTCATCGACGCCGCTGTTCCAGAATCGCAAGACGCGAAAGCCGAGCGCCGCTAATTGCGCGTCTCTCTTGGCGTCACGTCGCGCATGCGCCGCTTCGCCGTGCTGACCGCCGTCGAGTTCGACGACGAGGCGATGTTTCAAGCAGACGAAGTCGAGGATGTAACCGCCACGCGGTGCCTGACGCCTGAAGTGAAAACCGCGGCTGCGCCATTCACGGAGGTGAATCCACAGCTTGACCTCCTGCGGCGTGAGGGTCTTGCGAAGTTGTCGCGCGCGTTCGTTCGCCAACACACCCCACCCGGCTGACCTGAAGTCAGCCACTCCCCTTTCAGAGGAGGGATCATCTCAAGCTCAGCCTCCTGTCGCGGCCTGGGCCGCTTCCCAATCGGGGCGCACGGCGCCGCTGATGCCGTCCATGGCGCCGGGCGCTAGCTCGGCCACAAGCAGCCGCGCCGGATCGACCGGCCCCGGCATTTTCACGCGCCCCTTCGGCACCACCTTGAATCCGAGCGGCCCGTAATAAGGCTCATCGCCGACAAGCAGGACGAGGCAGTGGCCCTTCGCCTTCGCTTCCTCGAGCGAGCGCGCGATCAGGCCCTTGGCGATACCGCGTCCCTGGAATGGCGGCTCGACCGTCAGCGGCCCGAGAAGGAGCGCCTTGGCGTCGCCGATCATGATGCGCGACAGCCGCACCGATCCGACCAGAAGCGTGCCGATGCGCGCCGTGAAGGACAACGCGAGATCGTGCGCCACACCCTCGCGGATGCGGTAGGCGGTGCGGGCGTAGCGGCCGGGACCGAAGGTGCGCTCGTGCAGCCGCTCGATCGGCTCGGCGTCGGCCTCGGTCTCGTTCAGGACGGTGAGGGACAGATCACTCATGGGCGCAGGCGCTTAGCATCTGGCGGTGGCAAGGTCCATGCGCGCCCCGGAAGGCCGCGTTTTACCCTCACCAGCGCTCGGCACTCTTTCGCCCGCCCACGACCTCCTCGATTCGCGCGCGCGTCGCCGCGGTCGTGTCCTTGGGCAGCGCGTCGGGTGCAAAGAAGCCGTGCGCGACGATCTCGTGATCGGGCTTCGGCGGCGCGTCCTGGCGAAAGTGATCGACCACGAAAAGAGCGACATGGTCGCGGCGCGACGCCCGGGGATTGAAATAGATGCCGTACAATTCCGGGGCCTTGGTCACCTCGATATTACCCTCCTCGCGCAATTCGCGCGTCAGCGCGGCGGTCAGCGTTTCTCCCGGCTCGACCCCGCCGCCCGGCAGGTGCCAGCCGCGCACATAGGAATGCTTCACCATAAAGACGCGGCCCGCCGGGTCGAGCACGAGCGCGCGCACGCCGATCGTCATGCCGCGGGAGAAGCGCCAGTAGACATGCGCCAGCGGCCGGGCCACCGGCTCGAACGGGCGGACAAGCCGCAAAAAACGCATGGGCAACCCCTGTTTAGAATCTTTCCAATGAAGGCAAGCATGCTTATAAATCAAGCCAGCCGCCGCCAACCGACCGAGGTCCCCCGTGAAGCGCTTCGCCGATCTCTCCGAGCAGGAGATCATCGCCCTCGCCATCACCAACGAGGAAGAGGACAGCCGCATTTATCGCGGATTCGCGGAGAAGCTGCGCGAGCAATATCCGGGCTCGGCCAAGGTTTTCGACGAGATGGCCGAGGAGGAGGTGGGGCACCGAACCTGGCTTTTCGATCTCTACCGCGAAAAGTTCGGCGAATACCTCCCGCTGATCCGCCGCCAGGACGTCAAGGGCTTCATCAGGAAGAAGCCGCTGTGGCTGATGCCCACGCTCAATCTCGAGGAGGTGCGCAAGTTCGCCGCCGACATGGAATTCGAGGCGGCGCGCTTCTATCGCAAGGCGGCGGAGACTTCGCGCGACGCCTCGATCCGCGAATTGCTGGTCAAGCTGGCCGAGGCCGAGGACAAGCATGAAGCGCACGCGGAAGAACTCGGCGAGACGCTGCTGACCAAGGACGTGCGCGCGGCGGAGGACGAAACCGCGCGGCGGATGTTCGTCTTGCAATATGTGCAGCCCGGCCTCGCCGGCCTGATGGACGGCTCGGTCTCGACCCTGGCGCCGCTCTTTGCCGCCGCCTTCGCCACGCACAACACATGGGAGACGTTTCTCGTCGGCATGGCGGCCTCGGTCGGCGCCGGCATCTCGATGGGATTCGCCGAGGCGCTGTCCGACGACGGCTCGCTGACCGGACGGGGCACGCCGTGGCTGCGCGGCTCGGTGTGCGGCGTGATGACCGCGGTCGGCGGGCTCGGCCACACCCTGCCCTATCTCGTTCCCGATTTTCTTGTCGCGACGGTGATTTCGTTCATCGTCGTGGTGCTCGAGCTCGCGGCGATCTCGTGGATCCGCTACCGCTACATGGACACGCCGTTCCTGAGCGCGGCCTTCCAGGTGATGGTCGGCGGCGCGCTCGTCTTCGCTGCCGGCATCCTCATCGGCAGTTCCTGAACACGGCGTCGTGCGCGGGAATTTAATGCGATCGTCATCCGGGCATGACAGTATGGATGCGCATGTTCGTTCTCGCGCATCTCTCCGACCCGCATCTCGGCCCGCTGCCCCCCGCGACCGCGATTGAGCTCAGCGGCAAGCGCGCGCTCGGCTACATCAACTGGCACCGCCGCCGCAAGATCATCCACCGCACCGAGATTCTCGACCTGCTGCTGCACGATCTGAAGCAGCACGAGCCGTCGCACATCGCCGTCACCGGCGATCTCGTCAATCTGGCGCTGCCCGCCGAATTCGTGCCGGCGCGCGCGTGGCTCAATCGCGTCGGCACGCCGGAGCACGTCACCTTCGTGCCGGGCAATCACGATCTCTATGTGCGCACCGCCATGCACCATCCGCAGACGCATTGGGGCGAGTACATGCTCGCCGATGACGGCGTCGCGGGCCAGCATTTCCCTTTTTTGCGCCGGCGCGGCGCGGTTGCGCTCGTCGGGCTGTCGAGCGCCGTTCCGACCGCGCCGCTGATGGCGACCGGCAAGCTCGGAGCGGAGCAATTGGCGCGGCTCGACGCGCTGCTCGCGAAGCTCGGCGAGGACGATGTGTTTCGGGTGGTGCTCGTGCATCATCCACCCGTCGGCCATGCCGGAGACCGCTTCAAGTGTCTGGTCGATGCCGGCGCATTGCGCGCGGTGCTGAAGAAGCGCGGGGCCGAACTCGTGCTGCACGGGCACGATCACGTCCATTCGGTGAAGTATGTGGACGGCCCGTCGGCGCCCGTGCCGATCGTCGGCGTGCCGTCGGCCTCGGCGCTCGGACGTTCGGGCGATCCGGCGGCGTATCATCTTTTCCGCATCGATGGCGGCAAGGGCGCGTGGCAATGCGAGGCGATCACGCGCGGCTTCCGGCGTGGACAGGACAGCGTCGGCGAGATCGCGCGGCGGATGCTGACGGGCTAGCGCCCGTTACGGCTGCGTCAGCGTGAGCGCGGCGAACATCAATCCGGCGGCGCCGACAAAAATGCCGAGCAGGAAGGCTGCGATCGCGCGCGCCCTGCCCCCCGGCGGGCGCGCGCGAAGCGCCGCGGGGGCGTCGCTGGCCAGCGCCCGCTCCCGCTCCACGAGCCGTCCCGCGACGTAGCGCGTGACGGCATCGACGATGTCTTCCACCTGCGCGGATTCGAGCAGCATCTTGCGGCCGAAGCGCGTGTCCTGCAGGAAACGATAGGTGCGCTTGTCGCGCGCCATCACGACATAGGCGATGACGTCGATCCACAGGCGCGGCACGTCGCCCTTGCTCACACCGCGATCGAACAATTCGACCTCCGGCGGAATGTCGGCGAAGATCGGATCGAGCGCGTCGTTGACGAGTTCGAGGCGCGCCGCTTCCGCATCGCGCAGATCGACCACGACGCTCGTGCGCTCGGCTGTCTCGATGCGCGCCTGGCGGATCGCATCCTTCAGGCGCGGCACGGACGCCTCGCCCTGCGGTTCCTCGGGCTTTGCGTCCTTCTTGCGTCGGCTCAATCCCCACATGGCGCGGAGGCTAGCATCTGCAATGCCGGCGTAAAGTGCGCCCGGCCCGCCGCCGGCATGATCCTGCCGCCATGCGACTTTCCGGCGACACCGCTTGCCCCACGGAACGCGGCATGGCACCAAACCGCGCGTGACAAACACGTCCCTCCCCGAATCAGCGCAGCGCGTCCAGACGGCGGCGCATGGTCTTGGCCTCCCCGTCTCCGTGCGCGAGATGGAAAAGCCGACGCGCACCGCCGAAGAAGCGGCGGCCGCCTGCGGTGTGACCGTCGGGCAGATCATCAAGTCGCTGGTCTTCCTCGGCGCGCAATCGGGCAAGCCCTATCTGCTGCTGGTCTCCGGCAGCAATCGCGTCAACGAAACGGGCATTGCCGCGCATCTCGGCGAGGGCGTGACGCGGCCGGATGCGGCCAAGGTGCGCGACCTCACCGGCTACGCCATCGGCGGCATCCCGCCCTTCGGGCACGCGACGGCGCTCGCGACCTTCATCGACCGCGATCTGCTTGGCTACGACGTCGTATGGGCGGCGGCGGGAACGCCGCGCGCGGTCTTTGCCGTCGATCCGAAGAAGCTGCAGGCGACGCTGGGCGCGACCGTCATTTCCGTCGTGTAAACCGCGCGGCCAGCATCACGCCTTCTGCGGCTGCATCCGGTCCTTCGCCTTGAAATAAGTGCGCGCGTAGGCGACGAGTTGCGCGTCGCTCGGATGATCAACCGTCTCGACGCCGATGATGGCATTCATCACCTTGGGATCGTGCCGGTGAATGTGCTTCACCAGCTCGGTCTTGGCGTTGGCCGGCCCGGTCACGAGGATTGCGCCGGCATCGGCGACGGCGTCCGCCACCGCATGCAGGAATTCCTCATCCGCCGGCGCGTGTCCGCTGCCGATGGAATTCGCCTTGTGATGAATGTGGCGCGTCGGGTTGTCCGGATGCAGGACAAGCCGCTCGGCGTCGCTCGGGCTGAAATGGAAAACCCGCGCCTCGCGGTGATCGATCCAGACGACGGCGTGAAAATGGTGCTGGTTCACGAAGAAATCCCTTTTGCTCGATGGGCGTGGGCAGGATGGCGCTCTTGTAAGGCGGCGGCATGGCGCCGTGATTGATCCGTATCAACCACCGGCCGCCGTTCTTCAAGTGCAGGCAATAGCCGGAAAAGCGCCTCGGGTGGCTTGCGTTACTTCTTCCGCGCCGCCCGCGCAGCCATGAGCCGGCGGATGTGATCGAGCACGGACTGATGCTCGTACGGCTTCGGCAGCGGGCCGGATTCGCACAGGTCCGTCGCCGCATTCACCGCGCGCGGCACGCTGCCGGTGAGAATGACATCGAGGCCGGGACGGTTCTGGCGAATCCAGGTCGACAGCGCGAAGCCGTCCATCGCTCCCGGCATTTCGATGTCGCTGAAGACGACGTCGACTTCGACGTCGGTATGCTGCAGCACCGTCATCGCCTCGTCGGCGCTCACCGTCTCGATCACGCGATAGCCGCAGTCGCGCAGATATTGCGAGATCGCCATGCGGATGAAGACTTCGTCCTCGACGACGAGAACGGTTTCGGATGCCGTTTTTGCGGGTTCATTCGACACGCGAACCAAACGCAATGCGTTAGCTGCAGGTTCCGGAGTCGAGCAGCAGCCTGATGCGCGCGATCAGCAGGACATAGTCGTAAGGCTTGGCAAAAAAACCGTCGATCGTGCCCTCGGTCGTGTCCGGCTGCGGCACACGGCCCGACGCGACGAGAATCCTGATGCCGGGAAATTGCGCGCGCACGATCCGCGCAAGGCCGATGCCGTTGAGCGGGCCCGGCATCTGCACGTCGGTCAGAACGAGATCGATCGGCGTGTCGCTCTGCAATACGGCCAGCGCCTCGTCCGCATGTGCCGCTTCGATGACGGTGAAGCCCTGCTCGCGCAGCTCCTCGGCGATCCCGATCCGCACCAGCACCTCGTCCTCGACCACGAGGATCGAGGGGCGGTCCCGGGCGAGGTCAGTCACAATGGCTGCGGCGTTCACTCAAAGCCCCGACCCAAAGAATACTCCTAGCCATAACAACAGCTTGAGCGTCGTTCGGTTCCTCGGGGACCGTGCGGGGCACTGGCCCACCTTCCGATACCATAGCGAAAGCGGCGCGCCGGCCGGTGCCGATCACGGGCGGTCAAACGGAGGTGCCGCGGGCGCGTTGCCCCGCGCGATCATCATGGCTCGCCCGGCCTGTTGGGGGCGCACGACAAACGCGGCGAAAAGGCTTCTCGCGCTTACATGCTGGCCGCGAACTGCCCGAGAAAGCGCAGGTAACGACCGCCGGGGCCTCCGGCCGCGCCATGCGCCAGCGGCATGGGGCTCAAAAATTCAACGATGTCCGTGTCCTATCGGCATTGATAGGAATATTTTCACGTGAAACATGACCCTTACACGCAGCGCCCGCCATCCACTTCCACGATATTCCCGGTGACGAACTTCGCTTCGTCGGACGCCAGAAACAGCGCCATGTCGGCGATGTCCTGCGGCTGCGCCAGCCGGCCGAGCGGCACCGTGGCGATGAATTTCTCGCGCTGACCTTCGGCGTTGCCGAGGAAGGTCGGCAGCAGCGGCGTCTCGGTCGCGACCGGCGCGATGGCGCAGACGCGGATCCGGTCGGGCGCGAGTTCGACCGCGAGCGTCTTGGTCAGATTGTGAACGGCGCCCTTGGTGGCGTTATAGGCCGACAATCCGGGCCGCGGCCGCAGACCCGCGGTCGAACCGATATTGATGATGACGCCGCCGCCGTTCTTGCGCATCGGCACGACCACGGCCTGCGAGAACAGGAACACGCCCTTCACGTTGACGGCGAAGACGCGATCGAATTCCGCTTCGTCGATGTCGAGTACGCCCTTGTTGACGTGACTGACGCCTGCATTGTTGACGAGAATATCGACGCCGCCAAACGCCTTCGCGGTCTGTGAAATCGCCGCGTCGACGTCCGCGCGCTTCGCCACGTCGCAGCGCACCGCAATCGCCTGCTTGCCGATCGACTTCGCCACGCTGGCCGCAGCGCCTTCGTTGACATCAAGCACGGCAACCCGCGCACCCTCGCGCGCGTAGGTTTCGGCGATGCTCAGGCCCATGCCGGAACCGGCGCCGGTCACGATCGCGACCTTGTCATTTAGACGCATCTGCTTTTCCTCCCGCGGCCTTGCCGGCTGAATTGGTTATCGTTAAAGCGAGCTACCTGCCCTTGCCTTTCTTTACGAAAGCCAATGCCCCCGTTCCACCTTTTCCGTTTGCTTGCGCTCGCTGCCGCCATGCTGTGCGCCGGCACGGCCTTTGCGCAGGAGCCCAATTTCTGTGCGCCGCTCAAGCGCGTCATCGGCGAAAAGGCGAAAGGTTTCGCGCCGCTGCGCGTCAAGCCCTATCACGGCAGCACCAAGGAATGGGACGCGCGCATCAACCTGCCCGGCACGCAGTTCTGCCGCGTCGACGCGGAACGCAAAAACTACAATTGCTGGATCACCGGATTGTCGAAGACCTGGACGCTCGACGGCGCGGCGAAACTGAAAGCGAAGATTGTCTCCTGCATCGGCGAACCCTCGGTCGCGGAAAAGACCGACGATTTTCCGGATACGACGCGCAGCATCGTCGCCTGGGAGAACGAGGGCGCGAGCGTCGAACTGATCACGCGGATCGGCAAGCAGGAGCAGGGCAAGCAGACGCCGCTCAAGCATTCGGTCTTCGTTTACGTGCGCTAGCGCGCGTCAGCGCGGCGCGCCGATGCCGAAAGCGCGCCCCCAGCCAAGTCCATCCTCGGTGCGCCCGCGCGGGCGATATTCGCAGGCCACAAAGCCATCGTAGCCGCGCCGATCGAGCGCCTCGTAGATCGCCGGGAAATTCACCTCACCTTCATCCGGTTCGTGGCGGTCCGGCACGGACGCAATCTGCACGTGACCGGCCAGCGGCTGATGCGCCTCGAAGCGGCGGATGAGATCGCCGCCGACGATCTGCGCGTGATAGAAATCGAACTGAATTTTGATATTCGTCTTGCCGGCCTTGGCGACGATATCGGCAGCGTGCTCCGCGCGCGTCAGGAAATAATCCGGACGGTCGCGCGGATTGATCGGCTCGATCAGGAGTGTGATGCCGTTCTCCGCGGCGCGGTCGGCCGCGCGCATGAGATTGGCGACGAAGACGCGCTCAGCCGCAGGCCGCTGCTCGCCCGGCACCTTGCCGGCCAGCACATGGATGGCGCGCCCGCCGGACGTGACGATGTAATCGAGCGCCTGCGCGAACAGCGCGTCGAAATCGCGCTCGCGCCCGGGTAGCGCGGCCGTACCGAATTCGCCGTCGCGCCCCGGCGGCGTGTTGATGCCAAGCATGGTCAGCCCATGCCGTTCGATCTCCGTCCGCGCCGCGCGTGCCGGCGTCTCGTAGGGAAACTGCCCTTCCACCGCCTTGAAGCCGCATGCCGCCGCCGCGCCGAAGCGTTCGATCAGCGGGCGTTCGGTGAACATGTATCCGAGATTGGCAGCAAAGCGGGGCATGAGATGCGTCTTGCAGGATGGTTGGGGCCGTGTTCATTAGCACGGCGCCGGACAAGACAAGGCAATTTTCGCGAGCGGCCATGTTCAGGAACTGGAGCACGACGCGGCTTGCAATTTCGCTCGCGCTGGCGATCGCCGCCACCTGGCTGTTCCATTGGCTGTATGCGGCGCTTGCCGGACAGAGACTGCCGAACTCGCCCATGCTTGTGCTTGCCATCTTTGTCTTTTTCTTTGCCGTGATCGAGCTGGCTTTCGTCGGCGGACGGAAGCTGCTTGGATACAGAGACTGATCTTCCCCTTCCCGATTGAGATGCGATGCGCGCGAACGACGCTTTCCATATTGCCGTGATCGGCGGCGACGGGATCGGTCCCGAGGTGATGGCGCCGGCGCTCGAAGTGCTGAAAAAGGTCGAGGCGACGACTCCCGGCCTTGCCTTTCGCTTCAGCGAAACACCGGCGGGCGCGGAGCATTATCGTCAGACCGGCAGGTCGATGCCGGACTCCACGATCAGACTTTGCGAGGAAGCCGACGCGATCCTGCTCGGCGCCTGCGGACTTCCATCGGTGCGCTATCCCGACAATACCGAGATCATGCCGCAGGTCGAATTGCGTTTCATTTTCGATCTCTATGCCGGCGTGCGTCCCTGCCGCCTCATTCCCGGTGTGCAGAGCCCGATCGTCGGCGCCGCCGAACATGGCATCGACCTCGTCGTCATCCGTGAATCGACCGAAGGCCTGTTCGCCTCAATGGGCAAAGGTGTCGTCACCAAGGATGAAGCCCGCGAGACGCTCGTCATCACGCGCAAGACTTCGGAGCGCCTGTTCGATTTTTCCTATCGTCTCGCGCAGCGGCGCAAGAAGCGCGGACGTCCGGGCAAGCTCACCTGTGTCGACAAGGCGAACGTGTTCAAGGCCTACGCCTTCTTCCGCGAGATGTTCGACGCCTGCGGGGCGCGATATCCCGACGTGACGACGGATCGCCTCTATGTCGATGCCTGCTCGGCCATCCTTGTGAAGCGGCCTTGGGATTTCGACGTGATGGTGATGGAGAATATGTTCGGCGACATCATCTCCGATCTTACCGCCGCATTGATCGGCGGCATGGGAATGGCGCCTTCCGCCGACATCGGCGACAAGCACGCCGTGTTCCAGCCGTGTCACGGCACCGCGCCCGATATCATGGGTCAGGGCAAGGCCAATCCGACCGCGATGCT
>CAZSAW010000222.1:0-7774 GCA_964604745.1 uncultured Hyphomicrobiales bacterium
GTAAGATCGCCCACGTCTTTGGCGATCAGGAAGTAATGTTTCATGAAGCGCTCGACCTCGCGCAGCCCCGGCCGCTCGGTGTAGCCAAGGCGCAGCGCGATCTCACGCTGGATGTCGAACGACCGCCGCTCTTCCGGGCGCCCGGTCACAAAATGCAGATGGCAGCGCACCGACCAGAGAAAATCCTCGCAGCGGCGAAAGAGCCGCAGTTCCTCCTCGTCGAACACGTGACGGTCCACGAGTTCGGCGACATCGCCGACGCGATAGACATATTTCGCGATCCAGAACAGCGTATGCAGGTCGCGCAGGCCGCCCTTGCCATCCTTCACGTTCGGTTCGACGAGATAGCGTGACTGTCCGGCGCGGCGAAGACGATCCTCGCGCTCGGCGAGCTTGGCGGCAACGAACTCGGCCGCGGTGTTTTGCACGATGTTCTTGTCGAAACGCACCGCAAGCTCGTCGAAGAGCTTGCGGTCGCCAAGCAGAAAGCGCGATTCCAGGATTGCGGTTCGCACCGTCATGTCCGCCTTGGCCTGGCGGATGCACTCGTCGACCGAACGCGTGGCATGGCCGACCTTCAATCCCATGTCCCAGAGGCAATAAAGGATCGCTTCGGCGACGGATTCGCCCCAGGCGGTTTGCTTGTAGGGAAGGAGAAAAAGCAGATCGATGTCGGAGCCGGGCGCGAGCAGGCCGCGGCCATAGCCGCCGGTCGCGATCACGGCCATCCGCTCGGCTTCGGACGGATTGATTGCGGGGTACAGATGTTTGGCCGCGAACTCGAACAGCACGCGGATGATTTCGTCCTGCATGAAGCAGAGCCGCTCCGCGCAGCGGCGACCGTGCCGGTCCTTCAAGAGAAGGCGCTCAACGGTGGCCCGTCCTTGCGCGAGCGCGAGTTTGAGATGCTGCGCCACCGCGGTGCGCAGTTCTGTTTCACGGCCGTCATACGTCACCGCGAGTGCATCGAGCTTTGTGCTGATGCCGCGTGCGTCAAAGATGTCGGGCGTGCCGCGTGGATCGGGCTGACTAAGAAGCATGGGTACCGATATCGGAGCGCATTCGCGGTGTCACGAGGCCCGGAAGGCGAAATATTTTCTCTGATGTGGCGGAGATGGAATTTACGTCTCGGGCGGCTCTTTACCGAGCCATTTTTTTCTCGTTGACGACCAAGGATTTGCTTTCTAAATCAATGCCTAGCGCCGATTTGAGCGAACAGCTTGCGGGCGCTTAACAAATGCAGCTAAAGCGGTCGGGGCCCGCCCCGTCGCGCAGCTGACGGGCGGGCGAAATTTTTTCTCCCGCCTCCATCAAATGCCGGTCTTGCGCGTTGCAGCAAGAACCGCACAACGCGTGGAGGTTAACAATGACTGCTCTCTCTCGCCGCGCCATTCTGGCGACCGCGCTCGTGGTCGGGTTCGGTTCGAATGCCTTCGCGGCCGACAAGGTCAGCGAAATCCGCATCGATTGGGCGACCTACAATCCCGTTTCGATGGTGCTCAAGGACAAGGGCCTGCTCGAGAAGGAATTCGAGAAGGACGGGATCAAGATCGTCTGGGTGCAGACGCTCGGCTCCAACAAGGCCCTGGAATTCCTGAACGCCGGATCGATAGATTTCGGCTCGACTGCCGGCTCGGCGGCGCTCGTCGCCAAGATCAACGGAAACCCGATCAAATCGATCTACGTCTATTCGCGCCCCGAATGGACCGCGCTGGTGACCACGAAAGATTCCAAGATTTCGAAGATCGAGGATCTGAAGGGCAAGCGCGTCGCCGTTACGCGCGGCACCGATCCGCACATTTTTCTCGTCCGTGCGCTACAGAGCGTTGGTCTGACCGAAAAGGACATCACGCCCGTTCTGCTGCAGCATCCCGATGGCAAGACCGCTCTCATTCGCGGCGATGTCGACGCCTGGGCCGGTCTCGACCCGATGATGGCGGCGGCGGAGGTCGAAGACGGCGCGAAGCTGTTCTATCGCAACGCAGGTGCGAACACGTGGGGCATCCTCAATGTGCGCGAGGAATTCCTGAAGGATCATCCTGATCTGGTGAAGCGCGTGCTGAAGGTCTACGAGGACGCGCGCAAATTCTCGCTCGCCAATTATGCCGAAGAGAAGCGCATCTTCATCGCCGTGACCAAGCTGCCGGAGACGGTGGTCGACAAGCAGCTCAAGGAGCGCACCGAGCTGACGCATTCCAAGATTGGCGCGCCGCAGCGTGAATCGATCCTGGCCGCAGGCATTGCCTTGCAACAGGCGGGCGTCATCAAGCAGGACGTCGACGTGAAGAAGACGCTCGACGATCTGATCTACGATCAGGTGCCGCTGACGAACTGATTGGCGAAAAAGCGGGGTGCGGCATCGCCGCGCCCCGCACGCGTTCGGGACGACGCGACACCTTGCACTTCGTGGCTTCCCCATGTCTCTTGTGTCCATGAGCGTCGCGTCGACATCCGCAGCCACCACCGCGCGTTCCCAGCGCAGGGCTCGATCGCGCTGGCTTCGCCCTGTCCTTGGCCTGATCATTCCGGTTGGATTGGCTGTTGCCTGGGAATTCATCGTCCGCGCCGGCTTGGCCAGCGGACGGCTCGTTCCACCGCCGTCCGTTATTTTCGACACTTTCGCCGACTTGGCGAAGACCGGCGAGTTGCAACGCCACGCCTTTGCGACGACCGCGCGCGTTGCCGCGGGGTTTGCGTTCGGCGTCGTCACCGGTACCGTTGCCGGCGCTGTTACCGGCTATTCCGCTTTGGTGCGGCGACTGCTCGACCCGACCTTTCAGGCTCTACGTGCGATCCCGTCGATCGCTTGGGTGCCGCTTTTCGTCTTGTGGTTCGGTATTTTCGAAGCGTCGAAGGTGACTCTGATTTCCGTCGGTGTCTTTTTCCCGGTCTATCTGGGAGTCATGGGTGCGATCCGCTCGGTCGACCGCAAACTTGTCGAGGTCGGTCGCGCCTTCCGGCTGTCGCCGCTCGGCATGGTCCGGCGCATCCTGCTGCCGGCCGTCCTTCCGGCTTACGTGATTTCTCTGCGTACGGGACTTGGCCTTGGCTGGATGTTCGTCGTCGCCGCCGAATTGCTGGGCGCCTCTGAAGGTCTGGGCTTTCTTCTCATCGATGGGCAGCAACTCGGCAAGCCGGCGCAGATCGTCGCCGCCATCGTCGCCTTTGCCATCATCGGCAAGATCTCGGACTGGATCATCGTTCTCCTCACCGCGCCATTCCTGCGCTGGGAAGACGTCACCGGGCGGACCGAGGGCACCTGACATGCTCTCCCTCGACCGCGTCGGCAAAACCTATCCCAACGGCGTGCGCGCTCTCGACAGCATTTCGCTGGACGTGCGGCCGGGCGAAATCCTCGCCGTTGTCGGCGGCTCCGGATGCGGCAAGTCAACATTGCTGCGCGCGATTTCCGGCCTCGACCGGCCGACCCAAGGCAGCGTGACGCTCGATGACGAACGCATCGATCGCCCGCACGAGAAGATCGGCATCATTTTTCAGGAACCGCGCCTTCTGCCTTGGCTGAGCGTCGCGGACAACGTCGCCTTCGGTTTGAGCGAGCTGCCGAAGTCCGAGCGGCGGCAGCGCGCCGGGCGGGCGCTCGATCGCGTTGGCCTTACGGAGAAAGCCGGCGTATGGCCGCGCGAATTGTCCGGCGGGCAGGCGCAGCGCGTGGCGATTGCGCGTGCGCTGGTGCCGCGCCCCGAAGTGCTGCTCCTCGACGAACCCTTCTCGGCGCTGGATGCCTTCACCCGCGTCGATTTGCAGGACGGCCTTCTTGATCTCTGGGCCGACCTGAAGCCGACCCTCGTTCTCGTCACGCACGACGTTGACGAGGCGATCGTGCTTGCCGATCGCATTCTCGTGATGCGTCCGCGTCCGGGGCGCGTGTTCGATGAAATTCCCGCCGATCTGCCGCGCCCGCGCGATCGCCAGTCGGCGGCCTTCGATTTCGTGAAACGGCGCGTGCTCGCCGCCCTCGACCGCTCCCTCGACCGCAATATCAGCGTCGACGATCGGCAGGAAAAGGCTTCGACTGGCGCGGCCATGTGGTGGTGATTGCCAGGTTTGCCGTCCTTGCCGCCCCGGCATCAGAGGCCAATTCACCTCTCCCCGCAATTGGTGAACGGGGATATGGTGCCGCCGCCATCCGGGAGGACATGCGTATGCTCAGTTTCGACGTCTGCGAGTGCGGCAAGCCGCTGCAAGCCATCGAGCGTCCGACGCCACAGCCGGTCGGCACGCAGGTGCTGCTCAAGGTCAAGGCGTCCGGCGTTTGCCACAGCGACATCCATATCTGGGATGGCTATTACGAACTGGGCGGCGGCAAGCGCCTGCAATTGCTCGAGCGTGGCATCAAGCTGCCGCTCACCATGGGACATGAGAATGTGGGCGAGGTGGTCGCCGTCGGACCCGACGCCAAGAGCGTGCCGCTCGGCGCCATCCGTCTCGCGCATCCGTGGATGGGTTGCGGCGAGTGCATGGTCTGCAAGCGCGGCGAGGAAAATCTCTGTCGCACCCCACGCAATCTCGGCGTCTTCTCCAACGGCGGCTATGCCACGCATCTGATGGTGCCGCATCCGCGCTATCTCTTCGACATCGGCAATCTGCCTCCGGAAAAAGCCGCGCCGCTCGCGTGTTCGGGCATCACGGCCTACAGCGCTCTGAAAAAGACGAACGCCGTGCTGAAAGACCAGCCGGTCGTCATCATCGGCGCCGGCGGTGTCGGGCTCGCCGGGCAGGCCTTGCTGAAGGCGATGGGCGGCAAAGGCGCGATCATGGTCGACATCGATCCGAAGAAGCGTGACGCCGCCAAAAAAGCGGGCGCCCTGGCGGTGGTCGATGCCGCCGCGCCGGATGCGGCCAAGCAGATTCAGGATGCGACTGGTGGTGGCGCCTGGGCGATCGTCGATTTTGTCGGTGCCGGCAATACCGTGAAGCTCGCGATCGATTCGCTCGTGCCCAAAGGCGGGCAGATCGTTGTCGTGGGATTGTTCGGCGGTGACATCACGGTGCCGACGCCGTTCTTCCCGATGCGGGCGATGACGATTCAGGGTTCCTATGTCGGCAGCCTGCCGGAAATGCGCGAATTGCTCGATCTCGTGCAGAAGAAAGGTTTGCCGGACGTTCCGCTCGCCACGCGTCCGCTCGATCAGGTCAATGCGGCGCTGGATGATCTGCGCGCTGGCAAGATCATTGGCCGCGTGGTGCTGAAGCCGTGATAACGAGTCGTTGACCGCCATTGCGGGACGCGGGCCGGCAGTCCATCTGCTTTGACCGCGATGGATGTGCGGCTGGTCCGCACGGCCGCCGGAGAATGAAACGAAGGAGAATTGAATGGATGCCGCCGGACTGCGCGCCATGCAGGCGCCGATCAAAGACCGCTACAAGACGGACGCTTCCGCGGCCTTGATTACGCTGAAAGCGAAGGGCTCGCTCGACGACTCCAATATCGCCTGCAAAGTCGAAACCGGACGCGCGCTCGCGGTCGCTGGACTCCATCCGGCCACGGGCGGATCGGGGCTCGAACTATGCTCGGGCGACATGCTGCTTGAAGCCTTGGTCGCCTGCGCGGGCGTGACGCTGAAGGCGGTCGCCACCGCGCTCGATATTCCGCTGAAGTCAGGAAAGGTCTTTGCCGAGGGCGATCTCGATTTCCGCGGGACGCTCGGCGTCGCCAAGGACGCGCCGGTCGGATTTCGCGATGTCCGGCTGCGATTTGAGGTCGAAACCGATGCGCCGCAGGACAAAGTCGATCAATTGCTCAAGCTGACCGAGCGCTATTGCGTCGTCTATCAGACGATTAAGTCCTCGCCGCCGGTGGAGGTCTCCCTCAAGCGCATGTGAGGGTTTCCGGCTGCACGCTTGTGCGACGCAGGCGCCGGCGCGATAAGCGCCGGGCCGGGCGAGGGGGTGCCTCCTTTCCCAAGACAGCCCCTGAGACCCGCCTGTGATCGGCCTTCTGTTGCCGGTGCCGCGGCCCTGCCCGACAGAGGCGGGGATGAAAGCCTGCCGATGACCCCCGATGTCCTTTTTGTGCTGGCGCTTGCGATCAAGATGCTGGTCGCCGCCTTGTTCGTTATCGCCGCGACGGTGACGGCCGAGCGCTCCGGGGCCGTCGTCGGCGCACTTGTCGCAACGCTCCCGATCACGGCCGGACCGTCTTACGTGTTTCTTGCGCTCGATCATCCGCCGGAATTTCTCGCCGACAGCGCGATGATAAGCCTCGTGGGCAACGTTGCGACTGCATCCTACGCGTTCGCTTTCGTGATCTTTGTGCAACGCCTGCCACTGGTCGCGACGTTCGCGGCGGCGATCGCCGCATGGATTACCGCGGTGGTGTGCGTTACCTGGATGCACTGGACCCCGCTGACGGCGGCGCTCCTCAATGTTGGTGTCCTCGGCGCGTACCACATCGCGGCGCGCCGCTACCGTGACGTTGAAATGCCACGCTTGGCGTTGCGCCCGACCGACATTGTAATGCGAGGACTTCTCGTCGCGCTGCTCGTGGCCGCGCTCGTGACGTTGAGCTTCCGGATCGGTCCGACCGGCAGTGGCCTGCTCGCGATCTTCCCGCTCATCTACACGAGCATCATGCTTGTGATGTACCGGCGCGTTGGCGCTCACGCGGCGGCTGCGGTGATCGCCAACGGCTTTCTTGGCCTCACGGGCTTCGCCATCTCAGTGCTCACGCTGCAGGTGACCGTCGTGCCGCTCGGCGCGCCTGCCGCACTGGCGCTCGCTCTGACCGTTGCCATCAGCTGGAATCTGTCGCTCTACGTGCTGCATCGTCAGCGCGCGACGGTATGATCCTGTTTTCGCCTGACACGCTGTTCATTGCCGGTCTTCTGCTCAAAATGGTGATGACGGCGGCGATTGTTGTCATCGCCTCCATCGCGGTTGAACGTAGCGGCCCGTTTATTGGCGCGCTGATTACCGCACTGCCCACGGCAGCCGGCGCGGCCTATATCATTCTCGCCATCGAGCATCCGGCCGATTTTGTTGCCGCCAGCGCCGTCGGCAGTATCGCCGCGAACGCGATCGGCGCGATCTTCGCCCTGAGCTACGCGATTCTCGCACAACGTCACGGCGTCGTCGCAAGCATCGGCGGCGCGATGATCATCTGGTTTGCCGGTGCCCTGCTGCTGCAGGCGATCGTGTGGACGCCGTGGCGGGCGGTCCTTTTTTCTATCGTCATCTTCGCTGTCGCGATTCTTGCCGGCGCCCGCTTCCAAACCGAGGGGACGAGACGGCGCGCCACGGCGACAGGCAAGGACATTGCGCTACGCGCGCTGACTGTCGCCCTTTGCGTCGTCATCGTGACGACGGCAAGCGACAAGATTGGCTCGCTGGCGTCTGGTGTGTTTGCAGTCTTTCCGGTCGCGATGGCGAGCTTCTTCATGATCCTGCATCCGCGTGTCGGCGGGCGGGCGGCGAGCGCCGTGGCGGCCCACGTGCCCGCTCCGCTCTTTGGCCTCGGTCTCGGATTTCTTGCGGTTCATTTTCTCGCGCCCGTGACCGGCGTCTGGTGGTCCTATGCCGTGGGTCTAGGCGTCGGTATCACCTGGAACGCCATGCTGTGGGGGCTGCGTAATCGCGCGACGCGGCAGTCGTCTTGAAACATCAAGGATGAGGGAAAGAACGATGTCCGTCGTCTATAATTTTTCCGGCAAGGTCGCGATCGTGACAGGGGCCAGCATTGGCATCGGGCGTGCCATGGCTCGTCATCTGAAGGATGCCGGTGCAGATGTCTGGGTCTGGGACCTCAATTCCGGAA
>CAZSAW010000223.1:0-1756 GCA_964604745.1 uncultured Hyphomicrobiales bacterium
GGCGTTGTCCTCAAGGCCGTCATTGCGATCTCGGTGCGGCGCGGGGTCTTCCCCCTTGTTCTGGAATTGTGGCGAATTGCGCCACGGCCGTCCAGCCGCGCATGGTTCACGTTATATAGGGCGGACGGCCGCATGGACCAAGCGGCTTCGCGATCGGCCAAAGGCGGCGCCGAACCATGCAATGGTCCCGGGAGGGCGAAATGAGCGTCGATCAAGCGCGGCCATGGCCGACCGAGATACGCCTTGCGAAGGATCGCGCGACGCTGAAGGTCGCGTTCGACAGCGGCGAGGCCTTCGACCTGCCGGCGGAATATCTGCGGGTCAGAAGCCCGAGCGCCGAAGTGCAGGGTCACTCGCCGGAGGAGCGCAAGACGGTGCCGGGCAAACGTAACGTCACCATTCTCGAAATGCAGCCGATCGGAAACTACGCGCTGCGGCTTGTCTTCGACGACATGCACGCGACCGGCATCTTCAGCTGGGACTATTTCCTCGAGCTCGGCCGCAATCGGCAGGACTATTGGCGCGACTATCTCGACGAACTGGCAGCGAAGGGGCTGTCGCGAGATCCGCTCCCTCGCTGACCCAGGCGCCTATTGGACGATGACCTTCGTTCCGACCGCCACGCGCTTGTAGAGGTCCATCACGTCGTCATTCGTCATGCGGAAGCATCCGGACGACACGGCGTCGCCGATCGTTTCCGGCTCGTTCGAGCCGTGGATGCGGTACAGCGTCGAGCCAAGATACATCGCGCGCGCGCCGAGCGGATTGTCCTCTCCGCCCTTCATGTGACGCGGCAGATCGGGCCGGCGGCGCAGCATCTGTTCGGGCGGCATCCAGTCGGGCCACTCGCGCATCGCGGTCACGGTGTGAACGCCTTTCCATTCGAAGCCCGGGCGCCCGACACCGATGCCGTAGCGAAGCGCGCGGCCGTCACCGAGCAGATAATAGAGCCGCCGCTCCTTCGTGCTGATGACGATCGTGCCCGGCTTTTCCGTGCTCGGGTAATCGACGGTGGTCTTCGCCACAGGCGAGGAGCCGAACATGCCGTAGACCTTGCCGATCGGGGCGCCTCCGGACAGACGGCCTTCGGGATCGCTGAAGGCATTGGCGTGCGTGCTCGGGGCAAGAATGGCGATGGCAATCGCCAAGGACGCTATTCGCGGCATGCGGACCTCGTTCGGGAGAATTGTTGGCGTCGAGTAGGGAATCGTACCGGCACCCGTTCAAGGCCATAATTTGCCGGACGCGGCAATATGGATTGTGGGGCGGATTGCCGCGATGCGTCACTCTGTGACTGCCGGATCACAATAGCGGCAATCGCGTTTCTGAAGGGACTTCGCCTCGTCCGAGCCGAAACCCCCTCATGCTACCATCAGAAAGATTCGCGATTCTACGAACTTCCAACGGGTTTGGAACCGCAGATGGCAGCCGGCCACCGCTTCGCAACCTTGGATGGCCTCAGAGGCTTCGCCGCCATTTCCGTGATGTTCTACCATTCCGGCGAGGCGAATTTCCTCATGGCCGGCACGCATCCGCTCCCCTGTCGCAGCTATGATCGCGATATTTGCGGCGGGCGTGTCGTCACGATTTCTGCATGTCTTCGAGGTTGGTTCTGTCTTGTTGTTTCCCCCGATCGTTTTTCTGGCGGCGTGCGATGAAGCCGGTGGACTGACGCGCAGCGTTTTCCTGTTTCTGGGCGATGCGTCATACGGCGTCTATATTCTGCAGACACCAATTCGAAACCTGCTCGCACTGA
>CAZSAW010000224.1:0-5510 GCA_964604745.1 uncultured Hyphomicrobiales bacterium
GATTTCGACCTTCCGGGCCTGCAGCGAGAAGCTCTCGCCATCGCGGGCGAGATCGTAGGCGCGCTCGCCCTCGACCTTGATGGCGGAATAGGCCGGGGGTACCTGTTCGATCACGCCGGTAAATTGCGGCAGCAGGGCCCGCACCGCGTCTGCGGTGGGGCGCAACTCGCTCGTGTTCACCACGCGGCCCTCCGCGTCGTCGGTGTCACGCTCCTCACCCCAACGAATGGTGAAGCGGTAATTCTTCCGCCCGTCCATGACGAACGGCACGGTCTTCGTCGCCTCGCCGAGTGCGATCGGCAGGCAACCGGAGGCTAGCGGGTCGAGCGTGCCGGCATGGCCCGCGCGCTTCGGCGAGAAAAGCCGTTTGATCGCCGTAACGGCGTGCGTCGACGTCATCCCGACCGGCTTGTCGAGCACGATCCAGCCATGCACGTCGCGCTTCGGATATTTTTTCTGTTTCTGAGCGACGGCCGCGCGCGGCGGCGTCTGAATGATTGCGTCGTCCTGGCTCATGATTCGCCTTCGTCGCGCTCGGTGCGGGCAACGTCGCGCTGTACCGCGGGTGTTCGCAGAAGCTTCTCGATCCGTTCTGCTTCGTCGAATCGTTCGTCGGCGCGGAATCGAATGTCAGGAGCAAATTTTAGGTTAACGTGCCGGGCGATCTCTCCGCGCAGAAATTTTCTGTTGCGATTGAGCGCCTCGATCACTTCGTCGATGTCCCGCCCGCCAAGCGGCATGACATAGATTGTCGCGAGCCGCAGATCGGCCGTCATGCGCACTTCAGGAATGGTAATGAGGTGACCTTCGATGACCGGATCGTGCACCTCGCCGCGCGTCAGCATCTCGGCGAGCGCGTGCCGGATCACTTCGCCGACGCGCAGCTGACGCTGCGACCCGCCGGGGCCGCCGTCATGCTTTGGTTTCTTATGTCGCATCGAATTTCTCAGTGTGCACGCGCGGGACTTCATCCCGCGCATCCATGGTCCGTCGCAATGGCTTCTTGCCGAAGATCGCCGGGAGTCAGGCCCGGCAACGGGCAGGCGTCATCGAAACCTTGAGGATTGGACTCAAAGGGTTCGCTGCACCTGCTCCACGCGGTAACACTCGATCACATCGCCAACGCGCATGTCCTGATAATTTTCGAAGGCCATGCCGCATTCCTGTCCGGCCGTGACTTCACGCGCGTCGTCCTTGAAGCGCTTGAGCTGCGACAGCTTGCCTTCATGCACGACAACATTGTCGCGGATCAGGCGAACATTCGCGCCCCGCTCGACGGTGCCGTCGGTGACGCGGCAGCCGGCCACCTTGCCGACCTTCGAGACGTTGAACACCTCGAGGATCTGCGCATTGCCGAGCATCTGTTCGCGCAGGGTCGGCGCGAGAAGGCCAGACATGGCCTTTTTCACATCCTCAACGAGATCATAGATGATGTTGTAGTAGCGGATTTCGATGCCTGCCTGTTCGGCCGCCGCACGCGCCTCCTTGTGGGCACGTACGTTGAAACCGATGATCGCGGCATTGGCGGATTCCGCGAGTGTCACGTCCGACTCGTTGATTCCGCCCACGCCGGAGTGGATGACGCGCGCGCCGACCTCCGGTGTGCCGAGCTTTTCGAGCGCGCCGATGATCGCTTCCATGGATCCCTGCACGTCGGCCTTGATGACGAGCGGAAATTCCTTGCGACCGGCGGTCTTGACCTGCGCCATCATCTGCTCGAGCGAGCCGCGCATGCCGGTGGCGCGCGCCGCCTGCTTCTCGCGCTTCTGGCGGGCGCGGTAATCTGTAACTTCGCGGGCGCGGCCCTCGCTCTCGACCACGGCCAGACGATCGCCCGCATCCGGTGTGCCGTTGAAGCCAAGAACCTCGACCGGCACAGACGGACCTGCCGATTCGACCGTCGCGCCGCTTTCGTTGACGAGAGCGCGCACGCGGCCCCATTCGGCACCCGCAACGACAATATCGCCGATCTTCAGCGTGCCGCGCTGGACGAGCACGGTGGCAACCGGGCCACGGCCGCGGTCGAGCTTCGCCTCGATCACGGTGCCTTCGGCCGGGCGGTTCGGGTTGGCCTTGAGGTCGAGAATCTCGGCCTGCAAACCGATGGTTTCGAGCAGCCTGTCGAGATTGAGTTTCTTGGTCGCCGAAACCTCGACGTCGAGGACTTCGCCGCCAAGAGACTCGACCTGGATTTCGTGCTGCAGCAATTCGGTGCGCACGCGTTCGGGCTTGGCGTCCGGCTTGTCGATCTTGTTGATCGCAACGATCATCGGCACCTTCGCCGCCTTGGCGTGATTGATCGCCTCGATGGTCTGCGGCATGACGCCATCATCGGCCGCGACTACCAGCACGACGATATCGGTGACCTTGGCGCCGCGCGCACGCATCGCGGTGAAGGCGGCGTGGCCAGGCGTGTCGATGAAGGTGATCTTGCCGTGCGAGGGCGAGGTAACTTGGTAAGCGCCGATGTGCTGGGTGATGCCGCCGGCTTCCCCCGCCGCCACTTCCGTTTCGCGAATGGCGTCGAGCAGGGAGGTCTTGCCGTGGTCGACGTGACCCATGATGGTCACGACCGGCGCGCGGGGCTGCATCTGCTCCGGATCGTCGGCGGCGTCGAAAAGACCTTCCTCGACGTCCGATTCGGCGACACGCTTGACCGTGTGGCCCATTTCCTCGGCGATAAGCTGAGCGGTGTCGGCATCGATCACGTCGTTGATCGTCGCCATGTGACCTTGCTTCATCAGCAGACGAATGACGTCGACCCCGCGCTCAGCCATGCGGTTGGCAAGTTCCTGGATCGTGATGGTTTCCGGGATCGTCACTTCGCGGACGAGCTTTTCCTTCGGGCCCTCGCTGGCATGGCCCTTCAGGCGCTGTGTACGGCGACGGAACGAGGCGACAGAACGCTCGCGCTCTTCGCCGGCGGAAAGCGCCGTCACCAATGTGAGGCGAGCGCGCTGCTTTGGAGCACTGCTGCGCGTGGGTTTCGGCGCGGGCACAGGACGCGCGGCACCGGCGCCGCCGCCACGGCGTGGCGAGCGGGGGGCTTCATCGTCGTCGGCCTCGAGTGTCAGGCGGGTGCCGAGCTTGCCCGGGGTTTCCTCGCCAAAGCGCTTCTTCGCTTCCTGTTCGGCTTTCTTCTTTGCTTCTTCCTCGCGCCGATGACGTTCGTCCTCGTCGCGTTTGCGTGCTTCGGCCGCTTCGCGTTCGACCCGTTCGCTGACCTCGCGCTGGGCTCGCAGACGTGCCTCTTCCTCGGCGATCTTGCGCTCTTCGGCTTCGCGCAATCGTGAATCGGCGAGCGCATGCGCGCGGGCCGTCCGCTCCTCTTCGGTCAATGTGCGCAGAACGACGCCCGACGCCTTCGGCGCGGGGCCCGCAGGCGCTTTCGCTCTGGTCTCGACCGCAGGGGCGGCGGTCTTCTTGGGCGCCTCGGGCGCGGGAGCCGGGGCGGGCGCGGGCTTTCCGTCAGCGCCGATCACGCGGCGCTTCACCTTCTCAACGACGACCTGTTTGCTGCGGCCATGGCTGAAGCTCTGCCGCACGGTGCCCTCAACGCCCCGCTTCAGCGAGAGCGTCTTGCTGGGCATGCCGAGCTTCTTGTCGCCAGGTGTCTTCGTTTCGCTCATTCCGATCCCAGTCCTTGGGCATTCTGATGCCGCGTGTCGTTTTGCGCCGGATTGCCCGTTTTGCCGGTGCCGAAGCGCTCTAGGCGCGCATATCGGGCGAGAAAGCTCTTGCTCGCGTCGCCGGCAAGCAGGGCAGCATGTACCACATTTGGCCGCCCCAATGCCAAATCCAATTGAGACGTGGTGAAAGCGGTGATTATTGCGGCGCGGTTGGGAGCAAAGTCCGCGCGCCGCCGCAGGGCAGCGCCGAGCTTGCGGATTCCATCTGGTGCGCCATCGCGGGCATGCAAGATGGCAATGACGTTATCAGCCTCGAGCGCGGCCTCGACGCGCGTAAAGCCCGTCACGGCCTGGCCGGCCTTGCCGGCTATCGCCAGGGCATCGAGCGCGGAACGTTGGAGCAGGTGTTCCGTCAAATCGACGAGCGTGTCATCCGCGCGCACATTTTTCTTGAGCGATTTTGCGAACAGGTTGCGGTGCACCGCCTGCTGGAGAGAAGACCGGTCGGCCGTGAGCCAGATGCCGCGGCCTGGCAGATTGCGCTTGATGTCCGGCACAACGGAGCCATCCGGCGCAGCGACGAAGCGCAGCAAGTCGTCGACCGGTTTGATCGTCCGCGAGACGACGCACAGCCGTTCGGTCGCGGCGCCTTTCGGGCCGCGATCGAGGTCGCTATCGTCAATCCGCGCCAGCATCCGGTTCGCAACCGTCTCCGTTATGCCTGAGCTTCGGCCGTTTCAGCCTCGGCCTCCGCGGGCGGGGCGAGGTCTGCCTCGGTGATCCAGCCGGCCTTGAGGCGCGCCTGCATGATCATGCTTTCTGCCTCGTCACGGCCGAGATCGAAGCCGTCGAGAATGCCGGGCTCACGCTTGCTCTCGCCATCCTTGCGTTCGGTCCAGCCGACGAGATCGTCGGTGGCGCAGCCGGCAAGGTCTTCGACAGTCTTGATGCTGTTCTCGCCGAACTTCACGAGCATCTGCGTGGTCACGCCCGGCACCTCTTTCAGCGCGTCCTCGACGCCAAGCTCCGTGCGCTTGGAATCGTATTCCGCCTCGATTTGTGCGAGGTATTCCTTGGCGCGGTTTTGCAGTTCTTCCGCCGTCTCTTCGTCAAAACCCTCGATGCCGGCGATTTCCTTCGGGTCGACCAGTGCCAATTCCTCCACCGAGGAGAAACCTTCCGAGGCCAGCAATTGCGCGACCACCTCGTCGACATTGAGCGACTCGACGAAGACCCGTGTGCGATTCTGGAACTCGGCCTGACGACGCTCGCTTTCTTCCTGCTCGGTCAGGATGTCGATATCCCAGCCCGTGAGCTGCGAAGCGAGGCGCACGTTCTGGCCGCGCCGGCCGATGGCGAGCGAAAGCTGCGCATCCGGCACGACGACCTCGATACGCTCGCGCTCCTCGTCGAGCACGACCTTGGCGACTTCGGCCGGTGCCAGCGCGTTGACGACAAAGGTCGCGATGTCGGGCGACCATGGAATGATGTCGATTTTTTCGCCCTGCAATTCGTTCACGACCGCCTGCACGCGCGAACCGCGCATGCCGACGCATGCGCCCACGGGATCAACCGAGGAATCGCGGGAAATCACCGCGATCTTTGCGCGCGAGCCGGGGTCGCGTGCCACCGCCTTGACCTCGACGATGCCGTCATAGATTTCCGGCACTTCCTGCGCGAACAGCTTCGCCATGAATTGGGGGTGCGTGCGCGACAGGAAAATCTGCGGCCCGCGCGGTTCGCGCCGCACGTCGTAGATATAGGCGCGGACGCGGTCGCCATTGCGAAAGACTTCGCGCGGCAGCATCTCGTCCCGCCGCACGATCGCCTCGCCACGGCCGAGATCGACAATAACATTGCCGTATTCCACGCGCTTGACGA
>CAZSAW010000225.1:0-11050 GCA_964604745.1 uncultured Hyphomicrobiales bacterium
TCCTTGCGCGAGCTTGCCGAGCAATCGGGCGCGTGGCCGTTCGAGGAGGCGCGCAAGATCGTCGCCCGCCTCAAAAGGAAGTCGAAGGACGAGGTGATTTTCGCCACCGGCTATGGCCCTTCGGGTCTGCCGCATATCGGCACCATCGGCGAGGTTGCCCGCACGACCATGGTGCGTCATGCCTTTCGCGTCCTGACCGACGACAAGGTGAGGACACGGCTGATCGCGTTCTCCGATGACATGGACGGGCTGCGCAAGGTGCCGGACAATGTGCCGAACCACGCATTGCTGGCCCAGCATCTCGGCAAGCCGCTGACGAAAGTGCCTGATCCCTTCGGAACGCATCCGAGCTTTGGCGAACACAACAATGCGCGGCTGCGGGCGTTTCTCGACACGTTCGGCTTCGAGTACGAATTTCTGTCGGCGACGACGTGCTATACCTCCGGCGGCTTCGACGCTGCGTTGCTTCGGGTTCTCGCGCATATCGAGAAGGTGATGGCGATCATGTTGCCGTCGCTACGCGAGGAGCGTGCGGCGACCTATTCGCCCTTTCTGCCCATTTCGCCGACGACCGGGATCGTGTTGCAGGTGCCGATCCTCGCCCACGATGCGAAGGCCGGCACGGTCACTTACGAAGATCCCGACAGCAAGGAGCGGGTCACGACGCTCGTCACGGGCGGCCGGTGCAAGCTGCAATGGAAGCCGGATTGGGCGATGCGCTGGTCCGCGCTCGGCGTCGATTACGAAATGGCGGGTAAGGACTTGATCGATTCAGTCAAGCTCTCAAGCGAAATCTGCCGCGCGATCGGGGGGACGCCGCCGGAGGGGTTCAACTACGAACTCTTTCTCGACGAAAAGGGTCAGAAGATTTCGAAATCAAAGGGCAATGGCCTGACCATCGACGAATGGCTGCGCTATGCGAGCCCCGAGAGCCTTTCGCTCTTCATGTATCGCGAACCGAAGGCGGCGAAGCGTCTTTATTTCGATGTCATTCCCCGCAACGTCGATGACTATTATCACTTCCTCGAAGGCTACGAGCGGCAGGACGGCAAGCAGCGCCTGAGCAATCCGGTCTGGCACATTCATTCGGGCAAACCGCCGAAGATGGAGATGCCGGTATCGTTCTCGATGCTGCTGACGCTTGTCTCATCGTCAAATGCGGAGAATGCCGAGACGCTCTGGGGCTTCATTGGACGCTATCGGCCGGGCGTGACGCCGCAGACGCACCCGAAGCTGCGCGAACTGGTCGAGTACGCCATCCATTATTTCCGCGATTTTGTGCTGCCGTCGAAGACGTTCCGCGAACCTTCGGCCGGTGAACGCGCCGCCTTGCTCGATCTGCGCGATGCGCTGTCGCAATTGCCGCAGGACGCGAGCGCGGAAGATATCCAAAACGTCATCTATGAAGTTGGCCGGCGCGAACCATTCCTCGACGAGAAGAAAAGGGCGAAGGACGGAAAGCCCGGCGTGTCACTCGAGTGGTTCAACACGCTCTACCAGGTCCTGCTCGGGCAGGAGAAAGGCCCGCGCTTCGGTTCCTTTGTTGCTGTCTACGGAATCAAGAACACGATCGACATGATCGACGGCGCGCTCGCGCGCTCGGCGTGACTTGCGCTGTTACTGACTGGCCCAGACAATTCGCGCGATCCAGAGAACGTCCGGCATCGCGAGCGTGCGGTCAGGATGGGCGGCGTTGAGCGACTGCAATTCGATCGTCTTTGCCGTCTTGCGCGTCAATTGCTTGACCATGACCTCGCCCTTCTTCGTCTTGACGACGACGCGGTCGCCGCGGCGCACGGGCGCGGCCGGCGAGACGATGATGACGTCGCCTTTGCGGTAGGCGGGGAGCATCGAGTCGCCGGAAATCTCAAGCGCGTAGGCATGCTCGTCGTTAACGGCGGGGAAGGCGATCTCGTCCCACCCTTTTCCAACCGGAAAGCCGCCGTCGTCGAAATACCCGCCGGCACCGGCTTCGGCGAAGCCGATCAGCGGCACCGCCTGCGTCGCCGCGCGGGCGGTGTCGGAAATCAGACCGATGAACGCTTCGGCGCTGACACCTGTCGCCGCAAGCGCCTTGGCGACCGATTCGGTCGAGGGCCAGCGCGCGCGGCCGTCGGGGGTAATGCGCTTCGACTTGTTGAAAGTCGTCGGGTCGAGACCGGCCTTCTTGGCAAGCCCGCTCGGCGACATGTTGGCGCGTGCGGCCAGACGGTCGATCGCGGTCCAGATCTGTGCGTGCGTCAGCATCCGTTTGGAACTCCGGCCACGCCAATTGTCTTTTTGAGACTATTATCCGTTAGCTAGGAATTATAGCCTTCGGGCGTCGCTGTCCAGTCACTTCCGTCGCCGCGCCTTGAACAACGCGGCCCCCGCCGATAGGGTCCAAGGCGACTCGCAAGGGAGTTTTGCGCGCTTTGCTCGGCCTGTTCGACCGTTTCGCCCTGTCGTTGCTGCGGGCGTTCGAACCGGAAGATGCGCATCGTCTCGCCATTCACGGACTGAAACACCTGCCTCTGCCGGGGGCGGGTGCGCCCGACAATTCGCGGCTCGCCATGCGCGCATTCGGTCTTAATTTTCCCAATCCGGTCGGCGTCGCCCCGGGATTCGACAAGAACGCCGAGGTGCCCGATCCCCTGCTGCGGCTCGGCTTCGGCTTTGTTGAAGTCGGAACCGTGACGCCCCGGCCGCAGGCGGGCAATCCGCGGCCGCGCCTGTTTCGCCTTGATGCCGATGCGGCGGTCATCAATCGCCTGGGCTTCAACAACGACGGAGAGACCGCGGTTCTTGCGCGGCTTGCGGCGCGCGCGAACCGCGGCGGGATTATCGGGGTCAATGTCGGGGCTAATCGCGACACGACGGACCGCGCGGCCGATTATGTGCGCCTTGTCGAAGCCTTCGCGCCGGTTGCGAGCTACGTCACCGTCAATATCTCCTCGCCGAATACGCCCGGCCTGCGCGATTTACAGAAGGCCAAGATGCTCGACGATTTGTTGGCGCGCGTGATCGATGCCCGCGACCGTGTCAGCTTGCGTGCGGGGCCAACGCCGATACTTCTGAAGATTGCGCCGGATTTATCTTTGCCTGAGCTGGACGATGTCGTCGGCGTCGCGCGCGCGCGGCGCGCGGATGGCATGATCGTCAGCAATACGACGCTGGCGCGCCCGCCGAACCTGCGCGAACGAGCGAAGGCGGTCGAGCAGGGCGGGCTGTCGGGACACCCCCTTTTTGCACTGGCGACGCGGATGTTGGCAGAGACTTTCGTGCGCGCCGAAGGAGCCTTCCCGCTTATCGGCGTCGGCGGCATCGATTCCGGCGCCGCCGCGCTCGCAAAGATCAAAGCCGGTGCCACGCTCTTGCAGCTCTATACCGGCCTCGTCTTCCATGGTCTTGGCCTGATCGACGAGATCAAGCGCGAACTTCTTCAAACGCTGGCGCGCGGCAACCACAAGAGCCTGAAAGAATTCGTCGGCGTCAAAGCTGCAGCGATGACGGCCGAGCCGTGGCCGGTGTGACTAGCCCTTGATGCGGACTACCGTCCGCGCGGCGCATTGACCAGACGGACGATCAGCCAGATCGGAATCACGATCACGGCGCCGAGCAGGAAATAGCGCCACAGCCACGAGATTGCATCCCATCCCATGTCCCAGATGCGCTGGATCAGCCGGCGTACGCTGTCGATGATATTCCAGGGATCGAGGCCGAAGGCGGACAAAAGAACGCCGATCAGGATCGACAGAAGGATCAGGCGTCCGATGACGGCGAGCGGCGAGCCGCCGAAAAACCGGATGATGACATCGTTGGACATTCAAAAAACTCCTGCAACGAATCGCAATTATCTACAGCATCTTTTCGTGACCATGGCACGGGAGCGGGGAGGGCGAAATAGCCGCAGCCTTCTTCATGTGCCACCTGCAAGGATCGCTTCCTGCGGCAGCGCCGGTGCGCGTCCGGCTTCGATCCCGGCCAAAAGCGTTTCCAGCGCGTCGATCCGATCCGCCTCGCGCGGGGGTTTGTCCCAGCGCAGGCGGCTGATGCGAGGAAAGCGCATCGCCAGGCCGGATTTATGGCGGGTCGAGCGCTGCAGACCCTCGAACGCGACTTCCAGGACGAGGCCGTGATCGGCCTCGTGCACGATCTCGCGCACCGGGCCGAAGCGGGCGATCGTGTTGCGGCGGACGAACCGGTCGATCTGGATCAATTCCTCGTCGGTAAAGCCGAAATACGCCTTACCGACCGGCACAAGTTCGTCGCCTTCGTCGCCCTTGGTCCACACACCGAAGGTGTAATCAGAATAGTAGGATGAGCGCTTGCCATGACCGCGCTGTGCGTACATCAGCACGGCATCGACCGTGAAAGGATCGCGCTTCCATTTCCACCATGGCCCTTTCGGTCGCCCCGGCAGATAAGGCGCGTCCTTGCGCTTGAGCATGACGCCTTCGACGGCATCGGCATCAGGTCCCGCGCCCGCGGCGGCAGGATTGGCGCGGGCCGCGACGAGGGCCGGCCAGTTCGCAAAAGAGATAAGCGGTGACAGATCGACGCGCGGATCATCGAGCCGATCGATGAAATTGCCGAGCCTTTCGCGCCGTTCGGCGAAGGGAAGGTTACGCAAATCTTCGTCACCGTCGACCAGCAGATCGTAGGCGCGCAGATGCGCCGGGAAATCCTTGAGCAGCTTCGGCGTGACCGATTTGCGGTTGAGGCGCTGCTGCAGCACGTTGAACGACTGGACGCGCCCCTCGCGCAGAACGAGAAGCTCGCCGTCAATAGCCCCGTCAAGCCGCAGGGCCTCGAGCAGATCTGGGAAACTTTTGGAAATATCCTCTCCGGTTCGCGAATAGAGCCGGCAGACGCGTTCGCCATTCGATGCGTGACCGGCAGCGGCCTGCACGCGAATGCCATCCCATTTCCATTCCGCCATGAACTCGCTTGCATCGAGCCCTTCGAGATCGCTTTCTTCCAGCGCATGCGCAAGCATGGCCGGCCGGAACGGCGCGGCATCGCGCGTTTCGGGTTTAGCACTGCGGCCTTCGAGCCAGGCGAACAGCGCAGGATAGGGCGGGGTGAGACCGGCCCAGATCAATTCGATTTCGGTGACATCCGTATCGCCGAGGCTCGCAACGGCCGTTTTGGCAAGCCGTGCCGAGACGCCAATGCGCAAACCACCGGTGACGAGCTTGAGCAGGGCCCAGCGGCCTGTCTCGTCGAGCGCGTCGAGCCAGCGCGCGAGCTGCGCCGGCAATTGCGACTTGCCGAGTGTAGACAGGCTCGTGATGACGTCCGTGAGCGAGGGCACCGCATTGGGTCGGTGCGCGGGATCGACGGGCCACATCAGTGCGACGGTTTCCGACAGATCACCGACATAGTCGTAAGACAGCGCGAACAGAACCGGGTCGGAGCGTTCGGCAATGAGCGCGCGAATAAGCCCGCCCTTGGCGTGTGGAAATGACAGGGAACCCGTCAGCGCAGCGAGCGCATAGCCGCGCTCTGGGTCAGGCGTGCGCCGGAAATAATCGGCCATCAGGCGCAGCTTGTTGTTGCGCCCGTGCTCGTAGGCGAGACGATCGAGCAATTCGGCGAAATCATTCATGGGCCGGAACACAGCGGGCGCAAAGCTATCCAAGCACCGCGACTGCCGGCAAACGCGAGGATTGTGTTGCTGCGATGTGCTTGTAGAGTTAGGAGCGAGCAGCGCGTTATCAAGCCGGTGGCGGCCCTCAGGACAAGGCATGGCGAGCAAGGATCCAACGATCAGACGGACAGGTTCCCTTCTCGAGCAAACGCTCCAGGCGGCGAAGCGCGACGTGCAAACAGTCACGGCAACGGGAGAATTGCTGCGACCCCTGACGCACGGAGTAAAAATTCATCGCTCGCCGACCCACAGCGACGCACGCGGCAGCGTCGTCGAAATCTTCGATCGGCGCTGGGGCTTTCATGCAGCGCCCGTCGAATCGCTGCATTGCTTCACCATCCGTCCCGGTATGGTCAAAGGCTGGGGACTGCACGAGCACCACGAGGATCGATACTTCATTCTGCAGGGCGAGATGGAACTCGTTCTTTTCGATCCGCGGCCGGATTCGCCGACCTGCGGTCAGGTTTGCAAAATCCTGATGTCGGAGCACGATCGCAAGATGGTGAACATCCCGACGCACGTCTGGCACGCCGAGCACAATGTCGGGACAACCGATGTTGTGGTGATCGACCTGCCGACACAGCCGTACGATCACACCAATCCCGACAAATACCGTCTGCCGATCGATACGGCGCTGATCCCCTATTCATTCGGCGGCGCGCGCGGCTGGTGAACATCTAGTCCGTCGGCGCGGATTGCCGGGCGGCAGGCGGAGAAGCCGGGATTTGCCTGGCCGCCATGCGGGCGAAAGAGTCCGCCACGAGTCGCCACAGGCTTTCGCGAAAATCCGGCGCGGCCATCGTCTGCGCCCAGGATTTCATATCTTCGGCACGCTCCTGATCGGTCAAATGGGGTCGCAGATGCGTGTGCGTGCAGAGCGCCGTCGGAACCATGATGGAGCGCGCCCGGCACCAGGGCTCGGCAAGAAACTTCCGCCACATATGAAGGTCGGTCCACGGGCAATCATCGGGCGTTGTCGTCCATCCATTTGGCAGCCGGCGATAGGCGCCAAGCGTATGCGCACCGAAGCAGAGATCGAAGCGGTTGAAATTTTCGCTCACCATGCGTTGGCGAAAGGCTGCGCTTTCCAGATCGGCAGCGAGGCAGAAAAGCTTGCGATTCCGATCGACGCCGACATGCAGCGTGTGTGCAAAGTCGACCTCACGCAGCGCGGCGTCGAGAACTTGAAGATGCTGCGGCATCCACAGGTCGTCATCTCCGATATAGGCGACGAACCGCCCGCTCGCTGCGCGCAATGCCTCGTGACGATTGATTTCGCCTTTGCGCGGACCTTTGGGAAGATCGAAAAAACGAATGCGCGAATCGTTCCGTTCCAGCGCGCGCGCCATAGCGACGGTGTCCCGGGTCGCGCCGTCGCCGACAATGAACAATTCGAAATCCGGAAGCGTCTGCGCCAGTACGCTCGCAACCGAATGGCGCAGCGGCTCGACATGATT
This sequence comes from uncultured Hyphomicrobiales bacterium, assembly GCA_964604745.1. GTDB lineage: Bacteria > Pseudomonadota > Alphaproteobacteria > Rhizobiales > Xanthobacteraceae > Pseudorhodoplanes. The sequence goes on from CAZSAW010000225.1 coordinate 7,090, forward strand.
ATGCGTCGGCATCAGGACGGTGGCGGCAGTCATGAGCAATAGTCGATCTCGGAAGCGGTCGCAGAAGGCAACGTTAGGATGCGCGGGCGCAATGGTCCATTGTTGCCCGCGCCCGGATCATGCGTCTTCCGCCGCTTCGGAGGGTTCTTCCTCTTCGCCATAACCGACGATGTCCAGCGGCCGCGCCCGCAGCCCCCGTTGTGTCGCCCAATGCACGAGCGCATCTTCCTGGCCATGCGTCACCCAGATTTCCGAGGCACCGGTGGCGGCGATGGTCTTGGTCAGGCCGGTCCAGTCGGCATGGTCCGAAATGACCAGCGGCAGTTCGACGCCGCCTTGCCGCGCACGCGCGCGCACGCGCATCCAGCCGGACGCGAAGCAGGCAACCGGATCGGGAAAACGCCGCGACCACAATTCCTTGATCGACGTCGGAGGACAGAGCGTGATCGTGCCGCCGAGCTCCGATTTCTTCGCGCCCCGCGCCAGCGCAATGTCGCCAAGATCGATTCCGCGAGTCTGATAGTAGCGCGTGAGTTTCTCCAGTGCGCCGTGCAGATAGATGGTGGAGTCGTGGCCGGCCTTGCGCAGAAGCGCGATCACGCGCTGCGCCTTGCCGAGCGAATAGGCGCCGACGAGATGCGCCCGGTCCGGAAACAGCGCGACGGAATGCAGGAGCTTTGCGATTTCCGCATCGGGGTCAGGATGCCGGAAGACCGGAAGCCCGAAGGTCGCTTCGGTAATGAAGAGGTCGCATCGCACCAGCTCGAAGGGCACGCAAGTCGGATCGGCAACATCCTTGTAGTCGCCTGATGCGATCGCGCGGAAACCGTCGCATTCGACTGCGATCTGCGCCGACCCGAGCACGTGCCCGGCCGGATGGAATGTCACGGTCGCGTCGCCGACTGTGATCGGCTCGCCATAGCGGATCGCCTGCGTCGAGTCGGCGAAATTTTCGCCGTAGCGTAACCGCATGACGTCGAGCGTTTCCTGCGTCGCCAGAACCGCGCCGTGGCCAGCGCGCGCATGGTCGGAATGGCCGTGCGTGATCAGGGCCTTGCCGACGGGCCGCGTGGGATCGATATGGAAGCCGCCGCGTTTGCAGCATACCCCTGACGGGGTCGGCAGAAGGACATCTTCGGCGCGCATGCATGCTAAGATAGGACGCTTCCCGGCGGACGCGAGGTACGCCGAACCAACGAAAAGATGCTTTCGCCGCTTTTTCTGTCCTCCGGTGACCTGATCGCCGATCGCCGTTTCGCCATGGCGCAGGAATTTGCCGGGCGTGGCGATTTCTTCGCGGCTGTCGATCTGTTGCGGCAGACGGTCGATATGGCTCCCCGGTTTGCCGGGGCCTGGCATTTTCTGGGTGATGTGCTCGAGCGGCTCGACGATTCTGCCGGCGCCGCCGGAGCATTCGCATCGGCCTTGGCCGCCGATCCGGAGGACAGGCATGGCGCAGCGTTGCGCCTGCGGCGCCTCGGCAAGGGTGGGCGGAATGGCGAAATGCCGCCAGCCTATCTGCGCGCGTTGTTCGATCAATATGCGACGGACTTCGAGCGGGCACTGACGAAAGGCCTCAATTATCAAGGCCCGCAATTGCTATACGAGGCGGTGAGGAGCGCATGCGGACGGTGTGGGCGTTCTTTCCAGTTTGGCTCCATGCTGGATCTCGGATGCGGCACGGGACTCGTCGGCGCGGCATTCCGACCGCATGTCGATCGGCTGGTCGGCGTCGATCTTTCGCCGCGTATGATTGCCAAGGCGAGCGCCAAGGAAATCTATGACGACTTGCATGTCGCTGCGCTTGCCGATTTCGTTGCTGTTGCGCCGGCAACGTCCTGCGACCTCGTCACCGCCGCGGACGTGTTCGTCTATATCGGCGACCTCGCGCCGGTCGTTTCCGCGATAGCACGGATGCTGGCGCCGGATGGATTTTTCGCCTTCACATTGGAAACGGCCGAAGGCGAAGATGTCGTCCTGCGCGACACGCTGCGCTTCGCGCACAGCGTCAACCATATCCAACGGCTCATTGTGGATGCGGGCCTGACGTTGATCGAAACGATTGATGCGCCCGCGCGCAGCGAGAAGGGCGTCGACGTCGATGGACTGGTGATTGTGGCACGCCGCCCATGACGGCATTGATGCCGCGGGCTCACGAATGTGGCGAGACTTCGGAATTGCCCGTTTCGAGGCTGGAAACCGAATCTCGACGCTGCCCCAGCCGCCGCGTTAGGGTCCGCGCGTGACCGTCATCGAAATTCCCGCCGCGGCGACGCTGCCGGACATCTTCACGCGCTGGTTCGAAAGCCGCGGCTGGCATCCGCGCGCGCACCAGTTGCAGCTTCTGGAGAAGGCGCAGGCGGATCGTTCCGTGCTGCTGATCGCGCCGACGGGCGGCGGGAAGACGCTGGCCGGCTTTCTGCCGACCCTGACCGAACTTTACGAGCGCGGTGCGAAGCCGCGACAACTCGTTTCCACTGGCCGCGACATCCGCCGCTCGCAGGGCCTGCATACGCTCTACATTTCTCCACTCAAGGCGCTCGCGGTTGACATCGCCCGCAACCTGGAGACGCCCGTTGCCGAAATGGGATTGCCCATCCGCATCGAAACGCGCACCGGCGATACACCCGTCTCCAAGCGCCAGCGCCAGCGCCGTGATCCGCCGGACATCCTGCTGACGACGCCGGAGCAGCTGTCGCTTCTCCTCGCGTCCGCTGATGCGCCTTATCTGTTCGGCGATCTCGAGCGCGTGGTGCTTGACGAGTTGCACGCGCTCGTCACGTCGAAGCGCGGTGATCTCTTGTCGCTCGCGCTCGCGCGGCTGTTTCATCTTGCGCCGGGGCTGCACAGCATCGGCCTGTCCGCGACGGTCGCCGAGCCCGCCGAGCTTTGCCGGTTTCTTGTGCCGCAGCCTCCCGCCCGCCAGGCCTTCGCGGATCTCGTTGTGGCGAAAGGTGGCGCCGAACCGCATGTCACAATGCTGGAGCCGGGCGAAGAACTGCCGTGGGCCGGCCATTCGGCGCGGCATGCCTTTGCCGCGATCTACGAGCTGATCAAGCAGCACAAGACCACGCTCGTCTTCGTCAATACGCGCAGTCAGGCGGAGATGATTTTCCACGAAATGTGGAACATCAACGAGGACAACCTGAGCATCGCGCTGCATCACGGGTCGCTCGACGTTGCGCAGCGGCGGCGGGTCGAGGACGCGATGACGCGCGGGCGCCTGCGCGCGGTGATCTGCACGTCCTCGCTCGATCTCGGCATCGACTGGGGCGACATCGATCTCGTTATCAATGTCGGCGCGCCCAAGGGCGCCTCGCGTCTTCTGCAGCGCATCGGCCGCGCCAATCACCGGCTCGAAGAGCCGTCGCGCGGCATCCTCGTGCCCGCCAACCGTTTTGAAGTGCTCGAATGCCGGGCCGCGATCGAGGCGGTTTCCGAGCAGGCGCAGGATACCCCGCCACTGCGAACCGGGGGTCTCGATGTGTTGGCGCAGCATATTCTCGGCACGGCCTGTGGCGCGCCGTTCGACGCCGACGATCTCTATCGCGAAGTTCGTTCGGCAGCACCCTATGCCGAACTCGCGCGATCCGATTTCGATGCCGCAGTCGATTTTGTCGCCACTGGCGGCTACGCGCTCAAGGTGTACGAACGCTTCGCCAAGATCAGGCTGGGCCAGGATGGCCGCTGGCGCGTGACGCATCCGCGCTTCGCGCAACAATACCGCATGAATGTCGGTACCATCGTTGAGGCGGTGATGATGAAGGTGCGGCTCGTGCGCTCGCGCGCGGGCGGCTCGGGCCCGACCGGGTCGATCGCGCGCGGCGGACGTATTCTGGGCGAGGTCGAGGAATATTTCGCCGAGAATCTCACTGTCGGCGACACGTTCGTCTTCGCCGGTGAAATCCTGCGTTATGAGGCGATGGTCGAAGACGAAATCTATGTTTCGCGCACCTCGGCA
>CAZSAW010000226.1:0-3021 GCA_964604745.1 uncultured Hyphomicrobiales bacterium
GCGCATTCGGCATCGAGGAAAACAGGACCGTCCGGTCCGGCAAGAATGTTCTTCGGGCTCACGTCACCGTGCACGAGCGCGCGATGGCAGGCCAGCGTGCGCCGCGACAGCGCAAACAAGGGTTCGGCAAGATCGGGATGCGGCCCTGCCGTCGCTTCCAGATAGGGCTCCGGCCGGATCGCATGAAAGGTTTCGTCATTGGCGAATTGCCGCGCGAGTTCGTCGTCGTTCGCCGTTTCGGAATGGATGCGCGCCAGCACGCGTCCGACCTCGGCGGCGAAGGCAAGATCGACATGCCCGTCCCGCAGCTGCGCCTTCCACACCGGAAAGCGCTCCGGCGGCAGATAGGTCATGGCGAAAAGGCCGGCCTGCGCATCATGAAAGAGAATGTCGGGCACCGCGCGCGGGGCGATGCGCCGGACCACCTGCATCCATCCGGCCTCCGAAGCGTTGCGGCTGATCGGCGCGCGCCAGTCGGCGGCGACGCGCAGCTTCGCGAGCGCGCGCTTGACGACGAAAACCTCACCCCCGGTCTCGACCTTCCAGATGTCGGAGGCGACGCCGCCGGTCAACGCTTCGAACCGCGCGGCCGCATCGGGCGCGATCAATCCCGCGCGGCGCAGGATCTGCTCGATGTCGCGCGTGGACGATGTCTCGTTGGACAGGATCGCTGTCATGCCCGGCTCATGTTCGCCGATGCTTTACGCGAGCGCCTGCCGGGCCGCAATGTGCGTCAGCGGAAGCGGTCGATCCAGCCGATGCCGTCTTCGGTGCGGGCGCGCGGCTTGTATTCAAGCCCGACAAAACCGCGATAGCCGATCGAGTCGAGCGCGGAGAAAATCGCAGGAAAGCTGACTTCGCCCTCGTCCGGCTCCGCGCGCGATGGCACGGCGGCGATCTGCACGTGCCCGATCCTGTCGCGATGCCGCTCGATCCGTTTGGTCAGATCTCCCTCCATGATCTGCACGTGATAGACGTCGAACAGGAGCTTGACGTTCGGCTCGCCGATCTCGTCGAGGATGGACACGATCTCGTCCGAACGCGAGACGAGATAGCGCGGCATGTCGCGGCGGTTCAGCGGTTCGAGCAACAATGTTACGCCGGTGCCGGCCGCCTGCCGCGCCGCTGCGCGAAGATTGGCGACATAGGTTTTCAGCGCGGCGTTGCGGCCATCCGGATCGACATTGCCGGCCATGACATGAATGACGGACGCGCCAAGCGCGGTCGCATAGGTCAGCGCCTGGTCGAAATGCTTGTGGAAATCGGCCTCGCGGCCGGGAACGCTCGCAAGGCCCCATTCGCCCTTGCTCGTGTCGCCTGCGGCGGTGTTGAGCCCGGTGAGTGTGATGCCCGCGGCCGCCAAGCGATCCTTCACGACGGGGATCGGGAACTCGTAGGGAAAATGACACTCGACGAACGACAATCCGCACGCCTTCGCCGCATCGATGCGATCGAGAAACGGCCGGTCGGCGAACATGAACGAGATATTGGCAGTGAAGCGTGGCATGAAGTCCCTCAACGCGGAGCCTGAAACACACGGACGAGTTCGTCGATCTGCGCCGGGGTAAGACGGCGCGCCTTCTCTCCGCGCAACAGCAGGACCAGTTTGGCCGTCTCCTCCAATTCCTCGGAGGCATAGACGGCTGATTCAATATCCTTCGCCGAAACGACCGGGCCGTGATTGGCGAGCAGCACCGCCGCGTATTGGCCGCCGAGCGCGCGGATGAGGTCGCCCATCTTCGGGTCGCCCGGCCGGACGTAAGGCACGAGTTTCACGCGGCCGACGCGCATGACGACATACGGCGTCAGCGGCGGGATCACATCGTCCGGGTCGATGTCGGGCAGACAGGACAAAGCGGTAGCGTGCGTCGAATGCAGATGCACCACCGCGCCCGTCCCCTGCCGCGTCTCGTAAAAGGCCTGATGCAGGAAGATTTCCTTCGACGGCGGATCGCCGGCGACGTGGCGGCCGCTGCCATCGAGCTTGCTGATGCGCGCCGGATCGAGAAAGCCGAAGCAGGAATTGGTCGGCGTGATGAGAAGGCCGTCGTCGACTCGCGCGCTGATATTGCCGGACGAGCCGACGGTATAGCCGCGCGCGAACAGCGACTGCGCCAGCCGCGTCATCGTCTCGCGGATCGCGGCCTCGCTCATGCCGCGCCCGCGAGCGTGCGCAGCGCCTTGTCGAAGAAATCGGGCGCGCCAAAATTTCCCGACTTCAATGCGAGCGCGAGCGGCGCGCCGTCGGCGTTGGCGAGCGCCGGCACGCCGGGATCGATTTCCGGGCCGATCGCCAGCGCCGAAAGCCCAAGCGCAGTGACCACCGCGCCCGAGGTCTCGCCGCCGGCGACCACCAGCCGCCGCACGCCGGACGCAACTGCCTCGCGCGCGGTGTCGGCAAACAGCCGGTCGAGCCGCTCGGCCACCTGTTCGCGGCCGAAGGTCTGCTGCAACGCGCGCACGCGCTCCGGCGGCTGCGAGGAATAGATGAGCGGGGCCTTGTTTTCATTGTCGCGCAGGAAGCGCACGAGATCGGCGGACTTCACGGCACCTCGCATCACCTCGCTCACATCGATCGCGAGCGCCGGATGCGCTTTGCGGTGCACGTCGATCTGCTGCAGCGTGGCTTTCGAGCAGGAGCCGGCGAGAACGGCGTCCGGTCCCGGCGCGCCGTGGAACGCGCCGCCCTTTGTCCCGGCAAGACCCTGGCGGATGAAATTCCCCGGCAGGCCGAGCGCGATGCCCGAGCCGCCGGTGATCAGCGGAAAATCCGCGCAGGCGTCACCGATCGCCAGCAGGTCGTCGTCGGACACGGCATCGACGATGACGAGCCGCTCTTTTCGTTCGGCGGCGGCCTGCAGGGCGCGCTTCAGCGCCGCGCCGCCCTGCCGCACGATGCCCCATGGCACGAGCCCGACCGGCGATTGCGCCTGCAACGCGAGCCAGCGGCGGATGTCCGCGTCAGTCATCGGATTGAGCGGATGGTTTTCCAGTCCCGATTCATTGAGCAGCCGGTCGCCG
>CAZSAW010000227.1:0-10093 GCA_964604745.1 uncultured Hyphomicrobiales bacterium
CAAGTGCGGAAAGCAAGCCGGCATGACCGTCGATCCCGTGACGCTCATCACCATCGTCGCCATGGCGCTCGTAACCTATGCCACGCGCGCGGCCGGCTTTTTCATCTCCGGACGGCTGAAACTGGAAGGCCGTGCGCAAGCCGCGTTCGATGCCATTCCGCCTGCCGTGCTGATTGCCGTCATCGCGCCGACGGCGCTTGCGACCGGCTGGCCGGAAACGCTCGCTGCGCTGGTGACAGCCGCGGTGGCCACACGCCTGCCGCTGCTCGGGACAATTGCCGTCGGCGTTCTCTCTGTCGTCGCGCTGCGCGCATTATTGTGAATGTCTACGCCTGGGCTTCGGACTTCGCCTTTTGCTCGGTCTCCGACATCAGCCACGCGAGATAGTTTTTCTCGACACTCTCGACCGGCAATACCAGGACGGCAGGCGTGGTATAAGGATGACTTGCCCGCACCGCGTCGCTGACCTGATCGGCGAGCGAAGCACGGGTCTTGAAAATCATGACCGCTTCCTCGCCCCGCGTGACCTTTCCGTCCCACCAGTAATGCGACACCATGCCGGGCAGAATGTTGACGCACGCCGCAAGCCGCTGATGCACGATGGTGCGGCCCGCCTTCTCCGCCTCGACAACGGAAGGGTAAGTCGTATAAACGAAGACGACGCGGTCCATGGCGTTCTTTCTCCCTTAACCAGTACCCATATGTATCCACTGTCCAGGCCGCCTAGCCGCCTGCCACAGCGATTGCGCCCCGCGAGCCGTCCGACATGAGCCGCATCATCCGGATCGCCCTGATTGCCAGCGACACCCCGGAGGCTGCCGCGGCCTGTGCGCGCCTCGCGCAACGCTACGGCAATGTGCCGCCGGAACAAGCCGATGTGATCGTAGCCCTCGGCGGCGACGGACTAATGCTGCAGACCCTGCATCGGTTCATGACCGCGGGCAAGCCATTCTACGGGATGCATCGGGGCACCGTCGGATTCCTGATGAACGAATTTCACGAGGACGACCTCACCGATCGTCTGGCCGCCGCGGAGAAAACCGTCATTCATCCGCTGGCGATGCGCGCGGTCGATGCCGGCGGGCGTTCGTACGAGTCCTATGCGATCAACGAAGTGTCGGTCTTTCGCCAGAGCTATCAGGCCGCGCGCATGCGCATCCTCGTTGATGGCAAGATTCGTCTCGAAGAACTCGTGGCCGATGGCGCGCTCGTGGCGACGCCCGCCGGCTCGACCGCCTATAACCTGTCGGCGCAGGGTCCGATCATCCCGATCAATGCACCATTGCTTGCGCTCACCCCGATCAGCCCGTTCCGTCCGCGCCGCTGGCGCGGTGCGCTCCTGCCCGATAACGCGCGGGTGACGATCGAGGTGCTCGATCCCAAGAAGCGCCCCGCCGCTGCGGTCGCCGATCACGACGAGGTGCGCGACGTGCACAAGGTCGACATCCGCATGGATCACCAGATTTCCATGCACATGATGTTCGATCCCGGGCACAGTCTCGACGAACGCATCCTGCGGGAGCAGTTTGGCTATTGAGCCGCCAGCCCGATCTGGCGCCACAAAAACAAATCCGGAGGTCTCGTCATGCCGTCATCCCTGCCCGTCCGCCTCGCCTGCGCCGCTGCGACATCGCTCCTGCTCGCGACAAGTCACGCAGGCGCGCAGGAATCCCGGCTCGACCAGATCGTCGCCAAAGGCACGCTGCGCGTCGGCACCACCGGCGACTACAAGCCGTTCACCTATCTGGACAAGACGGCCAACCAGTTCTCCGGCATGGACATCGATCTCGCTGAAAGCCTCGGCAAGGCGCTGGGCGTCAAGGTCGAATTCGTGCAGACATCGTGGCCCAACCTGATGAAGGATTTCGAGGCCGACAAGTTCGACATCGGCATGGGCGGCATTTCGGTCACGCTCGACCGGCAGAAGAAGGCGTTCTTCTCGATCCCGGTAATGCGCGAAGGCAAGACGCCGATCGCTCGCTGCGAGAACAAGGACAAATTCCAGACCATCGAGCAGATCGACAAGCCCGGCGTGAAGGTGATCGTCAATCCCGGCGGCACCAACGAGCGGTTTGCGCGCGGTCACCTGAAGACGGCGCAGATCAACGTCTATCCCGACAACACGACGATCTTCGATCAGATCGCCAAGGGCGATGCCGACCTGATGATCACGGATTCATCGGAGACACGCTACCAGCAGAAGCTGAAGCCCGAATTATGCGCGATCCATCCGGATCAGCCGTTCGACTTCGCCGAGAAGGCGTACCTCCTGCCGCGCGACATGGCGCTCAAACAATTCGTCGACACATGGCTTCATATCAGCGTGGAGACGGGCGCCTATCAGGCAATCTACAGCAAATGGCTGCAATAGCGGCGAAAGCGGCCAAGCCTTCATCCTAAACCCTTCCTTAACGGCACATCCCTAGTCTGCCTGTCGGGGTCCGGGCAGAACGCCCGGCGGTCGGGCGTGGCATGACGACTCGGATTGACTTCAACCGCCTGCGTTTCGTCGTGATCGACGACAACGCACACATGCGTCGCATTGTGCGAACGCTGCTACACGGCTTCGGCGCCCGCGAGGTCTACGAAGCCGAGGACGGCGCGGCCGGCCTCGAAGCCTTCACGCATCATGTTCCCGACATCATCATCACCGACTGGGCGATGCCGATTTTCGACGGCCTCGAACTCGCGCAGATGATCCGTCAGCCCGGCGCCAACGCCAATCCGTTCGTGCCGATCATCATGGTGACGGGCCATTCGGAGAAGAAGCGCGTCATGGCGGCGCGCGATGCCGGCGTCACTGAATTCCTGGCAAAGCCTCTTTCCGCCAAGGCCCTCTATCAGCGCATCATCAACGTGGTGCTCAACCCGCGCCCGTTCATCAAGACCAAGACCTATTTCGGCCCCGACCGGCGCCGCAACGCCAACCCGAATTATGTCGGGCCCGAGCGGCGCAAGGGCGGCAAGGCCGATGTCATCCGCCAGCAATCCCTGCTCGACAAGGCCAGTGTCGCAGGCTGAGAACAAGGAGCGTCGTCACAATGGCCCAGGGCAAGTCAAACCAGGCTAAGGTCGAAACGTTCACCGATCACCAGGTGATCAAGCCGGCGAACAAGCTCGCCAAGAAGGCAATCGCCAAGGTGAGCCTCCCCGGCGACGACCAGCTCAAGCGCGCCGAAAAGGCGTTATCGGATCTGTCGAGCGAGTTCGGCACATGGATGAACGAGGAATGCGACCGCCTGCACAAGGCGCGCAACGCCATGCGTGAGTCCGGATTCAGCAAGGCCAGGTTCGACGAATTGTTTCTCTCCGCGCACGACATCAAGGGCGATGCCGCGACGTTCGGATTTCCAAAGGTCGCGCCCGTTGCCGAGAGCCTCTGCCGCGTGCTCGAACATACCCCGGATCCGGAACATATTCCGATGGAGCTGATCGATCGGCACGTCGACGCCATCCGCGCGATCGTGCGCGAACATCTGCGCCCGGACATCGGCGACATCGCCCCTGCCCTCATCCGCAAGCTGCGCGGCGTGAGCGACGAATACCTTGCCGACGTCAACAGGCATCGGCCGGATTATCTCGAGAACGTCATGGCGCCATCGATCGCGCCGGATACGTTCTAGACGGAATTTCAGCGTTGCATCGTGGCCGGGCATGTCCCCGCCATTTGCTTTTCTGCAGCTGCCCTGGACGTCGGCGGAATTACGCGATTCAGGCGAGCGATTGGGTTACGCCGCTGCGCGCTCCAAGGCCGGGGCGACGCCGCCGACCAACTCCTCGCAGAACAGGCGCGCCTCTTCGCGCGCGGCCTCGGTGGCGAAGCGGCGCAGCAGCGTCAGCAGCGGCTCGACCTCGCCATATTCCTCATTCTCGCAGCCGGTGAGCACGCGCTCGATCATGCGCCGCTTGAGCCGCATCATGCCGCCTGGTTCGCCGTACAAGCCATCTTCATGCATCGCCGCGATCGCTTCGCGGAAGGCCGGGAAAGCCGACGCCGGCAACCCGGCCTTCTCGTAGATCGCGCGGAAGCCGGCATGGCCACGATCGTGCACGAGACCTGACACGCGCGACAGCGGCAGCCCCGATAGATCGGCAAGCGCTTCCTCGAACAAGGCGATGTTGCCGCAGAGAAGCGCGCGCAGGACGAGCCCCGCGTTGAGCTGGCCGGTCGCGCGCAGATGCCGGATCAGCGGCCGCACCTCGCCGTCAGGCGTCTGGGCCGCGAGGATCACGGTCGCCTTCTCGCACGCTTCCTTCGTCACGCGCTGCGCGCGGTCGGCCGCGAGCCAGTCGCGCGAAACGACGAAGTCGGCCAGCGTGTCGGACAGTTTGGCGACCAGCGCCTGGCGCGTCGGCGCGGGCAGATCGTCGCGCGCAAGCAGTACCTCGCGGATCGCGGCGAGATGGCCGAAGCGTTCGACGATTCGGTCGATCGAGAACAGCGTGATCTCGACGCCGGAATTTTCCAGAAGAATGAGGCAGGCCTCCGCCGAACCGACTTCGGCCACCGCAGCGGCGATCGATGGCGGCACGCAGAGCCGCCGCGCCACCGCGGCCTGTATCGCGCCATTGCCGGTCGCGACGATATCGACAAGCTCGGCATCGAGCAGAAGCGGCGAACGCTCGAGCACGATCGCGGACACCTCCGGCTGATCCGAGGCAAGTGCGAAAATGATGGAGGCTGGCGCCTTGTCACTGCCGGCGAGAGCGTCGGCAAGCGCACGACGGACGAGTGGCGACCCATCGTCGAGAAGCATCGTCATCGCGCCTTCGGCGGCGGCGCGGTCGTCGGCCGACAGATCGGAATAGAGATAGGCGCGGGCCAGAGCGCTCGTGGCCTCTGCGCGCTCGCCGGCGGGCGCGGTACGCAACCAATGGAGAAACTGACGGACTATCATGCTCAGAACCACGCAAATCGACCGGCCCGCCGGCTTGCAACGACACTAGCGGACTGCCCTTAACAAAGGGTTCACTATAAATCTTTGCGATTGTTGCCGAATTCTTAACGGCGCGGCGCGCGCCTCAGCCGCCCGTGAACAGGGCGCGCACATTAGGCCGAATGTCCTGGAACAGCCCAAACGGCTCGTCGGATGCCGGAATGCTGTTGACGCTCGCGACGACCTGCGGCGCGGCGGACGTGAGTGGCGCCAGCGCGTTCGCCGTCGGCATTTCGGGAACGTCGTCGGGTGCCGCCGTGTCACCGGCCGGCGCATCCGCTGCGGCCTGCATGTCCGCATGCGTCGGCAGGAAAAGATCGCGAAAGGCCGAGGCGACGTGCTCGCTCGGCGTCGCCGCAGGCTGAATATCCCGCGGCGCCGCGAGCGTTGGTGCGTTTGTTGCGAGGCTGGCCGAGGCGGAGATTGCCGGCATGGCCGCGCTTGGCGGCGATAGGGTCGGCGCAGCGATCAGCGGCCTGACCGGAGCGGCCGCCTCGTAGGCGCGCGCCACGCGCGCGACCGTGGCGACGGCCGGCGCTTTCGGCGCCGTGTTACCGCCGATGCCGGCCGTGGCGGCAGCCGCGACATCGTAGCGTCCAGAGAGGACGCGCGTGACATCGGCGAAGCTGCGCGGCCGGCCGCTGGCGTAAAAAATCGAGCGATTGGCGCGGGCGGCTTGCGGAAAGGAATCGGCGGCGATGGCGCTGGGGGTCGCTTGCGACAATCCAATCAGCTTGGCCGCGCCGCGCGCCCCAAGAAAGTGCGCCATGTAAAGCTCGCCGTCATTCGGCGCGCGGCCAAGCTTCTGCGTCAGGTAATTGGCGTTGCTCTGTGTCAGCGCGCCCGCCATCATTGCGTTGGCGGTCGGGTCGCGCCGCAGCTTCATGATCTCGCTGCGCAGCGCCGGATCGGAGACGACATAGCGGCCGGAATCGGTCTGCTGGATCGCCTGGGCATAGCGGCCGTAGCCGAGCGAAGCCCCCGCCTGCTTCAGGGTGCCGAGCCATGTCTGGTCGATGAACTGGAAGAGGCCGCCCGCGCTCGAGCTGCGTGCGGCCGCCGAGGGATCGAGGCCCGACTCGACCTTCGCCGCGGCAAGCAGGTATTGGAAGCTCGTTCCGGTGACGCGCGAGGCTTGGCGGATAGCGCCGGTGACGCCCCCCGCATTCGGACTGTTGGCGTCAACAAGCATCGCGGCGTGCCTTTGCGGCGGCGTGCGCCCGAGGCGCACAGCGGTTCCGAACATGAACAATTATGGTAAATGGAACCTTAAGGTTGAGCGGAGGTGGAAATGCCCCAAGAAACAGTGGTCCGGCACAAGCGCGGCGGCATCTATTTCGAGGATTTCGTGGTTGGCGAGGTGATCGAGCACCGACTCACCCGCACCGTGACCCAGATGGACAACATGCTGTTCTCCAACATGACGCTCAATCCGCAGCCCCTGCACATCGACCGGCAGTTCTGCGAGCAGGAGACGGAATGGGGCAAGCCACTGATGAACTCGCTCTTCACACTCGGGCTGATGATCGGCATTTCCGTCAACGACCTTACCGTCGGCACGACCATCGCCAATCTCGGCATGACCGACACGAAATTTCCCCATCCGCTGTTCGAGAACGACACCGTTCATTGCTCGACCGAAATCCTCGGCAAGCGCGAATCGAAATCGCGCCCGAACGCCGGCATCGTCGAATTCCATCATCGTGCCTACAATCAGGACAACAAGCTCGTCGCCGAATGCCGCCGCCAGGCGTTCATGCTCAAGCGGGCGGCTTAAGGCGCAGAGTCGATGCGGTCCCTTCTCTTCGTCCCAGCCGATTCGCCGAAAAAACTCGACAAGGGCATGACGAGCGGCGCCGACGCGCTGATCGTCGACCTGGAGGATTCGATCGCGCCGGCCAACAAGGCCGCGGCGCGCCAGAGTGCGCTCGCCTTTCTGAAAGAGGCAGCCAAGGCCAAGGCGCGCCCGCGCCTCCTCGTCCGTGTCAACGCCATCAGCACGGGCCTGATCGACGCCGATCTCGATGCGGTGGTGCCCGGCGCGCCCGACGCCATCCTTCTTCCGAAGGCAAATGGCGGCCCGTCGGTGACGCATCTCGACGCCAAACTGAGCGCGCGCGAAGCGATCGCGGGCCTTCCGGAAAATTCCATCGGCATTGTCGCGCTCGCGACCGAGACCGCAGCCTCGCTGTTCGTCACAGGCAGCTATGGCGGATCGAGCACGCGGCTGTCCGGCCTCACCTGGGGCGCGGAAGATTTGTCGGCGGAACTCGGGGCCGAGGCCAACCGCGACGAGTCTGCACGCTTCCTCGATCCTTATCGTCTGGCGCGCGCTTTGTGCCTCGCCGGCGCCGCGGCGGCGGAGGTGCCGGCAATCGACACCGTCTATGTCGATTTCCGTAACGACTTGGACTTGCGGCGCGAATGCGAAGAGGCGCGGCGCGACGGCTTCACCGCCAAGATGGCGATTCATCCGGCGCAGGTCGCCCCGATCAACGAGGTGTTCACACCGACGCCGGACATGATCGCGCAGGCACGCCAGATCGTCGATGCGTTCGCCGCCGCGCCCGACGTCGGTGTCGTCGGCATCGACGGCAAGATGTTCGACCGGCCGCACCTTGCGCGCGCGCAACGGCTGCTGACGCGCACAAAGCCACGCTCCTAGAGCGCGGGCAGACTATTTTCTGTAGACCCTCGCGGGATCGAAGACGCGATCCTCGCGGAATTCGAGCGTCACCGCTCCCTTTTGCCTAAGCGCCACCGCGCGATAGAAGCAGGAACGCCGGCCGGTGTGACAGGCGCCCTCGCCGTGCTGCTCAACCCGGAGCCAGACCGAATCCTGATCGCAATCGACGCGCATCTCGACGACGCGTTGGGTGTGGCCGGAGCTCTCACCCTTGCGCCACAGCTTCTGCCGCGAGCGCGAAAAGTACCAGCCTTCGCCGCTTTCGATCGTCTTGCGCAGGGCTTCCGCATTCATGTGCGCGACCATGAGCAATTCGCCCGACGCGGCATCGGTCACGACGGCGGTGACGAGGCCGTCCGCGCCGAATTTCGGCGTGAAACCGGTCCCTTCTTCAAGCTCCTTGATCGATCCGGGGCTCGGAAAGTCCATCGCACCTGTCCGATTCAACACGCAGGCAAGCATCATGCGCGGACATGGTCCGCACGGCCATCGTTTTTTGCAGGAAGGATCGCCGGGTCAACCCCGGCGAGGACGGTCAGCGGCTGCCGGCGCGCACGGCGGTGACGAAGCGGACCTGCTCGTTGGCATCCTCGCGGAACGTGCCGCGGAATTGCGTCGTGATGGTCGAAGCGCCATGCTTCTCCACCCCGCGCAGCGACATGCACATGTGCTCGGCTTCGATCATCACGGCGACGCCGCGCGGCTTCAGGATCTCGTCGATCGCGGTCGCGATCTGCGAGGTCAGGTGCTCCTGCGTCTGCAGCCGGCGCGCATAAACCTCGACCAAGCGGGCAAATTTGGACAGGCCCACCACGCGGTCGACCGGCCGATAGGCGATATGCGCCTTGCCGTAGAACGGCATCATGTGGTGTTCGCAATGCGAGTTGAAGCTGATGTCGCGCACCAGCACCATGTCGTCATACTGGCCGGTCTCCGAGAAGGTCCGGTCCAGCACCTCGACCGGGCATTCGCGATAGCCGCGATAGAGCTCCTCGTAGGCGTTGACAACGCGGCGCGGCGTTTCCAGCACGCCCTCGCGGGAGGGGTCGTCACCGGCAAAGGCGATCAGCGTGCGCACCGCCTCTTCCGCCTGCTCCCGCGTCGGGCGCGGCGAAACGGGCTTGGGAGCGGCCCGGACATGCTCCGAGAGCTGCTCTCCCTGCGCGGGCTGCTTGGGCCAGGGTTTGACGATGGCGTCCATGACGGTCTTCTCCGTTCGACCAGCGCTCCGAGACGGCGCCGGGAGTGTCACCGGGCGGCCGCGTCAGCCGGGGGCTTGTCGGAAAATCTCCAACCGTCCCGCCGGCTTGGACGCCGCATTCCCAAGCACCTATATATGAAAGCGCCGGGCGCGCACAATTCCTCGCCCGGTATGCTTTACGCCGGTACCAGATGCTCAACGACGTCTATAACAGCCGTATCCTCGAACTGGCGGGCAATATCCCCCGCCTCGGCCGCATGCCTGACGCTCAGGGCAGCGCCACGGCACATTCGAAGCTGTGCGGCTCGACCGTCACGGTGGACCTGAAGATGGACGGCGACGTGGTGACCGACTTCGCCCATGACGTGAAGGCCTGCGCCCTGGGGCAGGCTTCGTCTTCAATCATGGCGCGCAACGTCATCGGCTCGCATGCGCAGGAGCTGCGCGACCTGCGGGACACGGTTCGCCGTATGCTGAAAGAAAACGGTGCACCGCCGGCCGGCAAATGGGCCGACATCGCCGTGCTCGAGCCGGTGCGCGATTACAAGGCGCGCCACGCCTCGACGCTTCTGACGTTCGATGCGGTGGTCGCGGCAATCGATCAGATCGAGCAGAAACGCCGCGCCGTCGCCGCGGAATAACCTCGTCCGGGCAGATTACGGAATTTCAGTCGCTGTGCGCCGCCGCCTGCAGGGTGCGTGGCCGCTTCCCGCAGGCCGCCGCGAGCTGCGGGAAATTTTGCGCGACGCCGGTATTGCCGACGCGCACCGAGGTCGCGCCGTTTCCGGTGCTCGATGTCTCGACGGTGAGCGAATGGCTGCCGGCCTCGGCGAAAGTTGTCACGGCCGATGCCGGGATCATGCCGCTTGCAAAAGACTCGCGCTCCATACGCGGGCTCGCAATTTCTGACGAGCCGATGGCGAGCGACACCGATTTCTGCCCCATCGACACCGACACGTATTTCAGCCGCTCGCCGTAGCGATTGGCGCTCTTGATCGTGCGCGTCTCGCTGTAGAGGACGGCGTATTCATTCGCGGCATTGCCGCAGGTGAGCGCGACGTCGAAGGTACCGATCGTCTCGCCCTCGACGGTCAGCGGATGCCGCCGCACGAGCATGACCGAATTCGCCTGCTGGTCGACGACCCAGCCGCGCGCGCCGGCCGGAATGACACGGCGGATATTCTGCACCGGCGGAGCGGACGTGGTCACAGCGCCGCCGCGCCGCTCCGGCGCCACGTCGGGCGCGATGCGCGTGCCGGACGGAAGTGC
>CAZSAW010000228.1:0-6169 GCA_964604745.1 uncultured Hyphomicrobiales bacterium
GGCAATCGTGGGCCTTTTTCCAGAACGATTTCGCCGGCCGCATCGCGAACAAGGTGATGCAGACCGGCCCGGCCATGCGCGAGAGCCTCGTCTCCCTGCTCACCGCCGTCTGGTACATCATGGTCTATGGCACGAGCGCGATCTTTCTTCTCGCGTCGGCCGATCCGTGGCTCTGCCTGCCCGTCATCTGCTGGTTTGCCGGCTATGCCGTGCTGCTGCGCTTCTTCGTGCCCCGCATGCGCGACCGTTCGACCAACGTGTCGGAGGCGCGATCGATCCTGACCGGCCGCATCGTCGATACCTATACGAATATTCTCACGGTGAAGCTGTTCGCCCGCGCGCGCGAGGAGGATGCCTATGTGCGCGAAGCGGTGGATGAGCATACCGGTCTGTTTCATGCCTCGCTGCGGCTGAACACGCTGTTCAGCGTCAGCCTGATGCTGCTCAATGCGCTGCTCGTCACTTCCACTTGCGGCCTTGCAATCTTTCTTTGGACGCGCGGCAGCGTGACGGTCGGCACCGTCGCCATGGCGCTGCCGCTCGCCTGGCAGATCGTCAACATCGCCGGCTGGGTGGCGATGCAGATCACGGCGATCTTCGAGAATATCGGCGTCGTTCAGGAAGGCATGTCGGCAATTGCCAGGCCGATCGTGCTCGCCGACCATGCCGATGCGCGCCCGCTATCCGTCAGCAAGGGCGATATCCGCTTCGAGGATGTGCGCTTCGGTTATGGCCGCGAAACCGGCGTCATCGACGGATTGTCGCTGCATGTGCGGCCGGGCGAGAAGATCGGTCTTGTCGGCCGCTCGGGCGCGGGCAAATCGACGCTGGTCAATCTGCTCCTGCGTTTCTTCGATCTCGAGGACGGGCGCATTCTGATCGACGATCAGGACATCGCCAAAGTCACGCAGGAGAGTCTGCGCGCGCAGATTTCGGTCGTAACGCAGGACACCTCGCTCCTGCATCGCTCGATCCGCGACAATATCCGCTACGGCAAACCCGGCGCGACCGAGGCCGATGTCATTGCCGCGGCGAAGCTCGCGCATGCGCACGACTTCATTCTCGAACTCGAGGACTGGAAGAGCCGCCGCGACTACGATTCCCAGGTCGGCGAGCGCGGCGTGAAGCTCTCCGGGGGACAGCGCCAGCGCATCGCCATTGCCCGGGTGATCCTGAAGAATGCGCCGATCCTCGTGCTTGACGAGGCGACCTCGGCGCTCGACAGCGAAGTGGAATCGGCCATCCAGTCGAGCCTCGGCGACCTGATGGAAGGAAAGACGGTGATCGCCATCGCGCACCGGCTCTCGACCATCGCGCGCATGGACCGGCTCGTCGTGCTTGAGCGCGGCCGCATCGTCGAACAGGGCACGCACGATCAGTTGCTGCGCGCCGGCGGACATTACGCCGCGCTGTGGCAGCGCCAGTCCGGCGGCTTCATCGATCAGGGAGAGATGCGCGCGGCGGAATAGCGCCGTCATCAACCTGTCACACAGGCGGCTCATTCGCTCTCTTGCGCGGAGCGAGCCATGACTTTCAGCGATATCGCCGCGGACGCGGCGCCGGCGTCCGGGATCGTGTGGGCCTACCGCTTTCTCGAGAACGGATCGGCGCAGGCGATTTTGGCCGAGGCGATCGATCAGGCCCTCGCCGACCATCGCGGCTGGATCTGGATCCATCTCGGCCTTGCCGACAAGCGTTGCCGCGCCTGGATCGAACAATGTCAGGCGATTTCCCCACTCGCGCGCGAAATGCTTACCGATGCCGACGAGCATCTTCGCCTCGATATCGTCGGTTCGGAAATCATCGGCATCATGCCCGACCTGCATCAGGAACTGGCGCAGGAAGCCGAAGAGCTGGTGCGGCTGCGCTTCGTGATGACGGAGCGGCTGATGCTGACCGCGCGCCGCAAGCCCGTTCATTCGATCGAAACGCAACGGCGCGCCATCGAATCCGGGCGGCTGTTTCCCACCGCCATTTCCTTTCTCGACGCTGTCATCGAGCAATTTGCCGACGCCATCGCCGTGCTGACGGAGCGCATGGGCGACGAACTCGACGTGATCGAGGATCATGTGCTGCACGAGGAACTTGGCGATGAGCGCCAGCGCCTCGGCCGGGTCCGGCTCCAATCCGTGCGGGTGCGGCGGCAATTGTCGCAATTGCGCTCATTGTTCCAGCGGCTCGAACGCCGGATCGAAGCGGAAAGCAAACCCATTACCGTGGCCCTGCGGCTGCTCACGCAGAAGCTCGACGCGCTCGAGCATGAAACGGGTTCGCTCTATGAACGGGCGCGCCTGCTGCAGGACGAGATCGCCGCGAAAATGACGGCGATCACCAATCGCCGCCTGTTCACGCTTTCGGTGCTGACCGCGACGCTGCTGCCGCCCACGCTGGTGACCGGTTTCTTCGGCATGAACACGAAGGACCTGCCGTTCCAGAACACGGATGGCGGCACTTGGTATGCGATGACGATCGGGCTGATTGCCGGCGCCGTGAGCTACCACGTGCTGCGCCGATTGCAGGCGCTGTGACGCCTCAACGCAGAGTCGTCGTATCTTTCAAATTTGATGGAATGTATTAGCGCGCCGTTGGCAATCCCCGCCCCCGTGCGCATTTATGCGTCATCGTTAAGATGACCTTCAAATCTCCCGCGCATAACGCTTCCAAAGCGCAGGGAGAATGCGATGAATCTGATCGGGCGAGGCCTGTTCGTCCTCGGCGGCATTGCGATCGGATCGTTCCTGATCAACCATTTCGTCTTCGGCAATACGGGCGACGCCTTGCCGAAAAGCGAACGCATGGGCGAATGGCGCAAGGCAGCGGTGCGCGAAGCCTGTTTTCCGGCGACGGAATCGCCGGAGAAGGATTCGCTCGCGCCGCGCATGCCGGCCGGCGCCCACCGCGTGTCGCCGCAGGATTTCCGCCGTGCGCGCGAGATGACGGTTGCGCTGAACTGCTATCTCGTCACCAAGGCCAATGCCGTCTGCGATCCGGACAATCGCGCCTGGATCGTCGACTATGTCGGCAAGTATTACGGCAAGAAGGACGAGATGCTGTCGACGGCCAAGTCTTACGGCGAGGGTGAAATTCGAAACGTCGAACAGGTCTGGAACAGCCCGCGCAATCGGGCGATCGAAGCCGCCTTGGCGGAGCACGTCAAGGACGGACATCTCGCGCGCAGGGATTTTGGCTGGTCGGCGCCGGCGGCGATCAGGCCGTTACTCGACCGCTATGCCGACGCCGCCGACCAATGTCCGCGCGCTCCGCACGCCGCGGGAGGTTGATCGATGCCGTCGCTCATTCATGAAATGCGCGAGCGGCGCGACTGGCAGGAAAAGCGCAGCTCCGGTCTGCTGCCGCTCGTCGCCGGCGTTCTCGTCGCCTTCGGTCTCGGTTGCGGCGGCGTGTTCGCCTGGACAAAATTCTCCGGATCATCCGGCGATCCCGAAGCCGCGCCGGCTGCGACGGTCGCCGTCCTCGAACACAAGCTCGCATCGTTCGGCGGCTTTCGGGTCGGGCGCGCGGAAACGGCGCCGCTTCTGCGTGGCTGCGTTCCCTACGAGCAATTCGGCGCGATGAACACACCGCAGATGGAGCCGGGCGATCTCTATCGCCTGTTGCAGACCGGCGGGAAGCTCGCGCGCGTCGCCGCGGTGGCTGGCATCCAGCAGGACGCCGTCGATCCGCTCGATTTCGCGCTCATGTGGGGAGAGGTGGCCGATTGCGTGTACCGTCAGAACGGTCCCGCCTTGTGCGATCCGGACAACCGGGCGCTTGCGGTTGAGTCGATCACCACGCTGGTGCGCCAGGTCAACATGGCGGCGGCGCAGAAACCGGTCGCCGCAACCGACAAGCCAAAGACGTTCCGCGAGGTGCGCGCCACGCTCGAAGGCAAGAGCCGCAACCGGACCTACGATCTGCAACGCGCGCGTTCGATCAAGGACCGCGTGCTGGCGACGTTGCGCAGCCGCGTGTCGGAAGGACGTCTGATCGCCTCCGATTTCGGCTTCTTCACGCCGGATGAAGTCAAACAGGCACTGCGCGATACCAAGACGCTGACCAATTCCTGCTCGCAATAACGCGTCAGGCCGCGCAGCCCTGCGGCTTGAACACCCGCTCGCGCGAGGCAGGATATTTCACGAGCTTCTCAGCCGGCCGAATCGGACGCGGTACCAGATTGCCGCCGCAATTCGGGCAGCGCCCTTTCAGCTTCATCTCCGCGCAATCGCGGCAAAAGGTGCACTCAAACGAACAGATCATGGCCTCCGCCGATTCGGGCGGAAGATCCGTGTTGCAGCACTCGCAATTCGGCCGAAGCGCAAGCATGGCATGTCCTTTTTCGTCGGCGCTGTGGAACCCGGGCAAAGATCGTGCGTTGGGACCAAAATTCTTTTTCGAAATTATATCATTCAATTGATTTTCCGGGGGCCACGCAATGCCTGTTCATATCGAGACCAATCAACCGAGCGCGCGCGTTCTGATCGTATCGTTTGTCATCGCGATCATCGCCATTCTCGGCCATATCGCCCGCATTCCCTACATCTCGCAGTATCATTTCTGGCTCGCCATCATCGCCTACGCGGTGCTGCTGGCGGGCACGCTGTACAAGATCTGATCGCCAATGCCGGATCGACAAAAAAGGGCCGCCGGTGGCGGCCCTTTTCCGAATCCTTTTCACATACGGTCAGCAGGGAGCGCACCAGCACCGGCGCGGTCCGCAGACGCGATGATGAAATGGGCCGCACCAACGTCCGCGATGCGGACCGCACGCGGCCTTTTCGATCGGTGTGAAATTCTGCGCCGCGGCATTCAGGCTCATCGCGCCGCGCGTGGTCTGCGCATCGGCTGAACCGGTCAACACGCCGCTCGCAATCAATGCCGCCAACGATAAGGCGAAAGAGAGCTTTCGCAAGTCGTCCTCCATGGAACCGTCGCGTCGCCCTGCGCAAATCATCTCACCCTCCGCTGCGAAGCGCCAGCATCCGGCCTTCAAAGATTGTGACAGAGCATGCGCGACGAACGTCCGATAAATTTGGCGTAAATGCTCGCCGCAGATAACGAACGTGCATCGCGACGAGCGGCCCGGCGTGAAAACGCACCGACACCAACAGGGCGGACAACCGGCGATGGTGCCGGTTCCGCGATCGCGTTTCAGCGATGCTCATCTGCCGCGGCATTGAATGCGCGGCAGCAGCATGGCGGCGAAAAAGCTGCTGGCGTCGCAAGCGCAGGACGTGACACCGCCCTTTTCCCGCCGTCGGACTCGCCCCATATTGACGGTTCATGGCCAAATCTTCCGACAAGCCGCCGCGCGATCCCGCGCGCCCATCGAAGAAGGATCCGGCAAAGCCGACGCGCGCCAAGGCACACCGGCCGGATGCGCCTGCGCCAGATCCGCATCTCGATGCGCTGCTCAATCCCGGCATCGCCAAGGGCCGCGCCGGCATTGGCTCGGGCACCGGACTGCAACCGCCGCCGGACAATTCCTTCGACCGCCGCGCCGACCGCGCCGCCGAGCACACTGCGCGCGCGTCTACGCCGCAGGGTTTCAGGGAGAAGCCGCAATCGGGCTACGTCGCACGCGATCCGTTTTCCGGCCCGGCGGTGACCGGACTCGATCCGGCGCTGGCGCGGGAGCTTGGGCTCGAGCCGGATGACGAATCGTCACCCTCCCCCTCGTGGGGAGAGTCGCGAACCGAAGGCGGGCGGGGTGAGGATGATCCGGGACGCTCGGCAAATACGGCGATCCCCGACCCGAACGCTCCCCCACAAGGGGGAAAGGAACAGATCGAGCAAGCGGCGCGAGACGCAAACGAAACTGTGCCGGCCGGACACGGGCGTGGCGAAATCGCCCCCGCCGGCAATCCGCTCGACGAAGCAATGCCCGGCCAGCGCGTCGGCCGCCGGCGCGCGAAGTCCGAGCACGAGACCGAGCTGGCGCGCGGCGTCACCGGCGCCGCGGCGTCGACTTCCGCACTCGAACGCCTGCTGCGCGAGGGCCGCCCGGAATTTCTCGGCGCGACCTGGACGCCGCATCGGCCGCCGCGTCCGGAAAAATCCGAAGGCGGCCAGGCGCTCGTCATCAAGTCCGAGTTCGAGCCGCAGGGCGACCAGCCGCAGGCCATCGCCGAGCTTGTCGAGGGCGTGACCAAGGCCGAGCGCGACCAGGTGC
>CAZSAW010000229.1:0-2388 GCA_964604745.1 uncultured Hyphomicrobiales bacterium
GGCCGATGCGGTCGCCGGCTTGTGGGAGGCGCGCCGCGAAGCCGCCGAGGCCGTCGCCACGCACCGCGCCGATGTCGAACGCGCACAGCGCGAGGCCGATTATCTGCGCCACGCCGTCGACGAGCTGACGACGCTCGCGCCACAGGCCGGCGAGGAAACGGCGCTCGCCGACAAGCGCTCGGCGATGATGCAGGGTGAGAAGGTCGCCGACGATCTGCGCGAGGCGCACGAGGTCGTCGCCGGGCCGGCTTCGCCGGTGGCCGGGCTTGGCGCGGCCATCCGCAAGCTTGAGCGCCGCAATGCGCAGGCACCGTCCCTGCTCGACGGCCCGGTCAAGGCGCTCGATGCTGCGCTGACCGCCATCGACGAGGCGCGTGGGCAGCTCGAAGCGGCGTTGCAGGCCGCCAATCACGATCCGGCGGAACTTGAGCGCATCGAGGAGCGGCTGTTCGCGCTGCGCGCGGCGGGGCGCAAATATAATGCGCCGGTCGATCAGCTTGCGGCGCTGGCGCAGAAATATTCCGCCGATCTTGCGCTGATCGATGCCGGCGCGGAGCGCCTCGCCGCCCTGGAGAAAGCGGCGGCCGAAGCCGAGCGTGTCTATCGCGCCGCCGCCGACAAGCTGTCGGCCGCGCGCAAGCAGGCGGCCGCCTCGCTCGACAAAGCGGTGAATGCCGAGATCAAGCCGCTCAAGCTCGACCGCGCGAAATTCTCGACCGAGATCGTGACCGACGCCGCAGCGGCCGGGCCGAACGGAATCGATCGCGTCGAATTCTGGGTGCAGACAAACCCGGGCACACGGCCCGGCCCGCTGATGAAGGTGGCTTCCGGCGGCGAACTCGCGCGCTTCCTGCTGGCGCTGAAGGTCGTGCTCGCCGACCGCGGTTCGGCGCCGACGCTGATCTTCGACGAAATCGACACCGGCGTCGGCGGGGCGGTGGCCGACGCCATCGGCATGCGGCTCGGCAAGCTTGCATCGCGCGTGCAGGTCATCGCCGTCACGCACGCGCCGCAAGTGGCCGCCCGGGCCGACCGCCACTATCTCATCAGCAAGGATGCGCTCGAAAAGGGCAAACGCGTCGCCACCCGCGTCACGCAGGTCGATGCCGACCACCGCCGAGAGGAAATCGCGCGCATGCTTGCCGGCGCCGAAATCACCGAGGAAGCGCGCGCCGCTGCCGAGCGGCTTATCCGCGCCGCGGCGGGATAGGCGTCATTCAGGCCGCGCGCCGGAATGCTCTTGAAGAACGTTCATGCCTAAACAACACAGCGCAAAGGTTTCCGTCGACAAGCTCACGCCCGCGCAGGCGAAGGCGGAGCTCAAGGACCTGGCGGCGGAAATCGCGGCGCACGACGCGCGCTATTATCAGGAAGACGCACCGACCGTCACCGATGCCGAATACGACGCCTTGCGTCAGCGCAACGCAGCGATCGAGGCGCGCTTTCCCGATCTGATCCGGCCCGATTCGCCGTCGCGCCGCGTCGGTGCGGCGCCGACCGGCCGCTTCAAGAAGGTGCGCCATGCGGTGCCGATGCTGTCGCTCGACAACGCGTTCAGCGAAGACGACGTGACGGATTTCGCCGGCCGCATCCGCCGCTTTCTCAAGCTCGATGAGGACGAGAAGATCGTCTTCACCGCCGAGCCGAAGATCGACGGCCTGTCGATGTCGCTGCGCTACGAGGACGGAGAACTCGTGACGGCGGCGACGCGTGGCGACGGCGCGGTGGGGGAGGACGTCACCGCCAACATCAAGACGCTGAAGGACGTGCCGCATCGTCTCAAGGGCAAGGGGCTGCCGAAAATCTGCGAGGTGCGCGGCGAGGTCTACATGACCAAGTCCGCCTTCCTCGCGCTCAACAAGCGCCAGGCCGAAGCGGGCGGGCAGATTTTCGCCAATCCGCGCAATTCCGCCGCCGGCTCGCTGCGGCAGAAGGATGCGTCGATCACCGCCTCGCGCCCGCTCGGGTTTTTTGCCTATGCCTGGGGCGAGATGAGCGAGATGCCGGCGGACACGCAATCCGGCATGGTGAAATGGTTCGAGCATTGTGGCTTCGAGACCAACCCGCTCACCAGGCTCTGCCGCTCCGTCGAGCAGCTTCTTGCCTTCCACCGCGAGATCGAGACGCAGCGCTCGCATCTCGATTACGACATCGACGGCGTCGTCTACAAGATCGACCGCATCGACTGGCAGGAACGGCTGGGCTTCGTCTCGCGCACGCCGCGCTGGGCGATCGCGCATAAATTCACCGCCGAGCGCGCGACCACCGTGCTCAAGGACATCGAAATCCAGGTCGGCCGCACCGGCGCACTGACGCCGGTGGGCAAGCTCGAGCCGGTCGGCGTCGGCGGCGTCATCGTGCAGAACGTTACCTTGCACAACGAGGATT
>CAZSAW010000230.1:0-2207 GCA_964604745.1 uncultured Hyphomicrobiales bacterium
GGCCATGCCACGCGTTCGGTCGACGAGTGCATCCGCCAGGCCAAGGCGGACATGACGGTGCGAACCGCAATCCTGGAATCGCGCTTTCTGCTTGGCGACCGCAAGCTCTTCGACGAGCTTGCCGCGCGTTTCGACAAGAACATCGTGCAAAACACCGCGGCCGAATTCGTCGCCGCCAAGCTCGCCGAGCGCGAGGATCGCCTGCGCCGCGCCGGACAGTCACGCTATCTCGTCGAACCGAACGTGAAGGACGGCAAGGGCGGCCTGCGCGATCTGCATACGCTGTTCTGGATTGCGAAATATGTCTATCGCGTCAGCGATGTCGCCGAACTCGTGGACCGTCACGTGTTCGACGAGGAGGAATTGCGGCTCTTTCGCCGCTGCGAGGATTTTCTCTGGTCGGTGCGCTGCCATCTGCATTTTGTGACCGGGCGCCCGGAAGAGCGGCTGTCGTTCGACATCCAGCGTGAGATCGCGCTGCGCCTTGGCTACACCGAGCGGCCGGGGCTGCGCGAGGTCGAGCGCTTCATGAAACATTACTTCCTGATCGCCAAAGACGTGGGCGATCTTACCGCCATCCTCTGCGCAGCGCTGGAGAATGCACAAGCGAAGAGCGTGCCCGTGCTGGGACGCGTCATGGCCCGGTTCAAGCCGCGCAGCGGCCGGCGCGCCCTGAGCGAAAGCGATGACTTCGTTATCGACAACAACCGCATTAATATCGCCGGGCCCGACGTGTTCCGGCGCGACCCGGTCAATCTCATTCGCATCTTCCATCTGGCGCAGAAGCACAACCTCGCCTTCCATCCCGACGCCATGCGCGCCGCGGCGCGCTCGCTCAAGCTCATCGACAAGACGCTGCGCGAGGACGCCGAAGCCAACAAGCTCTTCCTCGAAATTCTGACCTCGGACAACAATGCCGAGACCGTGCTGCGGCGCATGAACGAGGCGGGCGTACTTGGTGCCTTCGAGCCGGCCTTCGGCCGCGTGGTCGCGATGATGCAGTTCAACATGTATCATCACTACACCGTCGACGAGCATCTCCTGCGCTGCATCGGCGTCCTCGCCGACATCGAACGCGGCACGCACGAGGAATTCAGCCTCGCCAACGATCTCATTCGTAAAATCCAGCCGCGCCACCGCGCGCTTCTGCGTGTCGCGCTGTTCCTGCACGACATCGCCAAGGGCCGGATCGAGGATCATTCGATCGCCGGTGCCCGTATCGCGCGGCGTTTCTGCCCGCGCCTCGGATTGTCGGCGGCCGAGACGGAGACCATCGCATGGCTCGTGGAAAATCACCTGGTGATGTCGACGGTGGCGCAATCGCGCGACCTGTCCGACCGCAAAACCATCGAGAATTTTGCCGCCGTGGTGCAATCGCTTGAGCGACTCAAGCTGCTGACCGTGCTGACCACGGCCGATATTCGCGCTGTCGGACCCGGCGTGTGGAACAGCTGGAAAGCGCAGCTGCTGCGCACGCTCTATTACGAGACCGAACCCGTACTTACCGGCGGCTTCTCCGAGGTCGATCGCGAGCGGCGTGTTGCCATGGCGCAGGATGAATTCCGCGCGCAGATGACGGATTGGACCCCGGCCGAAATCGAGGCCTATGCCGCGCGGCATTACCCTGCCTACTGGCTCAAGGTCGATCTGCCGCACAAGATCGCGCATGCGCGGTTTCTGCGCGCCGCCGCTGCACGCGGGACGATGCTCGCGACGGAGGCAGCCTTCGATCCGGCGCGGGGCGTGACCGAATTGACCGTCGCCGCCCCCGATCATCCGCGCCTTCTCTCCATCATCGCCGGCGCCTGTGCCGCGAGTGGCGCCAACATCGTCAACGCCCAGATCTACACCACGACCGACGGCCTCGCCCTCGACACCATCGATGTGACGCGCGAGTTCGAACATGACGAAGACGAACGACGCCGCGCCGATCGCATCACCGACACCATCGCCAAGGCCCTGCGCGGCGAGATCAGATTGCCCGAGACCGTGGCCCAGCGCGCGGCGCCGAAGGCGCGGCTCAAGGCGTTCTCGCTCGAGCCGGAAGTCACCATCAACAATGAATGGTCGAACCGCTTCACCGTGGTCGAGGTCACAGGCCTCGACCGGCCGGGGCTCCTTTATGAACTGACTGCGACCTTGTCGCGGCTCAACCTCAACATCGCCTCCGCCCACGTCGCGACGTTCGGCGAGCGCGTGGTCGACGT
>CAZSAW010000231.1:0-2877 GCA_964604745.1 uncultured Hyphomicrobiales bacterium
GGGCATCGAGCCGATGTAAGTGCGCCGGTGACCGCGGATCTCGGCTTCGTCACGCACGCCGCCGAGCGACACGCGCACGAAGTCGCGGCCGGTCGCCTTGGCGATCGACTTGCCGAGCGAGGTCTTGCCGACGCCTGGAGGCCCGACCAGGCACAAGATCGGCCCCGTCAGCTTGTTGGCGCGCTGCTGCACAGCGAGATACTCAAGGATGCGCTCCTTGACCTTCTCGAGGCCGTAGTGATCGGCATCGAGAATCTTCTCCGCGCCCACCAGGTCCTTCTTGACCTTCGACTTCTTGTTCCACGGGATCGACAGCAGCCAGTCGAGATAGTTGCGCACGACCGTCGCCTCGGCCGACATCGGAGACATCTGCCGCAGCTTCTTGAGCTCGTGATTGGCCTTTTCGCGAGCCTCTTTCGAGAGCTTGGTCTTCTTGATCTTCTCTTCGAGCTCGGCGAGCTCGTCACGACCTTCCTCGTCGCCGAGCTCCTTCTGGATCGCCTTCATCTGCTCGTTGAGGTAGTACTCGCGCTGCGTCTTCTCCATCTGACGCTTGACGCGCGTGCGGATGCGCTTCTCGACCTGCAAGACCGAGATTTCGCTCTCCATCAGACCGAGCACTTTTTCCAGCCGCTCGGTGACGACCGGCGTCTCGAGGATGTCCTGCTTGTCAGCAATCTTGACGGCGAGGTGCGAAGCGACGGTGTCGGCGAGCTTGGCATAGTCCTGGATCTGCTGGACCACGCCGACCACCTCCGGCGACACTTTCTTGTTGAGCTTCACGTAGCCTTCGAACTCGGTGACAACCGAGCGCGCCAGCGCTTCCGCCTCGACGTGCTCGCCGATGTCGTCGACGATCACGGTGGCGTCGGCCTCGTAGTAGTCGGCACGGTCAGTGTACTTGAGCACCTTGGCGCGCGTAGCGCCCTCGACCAGCACTTTCACGGTGCCATCGGGCAGCTTCAGGAGCTGGAGGACACTCGCGAGCGTGCCGGTTTCATAAATGGCGTCGGTGGCGGGATCGTCGTCCGATGCATTCTTCTGTGTCGCCAGCAGAATGAACGTGTCGGAGCGCATCACTTCTTCGAGCGCGCGGATCGATTTCTCGCGGCCGACGAACAGCGGCACGATCATGTGCGGAAACACCACGATGTCGCGCAGCGGGAGGACCGGATAGGCGCGTGTTTCGCCGGGCTGCAGCGTGGGACGAGGCTTCGTGGCGGTCATTTCTTTCAGTCCTTTCGTTATGCCCCTTCCCGCAAGTCCCGCTTCGGCGGCGCCTCAGGGAAGTGCCGAGGTCTCAGGCAAGGATCGAATGGAGGGCGGATCGAACTCAATCCACGCGACGCAAACCGGGTACGACTCCTCGCCTGAGCTTAATCGATATTTCGTAAGCGCGTCTGCTTCGCTCACAATAGGTAGGATGGCCCCTGCTCCCGCGCAAGTAAGGCGGGTTTTTCCAGTCAGAGCAGCATCACGGAACTGTGGTTCGCAGAGCCGTCGAGCGAATCGCAGCACTCGAAGCCGCCCCCGGGGCAAGGCTTAAGCGCTGGCCCCGGCCGCATCGGCGGTGCGATCGTTACGATCAGCGTAGATGTAGAGCGGCCGCGCCGTACCCTCCACCACTTCCTTCGAGATCACCACTTCCTCGACTCCTTCGAGGCTGGGAAGCTCGAACATGGTATCGAGCAGAATGCCCTCCATGATCGAGCGCAACCCGCGCGCGCCGGTCTTGCGGTCGATCGCCTTGCGGGCGATGGCGCTGAGAGCCTCCTCGGCCAGCGTGAGATCGATCGATTCCATCTCGAACAGGCGCTGATACTGCTTGACCAGCGCGTTCTTGGGCTCGACCAGAATCTTTTTCAGTGACGCCTCGTCGAGATCCTCCAGCGTCGCCACCACTGGCAAGCGGCCGACGAATTCCGGGATCAGGCCGTACTTGAGCAGATCTTCCGGTTCGACCTCGCGGAAGATCTCGCCGGCACGACGGTCTTCCGGCGCCGACACCTTGGCGCCGAAACCGATCGAGGTCGACTTGCCGCGCGCCGAGATGATCTTCTCGAGACCCGCGAACGCACCGCCGCACACGAACAGGATATTGGTGGTATCGACCTGCAGGAATTCCTGCTGCGGATGCTTGCGGCCGCCCTGCGGCGGCACCGAAGCAATGGTGCCCTCCATGATCTTCAGCAACGCCTGCTGCACACCCTCGCCGGAGACGTCACGGGTAATTGACGGGTTGTCTGACTTGCGGCTGATCTTGTCGATTTCGTCGATATAGACGATGCCGCGCTGCGCCCGCTCGACATTGTAGTCGGCAGCCTGCAGCAGCTTCAGGATGATGTTCTCGACGTCCTCGCCGACATAGCCCGCTTCGGTCAGCGTGGTCGCATCCGCCATCGTGAACGGCACGTCGAGAATGCGCGCGAGCGTCTGCGCCAGCAGCGTCTTGCCGGAACCGGTCGGGCCGATCAGCAAAATGTTCGACTTTGCCAGCTCGACATCCTGATGCTTGGTCTGGTGGTTGAGCCGCTTGTAGTGATTGTGCACTGCGACCGAAAGCACACGCTTGGCATGGCTCTGGCCGATCACGTAATCGTCAAGGACCTTGCAGATTTCCTTCGGCGTCGGGATGCCATCGCGCGATTTCACCAGCGAGGACTTGTTCTCCTCGCGGATGATATCCATGCACAGTTCGACGCATTCATCGCAGATGAAGACGGTCGGACCGGCGATCAGCTTGCGGACTTCGTGCTGGCTTTTGCCGCAGAACGAGCAATAAAGCGTATTCTTGGAATCACTGCCGCCGACTTTGCTCATTCCACTCTCCGTCTCCAGCGTGACCTAAAGTCCCGCCGAACTCGATGCAAGCCTCTA
>CAZSAW010000232.1:0-25282 GCA_964604745.1 uncultured Hyphomicrobiales bacterium
GCCCTTATGAATACGCGCGAATTTTTGCAGGCGATCCGGCTAAACGGCGCAGACCGGCCTTAGCGGTCTGTCGGCAGGATTTGCGGTCTGGAACGAGACGGCGGAGTCACCATTATCTAGAGCAACTCGATTCCGGCCCACGCCGAAGGGAGGCGCGGCATGATGATCCATGTCCCCCATCACCCCGTCGATGACCATCCGGCCACGGTCTTTGGCTTGATCGTCGGGACTTTGGCGGTGCTCGTCACCGTGCTCGTGTTCTCCATTTATGGAGCCGCGCAGGAAAACAGCAAACATCGCGGGCCGTTGCCGCAGCCGTCTCTCATCCGTCGCTAACCGAGGACGCAATCGCTGAGCGATCTACTGCCCCTGAGGCGGCGCTCCTTCGACGCTGGCCACGGCGGGCGATCCCGGGCGGCGAGGCATCGTACCGCGCAAGCTCGACACAAGCCCCTGATAAGCTGAATTGGCGTGCAATGCCTCTGCTCCGGCGGCGATGAGGGCGTCGACCTGCTCCTGCGGAAGCTGGAAGCGTGTCGGGATGGCCTGCAATTGCGCGGCGCGCGCGTCATCAAACTGATCGAAACCGACCCGGCCAACGAAGAATTTCACGTCGCGGCAATTCCAGTTTGCCGGCGCTCCGAATTTCTTGCGCTGTGCGGCCGACAGCCCGCAGCGCCAGCGGATGAGATCCGTCTGCCATTCGGACATCGTGCGGTCGAACGCGGTAAAGCTCGCGCGCACGCTGGCGTCAACGGCAGTATCAGACGCCGCCATGACGAGATCGACGCCCCCTGGCCCATCGACGGACCGGACCCAATCGCCTGAAGGGCCACGCCCAGCATCGACCACGATGAACATCGCGCGCCGCAGCTTGACCGCCTGCGCTTCCGATAGCGGCCCGTATGGCGTATCAGATGAAAGCCGCGCGATGGTGAAGCCGGACAGGCCGTAATTGTCCACGAGGCCGCCGTCCAGAAGCTTGATGTATGGCATTGCGCCGTCATTGTAGCGCGCGATCGCGTCCGCAAAAGCGCGCAGCATCGGCGGTGCACTCTTGTTGGCGCGCGCGCGGACGATCCATTCGGGCAACTTGGATTTGCACTCGCCCGAAAATGTCTTCAGCACGACCGGCGTGAAGAGTACCGGCACCGCAGCGGATGCGGCGACGGCATCGGAAATGCGGTAGGAATTCAAATCGCTGCAGATCGCGCGGAAGGCAGTAGCGCCGAAGACGAAGGGCGTGCGGTTATAGATATCTGACGCATTGATCCAGATGCGTGGCCGGCGCTGCGCGCGAAAAGCCGCGAACGTCGCTCCGTCGAAAAGATTGGCATCGAGCCAGCGGGGCAGCTTGTCGGCGTCGTTGATGCCGCCGCTGAGCGCTTTCGACAAATTCATGATCGAGACGTCGGTGGTGATCGCCTCCTCTGCATTGCGTAGCAGGAAGCGTTCCCGGAAATCGGCAAGAGCCGCACGCTTTTTCAGACCAAAATAGGCCGCGGTCACTGCCCCGCCGGATACTCCGGAGACGAAATCGAGCCGATCGATCAGCGCACTTGAATTCGGACCGCCGACGCGGGTTCGTTCCATCTCCTGCAAGGCGCCGAGCGCGAATGCCGCCGCGCGCGTGCCGCCGCCGGAAAAGGAAATGCCGATGAGGAGATCGTCCTCGTGCGTGGAGTCTTCGCGGCCAACATCTGCGGCCTGAGAGGCGGACGCGACTGAGATGTTATGCGGCTCGCTATAGACCGTCGCGCAGCCCGCTGCTGCCGCCGCCAAGCTCAGGGCGATGATGACCCGCGACCAACGCAACGGAAGCCCCCGACTTTCGGAGCCGAACTTCTATCGGTCGAAAGGTTATCGGCGGGGCTCCGAAGGGGGTCAAGCACAAGGCGGCGCCAAATTAAGGCAAGGTTAACTATAAGATCCGCGTTGGAAGTCGCCACTAAGCCCCTGCAGGGTTTGCGATAAGAGCCGCGGCGATTTGCGCCCATTCGGCCTCGAGCGGTCCCTTTCCGACCGGGCGTGTGGCTTGCTGGTACCAATACTGGGCGTTCGAAAAGTCGCCCTCCGCTCGGTGGAGGTAGGCGTGCACCCACGCCGCCTCGGAGGATGGGTGTTCCTGCACGATCTTGTGCGCGCGATCCCAGTTGCCTTTGGCCGCCCACCATAACGCCTGAAGCGATGGCGAAAGGCCGGGTGGCGGATCGCTCCGAGACACCGAAGACTTGAATCCGGCAACACTGACCATGGCGTCGCTTACCACCATTTGTCCGGCGTGAACCGGCCGGCAGCGTCCTCGATCACCTGACCAAGCGAGAACAATGTCTCCTCGTCGAACGGCCGGCCGATCAACTGCAAGCCAAGCGGGAGGCCTTGCGCGTCTCGTCCGGCCGGAACGGAGATGCCGGGAAGTCCGGCCATGTTCACCGTCACCGTGAAGACGTCGTTGAGATACATCTCGACCGGATCGGCGCCTGACTTTTCCCCGATGCCGAAGGCCGCCGACGGTGTCGCTGGCGTCAGCAGCGCGTGCACACCGGAGTTAAAGCAATCTTCGAAGTCCTTCATAATTAAGGTTCGGACTTTCTGCGCGCGCAGGTAATAGGCGTCGTAATAGCCGGCGGAGAGAACATAGGTGCCGATCATGACGCGGCGGCGCACCTCTGCGCCGAATCCCCGCGCACGGGTCTTTTCGTACATCGACGTGACGTCGCCGCCACTTTCACGCAGGCCATAGCGCACGCCATCGTAGCGCGCGAGATTGGACGAGGCTTCCGCAGGATTGACGATGTAATAGGCAGGCAGCGCGTACTTGGTATGAGGCAGCGAAACGTCGACGATGTTCGCGCCCGCCGCCTTCAGCCACGCGATCCCCTGCTCCCACAGCTTCTCAATTTCCGCCGGCATTCCGTCGACGCGGTATTCTTTCGGAATGCCGATCGTCATGCTCTTGATCGATTTGCCGATCGCCGCCTCGTAATCCGGCACCGGACGATCGACGCAGGTTGAATCCTTGTCATCGGGGCCGGCCATGGAGCGCAGCAGGATAGCGGTATCGCGGACCGTGCGCGCAAACGGGCCGGCCTGATCCAGCGAAGAGGCAAAAGCAACGATGCCGTAGCGCGAGCATCGGCCGTAGGTCGGCTTCATGCCCACGATGCCGGTGAAGGCAGCCGGCTGGCGGATCGAGCCGCCGGTGTCCGTCCCCGTGGCGCCAAGGCAGAGGCCTGCCGCCACCGCCGCCGCCGAGCCGCCCGACGAGCCGCCGGGAACGAGCGGTGTATTGGCGCCCTTGCGCCGCCACGGCGAGGTGACGGGCCCGTAATGGGATGTCTCGTTCGACGATCCCATGGCGAATTCGTCGTTGTTCGTCTTGCCGAGCAGAACCGCTCCATCGCGCCAGAGCTGCGAGGTGACCGTCGACTCGTAGGTCGGCACGAAGTTGTCGAGGATGTGCGAGCATGCGGTCGTCCGCACGCCCTTCGTGCAAAACATATCCTTGATGGCGAGTGGAACGCCTTCAAGCGCCCCACCCTCGCCCTTGGCAAGCCGGCCGTCGGAATCCCGCGCCATGTCGCGCGCCCGCTCGGGCGTCTCCACAACGTAGGCATTCAGCGCGCGCGCCTTCTCCATCGCCGCAAGATGGGCATCGGCAAGCTCGATGGCGCTGACGGACTTGGTCTTCAGCGCCTCGCGCGCTTCAGCAAGCGTAAGGGACGTCAGCGGCATTATTCGACGACTTTCGGCACAAGGAAAAAATGATCCTGCGTTGCCGGCGCGTTGCTGACGATCTCGTCTGCCCGATCTCCGTCGGTGACTTCGTCGGTGCGCATTTTCAGCGTCATCGGCGTCACCGAAATCATCGGCTCCACGCCTTCGACAGCCACTTCGGAAAGCTGCTCGACAAAGGCGAGAATGGCATTGAGCTCGCCGCGCAGATGTTCCACCTCCTGCTCAGCAACCTCGATGCGCGCGAGATGCGCGATGCGGCGGACGGTGTCGGCGTCGACGGACATGAATTCCTCGTCGGGAAAACCCGGAAGGCGGAAGGCCGGATAGCGCGGCGTATAGCAGAGGCACAATTCCGCGGGCAACCGGGCGTTCGGCCGGACCTTGTGTCCTAGTCGTCAAAAAACGCCACGGAACGCCCTGGCGCTTGGCCCGTTGCGGCCCAGGGAAGAGCGCCTATTTCCAGCCAGCGAAGCCATGCCAGACAAGCCCCGCAACAACACCAAGCTGCACCGCTATGAACTCGATGCCGACGGGCATATCGCGGTAGCTTACTATAATCTTTCGCCAGGAATCGTGACCTTCACCCACACCGAGGTGCCGAAGGAATTGGAAGGGCGCGGAATCGCATCTGCGCTCATTCGTGGCGCTCTGGAAGATGCTCGTGCCCAAGGACTGAAGGTGATTGCGCGCTGTCCGTTCGTGGCCGCCTATCTCGCCAAGCATCCCGAGTTCGCTGACCTGCGCGCCTGATACACTTTCTCACGCTGCAACCTTGCCCAGCGCCTCGACCTCCTTGATCCATTGCTGGCGTTGCTCGAGCGTACTCGTTCCGATCATGCCGAACAGAGTATCGCGCACCGGCTTGATGCCGATGAAATGCAAAATATTACGCTTGAGCAGCTTGAGTGCGTGCGGGCCGTACCAGTAGCGATAGATGGTTGCCGGCATACCCATCGTCATGATGATGCGCGCCGATTTGTTGGTGAAGATGCGCCAGTTCATCTCATGTTCGGTTTTCTGCCGTCGGATGAGATCCGGCTGCAGCACCCGCTCGATGAATCCCTTCATGATCGCCGGCATGTCGCCACACCAGAGCGGAAAGATCATCACGAGATGGTCGCAGGCCGCGAGCGCGTCATAGGCGGCGCGCAAGTCCGCCTCGAGCGGCTGCTCCTTGCGATAGCCCTCATGCAAAATCGGATCGAAACTCATACGCGAGAGCACGAAGAGTGAGACGGTATGACCGCCGCCTTCGGCACCACGCTTGTAGGCCTCGCCAAGCGATTCACAGAAACTGTCCTGCTGCGCATTTCCGACCACGACAGTGATTTTCGCCATCAGCGTCTCCACAAAGGATTGAACCAACCTAAGGATGCGAGGGCCTCCGGCCTTGATGCAGCGCAAAGGCGCTGGAACAGGCACCGCAGCGATGAACCCGCGGGGGCCGCAACCACCCCTGCGGGCGGCCGTCGCCTGCCTTACGAAATAGCTGCGCCGCGCCGTCATTCCTGCTAGAATGGATTTATTCCCGAACCTGCCAATCCACCGAAACCCGGCCCATTGCCGGCTCGTCCAATGCATTGAATTTGAATGCGCAATATGAGCCTTCGCCGCCGTCTTGCCGTACTGGTCGCGCTTGCGCTGACACCACCGTTTCTGCTCACCCTCTACAACACGGTGCGCTGGCAATTGGTGCTGGAAAAAGAGGCGCGCGACGAAGTGCTCGCCGTGGCCCGTCTGGTGTCTGCCGAGTTCGCTCAGCTTCTCGACGGCAGCCGCCAACTGATGGTGGCGATGAGCCGGCATCCGGCCGTTCCCGATCGCGAGGAAGAATGCAGCGATTATTTCAAATCGGTCATTGCCGAAATCCCAACCTACCGTGAGGCAGCTTTCATTGATCCAACGGGCAAATTCCACTGCTCGACGGTGCCGATTCCGCCCAATCTCGACGTTTCCGACCGCGTCTATTTCCGGGAGCCGATCGCGACGGGCCAATTCACGGTCGGCTCGTTGGTGCAGGGACGCGTGACGCGCGAAAGTTCTATCCATCTCTCGCTGCCGTACCGTGATGCGAGCGGCACGCTGAAAGGGATCACCGTCCTCATTCTCAATCCTGAGCAGATGACCAAGGACTTCGCGACGCGGCCGTGGCGCTCGAACCACCGCATCATGCTGCTTGACCGAACCGGCGCGCTCGTCCTCTCGATACCACCGGCGGATGCCACCGATGCACGGTTCGTGACGCAGCAGATTTTTCCGCAGATCTCGTCGGCACCGTCCGGCACTCTGGATGCCAAGGGCGTCAACGACCAGTCCGAGATCGTCGGCTTTGTACCGGTCGCCGGCAATCCGACCGGTCTTTACGTCGCGGTTGCGATCGATCGCGATGTCGCGCTCGCCGAAGCGAGGGTGAACAATGCCCGCAGTCTGGCCTTCGCCCTGATCACCATGCTGCTCGCAATCGGCGCAGCGTGGCTTGCAACGCACCTGCTCATTAATCGGCCGATCCGTGCCCTGGTGAATACCGCCCGCCGCCGCGAGGCGGGCGACACGTCGGCGCCCTTCCCGGCGCTGACATTCTCAACGGAATTCGGACAATTGAGCGCCGCGCTCTCGCGCATGTCGGACAAGATTCACGAGCTTGTCGACCAGAAGGCTTTCCTGTTGCGCGAATTGCAGCATCGCGTGATGAATTCACTCACGCTTCTGTCGAGCGTGCTCGAGATGCAGCGGCGCAATATCCGAAATCTTACCGCGAAGGACCACCTCGCCCGCGCTCGCGATCGCGTCATCGCCATGGGCACCGTCTATCGCTTTCTCTACCAGACGAACACGTCGGAAAACGTCGAGTTCAGCAACTTCCTGACCGTCATCTGTCAGGAAAGCCAGAACGCCTATGCCGGAGTGAACAAGCCCACCATCGAGGTACAGGCCGACCCGTTGCAGATATCCGGGTCCCACGCGATCGCTCTGGCCATGCTGACGCACGAATTGATCACCAACGCGCTCAAACACGCCTATCCGGAAGGCGAGCCCGGGCCGATCACGGTGACGCTCGATTGCCGGCGAGACGGCAGCGTCGAACTGCGCGTCTCCGACAAGGGCCGCGGCCTGCCAGAAGACTTCCAGATCAACCAGTCAGGCTCGCTCGGCATGAAAGTGATCGCGTCGACCGCTGCGCAGCTCGGCGGGACCCTGGAAATCAATCGCCTCGACCCCGGCACGGAATTCCTGATCCGCCTGAAGATGTCGGATCTCGGGCGCAAAAGCTGATGCCAACCTCCAGAATGCAGACAATTTGAGCGAAATTTGGCGCGCATTTCGCCTGCGCGCGCGCATCAATCCTCAGGACATCCGCATAAAATGGAACGTGTTTTGTTGTTTTGGAGCGCGTGCCATCTACAGGCAAAGCAAGAAGCAACGCATGTCGTCGGCGCCGCCTCCGATCGGCCCGCAGCCGCGGCCTCCCAGACGCACGGCGCGCGCGCCAAAAGCGCGTGCCGAGTTGGCGTGGCTGTTCGCAACGGCGGCAAGCATCGCGCTGGTTTGCGTCGGCCTTGCCGCGGCGCGGGTTTGGCGCGACCCGGCAGAGCGTTCCTCCAGTTCCACCGGAACGGCAGGCGATGCTTTTCGCTACGGGTCCGTCCTGTTTATGGAGCCGCTCGGCAATCGCTGCCGGCAGGCCCAGTTCGACAATCAGACTTGGACTATCCAGGAGAACGGCACGGTCGACTGCGATCTTGCCGCCTGGCAACTCACCATCGCCGAGCGGCAGAAATGGTCGGCCGGACGGGTCGAGGCTATTCGCGACGGCATGATGAAGCGCTAGCAGACAAAAACCCCAGCCATGAAGGCCGGGGTTTTCACACGCTGCGACTGCGGGCGCGACTACTCGGTCGGCAGGCCATTCGTGATCGACTTGAGCGCCTTCGTGCCGGTCGCACCCATACCCTTCTGCGAGCGCATGGCGCGATTGAGTCCTTTCATGCCGCCCATCCCCTGCATACTCGTGACGCCACCTGCGATAACCGCGGCATCGATTCCATATGGGGCCACGTAGGCTCCGACGACGGCAGGAAAAGCCGGTTCGGCAACAATCGCGTCATTGCCGGCGAAAGACGGGCCGGACAGCGCGAGGCCAGCGGCAAACGTGAGTGCGGTCAGAGCGATAGCACGGCGAACGGTACGAGCGAAGATCGGCATGGCATGGGCTCCCTTGGTTGGCGCCGCAAATGCAGCGTGCCTTTCTTATCACACACGCATGGGTCGCGCCTCTGTGAGGCGCATCACACAATCATCGGCGACCAGCGATGCCGTGAAGGAGGTCGGCCAGCCTTTCCGGCGCCGTCAGATGGGGATTGTGGCTCGACGCGATTTCGTGAACACCCCAGCCCTCGCGCTTGGCGCGCTCATAGAAGGGCCTGAAGCGGTCATCGGGGGTGTGTTTCGCGCAATAGATGTAGTGACGCGGCAAGTCCGGTTCGCCGTTTTTCAACGTGAGCGTCTGAGTGAAGGTGCGAGCCGGTTGCGGTCGCCGGCGCGGCGCAGCCCACGCCCGAATATCCTCCGGAGTGTCTTCGGGCATCGGGCCCGGCGGAATTTGCCAAGGCTCGCCACCATCCGTTGCGATGGCCGCCTGCCGCTGCGCCCGCACCTGCGGCGGCACGAGATTGATTAGGCTATCGCCGTGCTTCGGCGCAAACGCATCGATGTAGATCAGTTCGGCGATGCGATCGCGCGAACGGTCGACGACGCCCGTCGCCACCATGCCACCGTAAGAATGACCGATCAGAGACACGTCGCGCAGATCCTCGAATTCGAGAACCGCGACGACGTCTGCAATGTGCGTCTCCAGGTCGATGTCGGGGCGAGCCAAGTGCGCGCGCTCCCCCAATCCCGTCAGCGTCGGCGTCACCAGCCGATGACCGCGCTCGGTCATCAGCGGGTGCATTCTTTTCCAGGCCCAGGCTGCAGACCAGGCTCCGTGCGCAACGACGAATAGCGACATGGATCGTCCCTAAGCGGTCGCGAGCCTCGCCCGCGAAATGCTCTTCGATTGTCAGGAATACGAAAGGTCAGGCCGGCTTGCGGGTCAGCGGATATTTCACGCTGTCGTATAGCTCGCGGATGCCCGCTCCGTCGATCCTCTCCTCATCCACTTCCAGGATGGCACCGAGCAGCAGGTCGGACGGCATCTCCTCGATGGCAAAGCGGATCGCTTCCGCCGCCGTGGCAAATCGCCGATAGCCGGCGGGGCGGCCGCCACGTTTACTGCGGCTTGGAAAAAGCTCGGCGGGCGCGTTGTAATCGAACCGACCCATGACCGACTAGACCACAAAGAGCGGGTAAAATCGACCGCCGGTCGTGCGGCCATAGATTGATCAGGCGGCAAGTTCGCAGATCTCGGTGACCTGGCGCGGCAATTCGTGCCCGGGAACGATGTCATAGCCGACGACCCGCAAGGTGCCATTCGCGGCGCAGGTTTCGACGCCGATGCGCGTCATGGGATTGAGGATCGGCTCGACGATCCAGCTGAAGCGGTCGCGCGCAAACGATCCCGGAAAAGCGAGCAATGTGTCGAGCCGGTCGCGGCTTCGCGCCGCAGCTTCTTCGTAGCTGCACCAGAAGATGCGCGTGCCGCCCACCCGCGCCTCCCACGGCTCGTGGCGCATCAGCCAGTCGTTGGCCGCCGCTGTCGGCTCCGTATGCGTGGCGAAAGATTCCTCCTGTCGCTCGATCACGCAGCGTTCACCGGCCGTGCAGCCGGCAAGCGTGAAGATCACAGGCCGTGCGAGAGGAACCGTCTCGAGCATCTGTCTTGCTTCGGCGAAGGTCGAGCAGGTTTCAAACACCTGTCTGAGAAGCTGATCGGGTGGCATGTGCCGGAGCTGCCACGTTCGCAATGCGTTGGCGGCGATATCATACGCGCGCAAAAATGGCCGCTTGGTACGTCGCCAGAGCGGCGCCTGGTTGATGCACGCCGAAAATCGCTTGGGCGCCATTGCGGTCAGGACGCCGACATAGCCGGGCCACGTGATGCTGTAATAGTCGCCAGCGGAGCCGGCCGCGTGCGCGACCTCAACGTGACGGCCGAGGCCTGGAAACGGCCAATCAAGCGTGCGCGCCAGCCAGGGAGCGTTGCCCTCGTCGCGCGCAATCGCGGTGCAGCCCCATTGATACGAACCGTTGAGAAACCACACGCCGGGAAAGCCAAGCGCAGATGCGATGGTGGCAATCTCGCCGACATACGGCGAATTGGAACGCGAAAGCCACGTGCGTGCCAGACGATCAAGCACCGGTACGAGCGGCGCGGCCACGCTCGGAAAGAATTCGAGACAATCGTCACGCAACGCCCGCGCACGTATCGCACCTTCGGTGGCGTGCCGAACGGCCCCGCCCGACCGGATGTCGACAACGGAAATCGATTTCAAATCGTTCGGAATTGACATCGCTTTTGTCTACCAATGAGAGGCTAGTCTGCCGTCAGCCGATGTCTTTCCGGCCGTCGTCAATTTGATCCGAATTCGAGGCAAATGGTTCACAATCGAGTGGATCATCTTGCACAATATGGTTGCAATATGGGCGCGATGCGGATCCTGGGTCAAAGGCTGAGCGGTCTTAAGCTCCCGATGCGCGGGGGCTCGCCGTCCGGCCAGGCTCCGGCGTGGCTCGAACGCGACCGGGTTCGGGTCACTCTGTCGAGCATTATTCTCGCCTGCCTGCTGGTGTTGATCATCGTCGGGGGCCGCAGCACCCATTGGACGGGATGGTGGCCGGCCGCAGGCCTCGTGAAGGACTATCATCGCTAGCCCATCCCCCGTGCGCCAGCCGGCAACGATCTGGCAGTATTTCTGCCGTATCCTGACAGGCGATGGTAACTGGGCTCTTTCGCGAGAAGTCGCCGCAGCGAACCGATCGGCGCGACCGCCGTGACGGCGAGCGCGCACTGATCGCCGTTGCGTGCCTCGCGAGCGCGATCACCTTCGCCGCTTTTGTCGATACCGGAGAGCGCACGAAGCCGGAGAGCAAGATCGACCGCGGGGCAGTCGCTGCCACTACCAACACTTCAGACGACGATATCTACACCGGCTCAATTCTGTTCATGCCGATGGAAGGCAATGCTTGCCGGCAACATCTGCTCGACAATGTCACCGGCCGCATCTGGGACAACGGCGTCGTCGCTTGCGACAGCGCGCTCGCCAAAGGGTCGGCTGGAAAAAATTACGGATGGTCAGCAGCGCGCATTGATGCGGTGCGCGACGGCTTTCGCCGTTAACGTCCACCGGCCATCACGGTGCGCCTCCTTCCTCAGGCGCGAGCCGACCCGAGTTCCGCCGGTATCCCGATCACGCGCGCCGCAGTCGGCCGAGGCAACGCGTCAATCCGTGATCGAGCCTTCTCGCATGCGTGGTAACATTCTTGCATAACTTTGATTCGGCGCTCCTCATGTGGGCAGCGATTGTGAAAAGACCGGCGGCGTCTGCCGGCAGCAAAAAGGGAGATCGGGGAGGACTGTTGAGTCACCGTTGAACGTTGGCGTCGCCGGGACAACCAAACAGGAGTCCTCCGATGTTGCGACATTTAGCGCGGCTGCTCGTCCTCGTTCCGTTGTTGTCTGTCGGGTCCCTTGCCGTCGCCCATGACAGCTGGATTTCTCGTGGCGGCCACCGAAACAGTGCCGGTGAATGGTGCTGCGGTGAAGGCGACTGTTTCGCCATACCCGCCGGCTCGGTCGAGTACACGCTCGGCCAGCTTGCTTCCAGCGACGGACCTCACATCGTCTGGGGTTATCGTCTCTTTGGCGTTGAATTCGTGCCTGAGAGCGAAGCGATGCCCTCACCTGATGGTCAGTTCTGGCGTTGCAAGCGGCCCGACGGGTCACGCCGCTGTTTCTTTGCGCCGCCGCCCAACAGCTAGAGCGGCCTTGGGCACGAGTGGCGATGCGTCGTCCGGATCGCGTCCGGACGAGCATCAGGCACGGGTAAGAACGGGCTATTTGAAGAGGTAGTGCAGGCGGGAATCGAGCGGGCCGCCGAGCATGGGCTGGATCACCTCGCGGAACTTGCGCGTTTGCGCTGCCGCCTCGTGGTTTTCGAAGGCCTGCATGCTCTGCCAGACTTCAAGGATCGTGAAGTGGTTGCGGCGGGCCGTCTCCTGGGTCACTTCGACACGGATCGCCCCCGGCTCGCCACTGGCGTCAGCGCCATATTTCTTCAGCGTCGCCTCCGCTTCCTCGATGACCTTGTTCATGATGTCCACATGCGTGACGACATAAATTGCCTGATCGGCCATAAGCCTCCCCCAATTCTTTTGGTGTGATTGGACGTCGCTGGCGGGTCTTGTTTTGTCGCAGACCGCAGGGGTCCGCGGCGAACTATCCTACACACATTCCTTCGACACTTCACGCCGCTCAGCATAATTTGACCTGCATTGCCCACGCCGGACGGCCGGGTGGGCAAACGGAGACGACGAATGCATTGGTTGTTCAGAGTTGGGGCGCTCACGGCGGCCGCCTTGGGGCTCGGCATCGCTCCTGCCCTTGCTGCAAGCTGCCGTAGCAATATGGCGTTCGAACCCTGGCTGGCCGCATTCCGGCAAGAAGCAGCCGCCGCAGGCATCTCCCAGCGCACGCTCGCGGCCGCACAACCCTACCTCGTCTATGACCAGAGCATCGTCAACAAGGACCGGGGACAAGGCGTCTTCGCACAAAGCTTCCTGCAATTCTCCGATCGCATGGCCGCCGGCTATCGCATTCAGAAAGGCAACGCCCTCATCAAGCAGCATGCGGCGACATTCGCGCGGATCGAGAAAGAATACGGCGTGCCGGCCGCTGTCATCGTCGCGTTCTGGGGTCTCGAAACCGACTTCGGCGCGAATATCGGCAACCTGCCCACCATTCGCTCTGTCCTTTCGCTTGCCTACGATTGCCGGCGGTCGGACCTATTCCGCACGCAACTCCTAGCCGC
Source organism: uncultured Hyphomicrobiales bacterium (assembly GCA_964604745.1). Lineage (GTDB taxonomy): Bacteria > Pseudomonadota > Alphaproteobacteria > Rhizobiales > Xanthobacteraceae > Pseudorhodoplanes. The sequence continues at coordinate 12,705 of CAZSAW010000232.1, forward strand.
TCTGAAAATCGTCGAGCGAGGCGACCTGCGGCCCGAGGAAATGGTCGGCCCCTGGGCAGGAGAGCTTGGCCAATTCCAATTCCTGCCCTCTCATTATCTGGAATATGCCGTCGACTTTGACGGCAATGGCCGGCGCGATCTGCTGCATAGCGCGACCGATGCCCTCGGCTCCGCCGGTCATTTTATGGCGGAGCTCGGCTGGAAACGTGGGCAACCTTGGCTGCAGGAGGTTCGCGTCCCTGCCCAATTGCCATGGGATCAGGCGGATCTGTCAATTCAGCACCCGCGCTCGAAATGGGCGCAATGGGGCGTTACTTTCGCGGACGGCCGCGCTTTGCCCAACGATGCCCTTCCGGCTTCGCTGCTCCTGCCGATGGGGCGGCTTGGCCCGGCGTTTCTCGCCTACGACAATTTTCAGGTGTACCTGAAGTGGAACCAGTCCCTCGTCTATTCGACGACGTCGGCGTACTTGGCCAATCGGATCAACGGCGCGCCGCCCGTCCACCGCGGCGCCGCCGCCATTCCGACGTTGTCGGCGCAGCAGGTTTTCGAATTGCAGAAACTCCTGACCGCGCGCGGCTATGACATCGGCAAAGTAGACGGCAAGCTCGGGCTTGGCACCCGCGCCGCCGTGAAGCAGGTCCAGATGAAACTGGGCGTGCCGGCGGATTCCTACCCCACGGCCGAACTCATCGAGCGCCTTCGCACACGCTGACCGTCCTGAGATCTGATAGCGGCATTACCCCTTTGACCCACCGAGGTACCGCAAATTTGCAGGGCTTAGCGCCTACGGGCGATGTCATTTTAGGCGCTCGCGCGAGCTTCTTCTTGAGAACAATTAACAATTTTTGACTTTGCCATGCGCTTCCCGCAACGCTGCATCGCAACAAAAATTCTTTTGCATTGCACGCGCCATCGCTATCTTCTGATTCAGATTCGCTCTTGAATCTCCTGTTTAATCAGAAGGATAGGCCATGTTTCTCTCCAATCTCCTGCGTCTCATCCGGCGCTGGTATCATTATGACGTCAGCGTGCGAGAGCTGTCCCGCCTCGGAGACCGCGAGCTCGCGGACATCGGCATTTCGCGCACCGATATCCCCCGCGTCGCCTGGGACAACGCTCACTAAGCGTCCGGCAAAAGCCAAACCATGAAAACGCCCGCCTCGTGCGGGCGTTTTCATTTTGACACCTCAAACGGCTAGCCGCCGTCGAGCCATTTCTCGACGTCCATGATGTCCGGATACTGGCCATTGTCGTGCGGCCAGGGATCGACCGTGTAGCGCCGGTCCGTTCCTTTCTGCTGGATCACCGCAGTGAAATGCGGTCCGCCGCCGGTCAGCATCCGCGAGATTGGCGTGGAGACGGTATGGTGTTTCAATAGGCCGAGCTTGCTGAGCACGATTAGTAGCGCTGTCGTATTAGCGGTCGTGTCGATGCAATCGAATTGCGACGGATCGCCGCCCACATTCAGCCCGCCGCCCGCTCGCGCCTTTGCGTGTGCCGTTCCGGAATGAGGCGCAACGCGTTTCTCATACCAAGCCTCCAGATGGCCGATTGCCTTGCGCTCGGCCTCCGGTGTCGGACTGCCGGCCAGAAGCTGCGCGAATTTTGCGTGATCGGCGCGAGAAAGGCCAACCTCGGTGCGGTAGAGGCAACCGTAGCCGTGGCACACGATGATGACTGCCGTCGAAGGAACTGGCAGCGACCATTTTTCCAGCGCGGAGACGACATCGGGATGGACCGCATCCGCCGCACGAGCGGGCGCGCACGCAAGCAACAGGAAGATTACGAAGGACAACAATCGCACGACCACAGAACGCTCCGCCGCTCGCGAACTGATGCAGTGATTGTCGGGTTGACTCCTAGCATGACTTGGCGGACCAGAACAGACATGCAGCCCATTCACGTCATCGGAGGCGGCCTCGCAGGGTCGGAAGCAGCGTGGCAGATTGCCGCGCGCGGCGTCCCTGTCGTTGTCCACGAGATGCGGCCGCTGCGCGCGACGCCCGCACACAAGACGGACAGTCTCGCCGAGCTCGTCTGCTCGAACTCGTTCCGTTCCGACGATCGCGAAACCAACGCCGTCGGTCTGCTGCACGAAGAGATGCGCCGGCTCGGTTCGCTGATCATGCGTGCGGCCGACGCCAATCAGGTGCCTGCGGGTGGAGCGCTCGCCGTCGACCGCGTCGAATTTTCCGCCGCCGTTGAAGACGCGCTGCGCCGCCACCCGCTCATCACCATCGACCGCGGCGAAATTGCAGGACTGCCGCCGGCCGAATGGGACAGCGTCGTCGTTGCGACCGGTCCGCTCACGTCGCCTGCGCTGGCCGATGCGATCCGCACGCTGAGCGGTGCAGATGCCCTCGCCTTTTTCGATGCCATCGCGCCCATCGTTCATCGCGACTCGATCGATTTCGACATCGCGTGGTTCCAGTCGCGCTACGACAAAAGCGGGCCAGGCGGCACCGGCGCCGATTACATCAATTGTCCCCTCGATCGCCCACAATACGAGGCCTTCGTGGATGCGCTGCTCGCAGCGGAGAAAGTCGACTTCCGGGAATGGGAAAGTGACACGCCCTATTTCGACGGTTGCCTGCCGATCGAGGTCATGGCCGAGCGCGGACGGGAGACGTTACGCCACGGGCCGCTGAAGCCCTTCGGCCTGACTAATTCGCACAATCCGACGCAGAAGGCCTACGCCATCGTACAATTGCGGCAGGACAACCGCCTCGGCACGCTGTTCAACATGGTTGGCTTCCAGACCAAGCTGAAGCACGGCGAACAGGTACGCCTCTTCCGCATGATTCCCGGTCTTGAGCGCGCGGAATTTGCGCGCCTTGGCGGGCTGCATCGCAACACCTTTCTCAATTCGCCGGCGCTGCTCGACGCCACACTCCGTCTCAAGGCGATGCCGCGCCTGCGGTTTGCCGGGCAGATTACGGGCTGCGAAGGTTATGTGGAATCTGCGGCAATCGGCGGACTGGCCGGACGCTTCGCTGCCGCTGAAAGACTCGGCGAGACGCTTACCCTGCCGCCGCCAACGACCGCGCACGGCGCACTGATTGGTCACATCACGGGCGGACACGTAGTGACGATCGATGCTGGCCCCCGCTCGTTCCAACCCATGAACATCAATTTCGGACTTTTTCCACCGCTCGAGACAACCCCGAGCAAGGGACCGGACGGCGAACGGCTGCGCGGCACCGCCAAGACCATCGCCAAGCGGCGGGCGCTGACAACACGCGCACTCGACGATCTTGAGCGCTGGATCGCTGCGGACGTGCGCGCGGCCGCCGAGTAGTCAAGCGGCCAATGCCTTGGGCAAATCACGCGCTGCGCGCCAGAGAATCCATTGCCGGCGCCATTGCGGAAGCTCTCCGGGCGAAAATGGATCGCTGCAGCGCTTCTCCATCCTCAAAAGCAGACGCTGCGCCACGGCGAGAGGCAGAAAGGCGGGGTGAAGCGTTTCGCTTATCCGCATCAAGGACGCGCGGACAATCTCGATCTCTGCGAGAGCTTCCCGGCCCATTTGCGATAGCGCCGCATTGATGCCGGCGCTTTGTTCTCCGGCAAGAAGCTGAGCGACGCTCCCGCCGTGCGCAGCAAGCAACTCCGCCGGAACATAGATGCGTCCCTGCGAGGCATCACGCGGCAGAGATTGAAGGACAGTCGCCGTGGTGGTGACCAGGGCTGCAGCGTCCGCGACAGCGGCAAGATCGTCTTCCGCACCCAGGATGCGCGCCGCGAGCGCGTAAATCGCACCGGCCGTCGCGGCCGCGTAGCGCCGCAACTCCTTCGGCGTCGACATCGGTTCGCGATAGACATCGAACCGCCGCGCGTCGAGGAAACCTGTCAGCAGATCGGCGGGAAGCCGATAATCGTCGATAACAGACAGGAGCGCGGTTGCGATAGAGCTTCCCGCAGCCGTGCCCGTCCCAGCGATCGCGTCGTGCCACCATTGCAGGCGCACCTCTCCGGCCAGGGGCTCACTCACAAGAGCACCAATGCGGCTCGTCTCGATATCGAAGGCATAGAGCGCGTACAACGCCCCCCGATATTGCGCGGGCGCGAACAAGGATGCGATGAAACGGTCCTTGTCGCTCTCCTGAACAACGCTCGCGCAATATTCGAGCTCGCTCGTCATGGCGTGCACTTCGCATTCATGCGACTGCAATCAGCGCCGCGGCAACCTCGCGCGCTTCTTCAAACAGAATATTGTACGTGTTCGCGGCGTGCGCGGTCCGCATCACTTCGACGGTGATGCCGGCATCGCGAAATCGCCAGCGGAGCGGCATCGGCATGTCCCACGGTGCGCTCCCCGTTCCAAGCAGGAAATAGCGGATCGCCGCCGCCTCGGCAAAGACCCTCTGCAGGCGGTCCTCGTTGATTTCGCTTGCATCGCGCACCGGCCACGCCCAGATGCCGCTTGGCAGGCAGAGCAGCGACCCGCGATGCGACATGCCGCCGAAGCGAAATCCGCCGTTGCCGTAGGACTCGATTGCAGCTCGTTGCGGCAGGTGCGGCGCGTCCGCTCCGGCAGATGCCATTGATGGCTTAAGACTTGTCCGGCGCCGAGAGCGAATCGCGGCCGGTACCGACACCGAGATAAATCAGGATCGGTGCAGCGATGAAGACCGACGTATAGGTGCCGACCAGCACCACGCCGAACATCATCGTCGCCGTGAAGGAATGGATCGCCCGGCCACCGAAAAGCAGCAGCGCGAGCAAAGCCAGTGACACCGTGACGTGCGTGATGACCGAACGCGACAGGGTCGAATTGACCGAGACGTTGAGCAGGTCGGCCATCGGCATCTTCTTGTACCGCCGCAGCATCTCGCGGATACGATCGTAGATAACGACGGTATCATTGAGCGAGTAGCCGAGAATGGTCAGAAGCGCCGCGATCGACGTCAGGTCGAAATCGACCTGTGTCAACGACATGAATCCGATCGTCAGCACAAGGTCATGCACGTTGGCAATCATCGCGCCGAGCGCGAATTGCCACTCGAACCGGAACCACAAATAGACGAGAATCGAGAGGATCGCGAGACCGAGACCGATCGTGCCGTAGGCGAGCAGTTCGGTCGACACGCGCGGACCAACCACCTCGACGCGCCGGTAATCCACCTCATCGCCCAGCGCGCCGCGCACCTTGGCGACCGCGTCCTGCTGCGCCGTCTCGCCGCCCGCCTGTTGCGGCACACGGATGAGCACTTCGGTCGGCGAACCGAATTGCTGCAATTGCACTTCGCCGAGATTGAGGCCCGCCAGCGTCGAACGCATCTTGGCGAGATCGGCCGGCCCCGTCTTTGACTGCACTTCCATCAGCGTGCCGCCGACAAAGTCGATGCCGAAGTTCAGGCCGTGAAAGAAATAGAGCGAAATCGCGAAAATGGACAACAGCGCCGAGATGGGAAAGCTCACGCGCCGGAAGCGCATGAAGTCGAATTTTGTGTCGTCGGGGACGATGCGAAGAAGGCGCACGAGGATGTCCGAATGTTCGTGGTCAGATCGGGACGCGTTGCGGGCGCTTCCAGCGCACCCACGTCGCGACGATCAGGCGCGTCAACGTGAAGGCGGTGAAGACGGTCGTGAGGATGCCTATGCCGAGCGTGATGGCAAAGCCGCGCACCGGGCCGGTGCCGATATAGAAAAGCACTGCCGCGGCAATGAACGTCGTGATGTTGGAGTCTAGAATGGTGGCGAGCGCGCGCGAGAAGCCCGCGTCGATCGCCATGATCGGCGTGCGGCCTGCGCGCACTTCCTCGCGGATGCGCTCGTAGATCAGCACGTTCGAATCGACCGCAATGCCGACAGTCAGCACGATGCCGGCGATACCGGGCAACGTCAGCGTCGCGTTGAGCAACGACAGGATGCCGAAGATCATCGCCACGTTGATCGCCACCGCGATGTTCGCGAACAGACCGAACAGGCCGTAAGTCGCGAACATGAAAACCACGACCAGAACCGAGCCGACATAGGATGCCAACTTGCCGCGCTCGATCGAATCCTGGCCAAGACCAGGACCGACGGTGCGCTCTTCGATAATCGTCAGCGGCGCCGGCAGCGCGCCGGCGCGCAGAAGAATCGCGAGGTCGTTCGCGCTCTGCACCGTGAAGCTGCCGGAAATCTGGCCTGAGCCGCCGAGGATCGGCTCGCGAATGACCGGCGCCGAAATCACCTCGTTGTCGAGCACGATGGCAAAGGGCCGCCCCACATTCTCTTGCGTCGCCTGCGCGAAACGGCGCGCGCCATTGCTGTTGAAGCGGAAAGTGACGATCGGCTCACTGGTTCGCTGATCGAAGCCCGGCTGCGCATCCGTCAGATCCTCACCAGACACCACGACGCGCTTTTCGATGAGGTACGGCTGGCGATTATCTGCACGCGTACCATACAGAATTTCCGATTCCGGCGGAACGCGGCCTGCCTGCTGCGCCTGTTCCGGAGTCATCGACGTATCGACCATACGGAAGGTGAGCTTGGCGGTCTTGCCGAGCAGTTCCTTCAGTCGGGACGGATCCTGCAAACCCGGTACCTGCACAAGAATGCGGTCGAGGCCCTGGCGCTGGATCGACGGCTCGACGGTACCGAGCTCGTTCACGCGTCGCTCCACGATCTGGATCGACTGATCGACCGACTGGCGGATGCGTTCGATCAACGCCGGCTCGGTCACGGTCAGGCGGAAGAGACCGTTGCCGGCGTCCTCCACATCCACCGTGCGCTGGCCGGTCGAGCCGAGAAAGCCGCCCAGCGGCTGCGAGAGGTCACGGAATTTTGTCAGAGCCAGCTGCGGATCGACCCCCTCGCGGATGCGAAACTCGACACTGTTGCCGCGTACCGTCGCCGCTGCCGCGCTGCCCAGCCGATTGTCGCGCACGACGCGCCGAACGTCGTCGCGCAGCGCCTCGAGCTTTTCCTTGCGCACGGCATTGGTGTCGACTTCGAGCAGGATGTGCGAGCCGCCCTGCAGGTCGAGCCCCAGGACGAGATGCCGCTGCGCCCATTTGGGCCAGCTCTGCACGACCTTGTCAGGGAAGAAATTCGGCACCGCGCACAGGCACACCAGCAGCACGGTGCCCAGAATCGCCACCACCTTCCATCGCGAGAAATAGAGCATCCTACCGAACCGTTATTGCGCCTGACGCGTCCGACGCCGTCAGCCCGACGCGCCGTCATCCTTGACCGGCTCGCCCTTGGCACGCACTTCGGCGATCATGGAACGCATCTGGCGCACGCGAAGGTCGTCCGCAAGTTCGACCTCGATCTGCTCGTCGTCGACCACTTTCGTCACCTTCCCGATCAATCCGCCCGACGTAATGACGGTGTCGCCGCGCCGCAGATTCTTGACCATTTCCTGATGCTGCTTCACCCGCTTTTGCTGCGGCCGCAGGATCAGGAAATACATGATCACGAAAATCAGGACGAATGGCAGGAGCGACACCAGCATATTGTCGCCGCCGCCAAACGGGGAGCCTTGCGCGAAAGCGGGTGTGATCAGCATCGACCGTCCTTTTCGGTAGGTTCGGCGCGCTGGTCCAAGACCCCGTTTTCGCGTCCGAAATCGGCGCGGACTATAGCGGCCGCGCGCCCAATTGCAACGTTACGCGGCGCGCTGCGGCAAATGCTCCCCGCCCCGAAAATAGCCCTCAAACCCGCCTGTTGCGGGGGTGCCGCGACCCCGCTAAGTGAGCGCTCGATTTCTGGAGAAAGCCTCTGATGCCAAGGTCAAAGTCCCGCGCCAAAGGCCGTTCCCTGGCGCGGCCGCGATCGGCCGGCCCGGCAAGTCCCGACGGCACATTGCTGAAGCGGATTGCCGAGGCACTCGAACGCCTCACCCCTGCCACAGCCTCTGCGGGCGATCTTGCCGCAGCCGACGCCTTTATTTGGCAGGCCGAAGGGGCGAGGCTCGTGCCAGTGCCACGCGTCAATCGGGTCGAGATGTCCCTGCTCAAGGGCATCGACCGCATGCGCGACACGCTCATGGAAAACACTGAGCGCTTCGCCAAGGGACTGCCGGCGAACAACGCGCTGCTCTGGGGCGCGCGCGGCATGGGCAAGTCATCACTCGTGAAGGCGGTGCATGCGACGGTCAATGCCGACCTCGACAAGCCCGGCCTGCTCTAGCTGATCGAAATTCATCGTGAGGATATCGAGAGCCTGCCGTTGCTGATGTCCCGCCTGCGCGAGGCGCCCTATCGCTTCATCGTCTTCTGTGACGATCTTTCGTTCGACGGGGATGACACATCGTACAAGTCGCTCAAGGCGGTGCTGGAAGGCGGCATCGAAGGCCGGCCTGAAAACGTCATCCTCTACGCGACGTCGAACCGCAGGCACCTCATGTCGCGCGACATGATGGAGAACGAACGCTCCACCGCGATCAACCCGAGCGAAGCGGTAGAAGAGAAGGTGTCGCTATCGGACCGCTTCGGCCTGTGGCTTGGCTTCCACCGCTGCAGCCAGGACGAATTCCTCGCGATGGTCCAGGGATACGTGTCCCACTTCCGCATTCCAATTGCGGCCGAAGATCTCCGGCGCGAAGCGCTCGAATGGGCGACGACGCGCGGCTCCCGCTCGGGACGAGTCGCCTGGCAATACGTACAAGATCTCGCCGGCCGGAAAGCCGTCAGGCTCGACAAGCGCAAGGCATGAGATTGCGCCGGCGCCTCAGGTGGCGCCGGTGAGAAATTGCATCGGGTCGACGGGCGACGCGCCCTTGCGGACCTCGAAGTGCAGCTGCGGCGAATTCACGTTGCCAGTCTGACCGGACTTCGCGATCACCTGCCCGCGCTTGACGCTGTCGCCGCGTTTGACGAGTAATTCACTCGCATGCGCGTACGCCGTCACGTAGCCATTGCTATGACGCACGAGCACAAGATTGCCGTAGCCTTTCAATTCATTCCCGGCATAGGCGACGACGCCATCCTCCGCCGCCTTCACGGGTGTGCCTTCCGGTACGGCGACGTTGATGCCATCATTCTGTTGGCCGGTCGGCTTCGGGCCGAATCCGGCGATCACGCGGCCGCGCACCGGCCAGCGGAAGCCTTGCGCTGAATCGCCTTTTGTGTCGGCCGTCGCCTCAGGCTCGACCTTCTCTTGCGCCGGCGTGACCATGCGCGCGCTGTTGGCTGGCTCGGCCGAGACCATGCGCTGCGGCTGCGGTGTGTAGTGCGGAGTCGCGGGCGCCGGCGCCGCTGCGGGAGTGGCAGCACGCACACCAGGAATGACGATGCGGTCGCCCATGCGCACCATCTTGTATGGCGCGATGTTATTGGCGGCGGCGACCTCATTGAGCGACTTGCCATACATTCTGGCGATCTTCGTCAATGTCTCGCCCGGTCCGACGATGTGGACTTTGCCGTTGTGCGGCGCAGGCGTGGGCGCGGGCCGTTGGACTGGAGTGTAGCTAACGGGCTGAGGCGCGGGCGCGGCCATGCGGGGGGCCGCGGCCGGAGTGGCACTCGCCGTGTGCGTGCCTGCATAGTTGTAGCGCGGGATGACCAGCCGCTGGCCGGGATAGATCGGCGCGTTGGGCCCAAGACCATTGGCCTGCGCGATCGCATTTGCCGGAACGCCGTAGCGATTGGCGACGGCATCGATCGTCTCATTCGGGCCGACGGTCACGGCCGTGCCGCCATCCCAGTTCCAGCCGCCCGAACTCGTCACCACCGGCGGCGGATTGCTCGGCACCGGCTGCGCTGCAGCTTGCGGCTGATAGGGCTGCGAGGCCGTGTGGTATTGGGGCTGATAGGACGCGCTGGCTTCGTTGCGCGGCTGGTACGACGCCATGCCGCCGGCACCGGATGCAACGCCTCCGGTCGGCCTTGGCGGAGGCGGCAAGGCGGCCGCCTGTGGAGGCAAGGGCCGCGATTCAATCTGCGACGTCGGCGCCGGACGAGCGGCAGGCACCGATCCGGTCACGTCCTGCGCAGGCGCGGATCGCGACGCAAACGGATTCGAGAACGGATTTTCGTTGAACCGGCTCGTTTCTGCGCTGCAAGCGGCGACAAGAGTGAGAATGGCGGCGGATGTCGCCAGCCGAAACCATGCAGGCGAGCGAATAGGCCCGACGAGGATGCGCATGTGCTACTCACGCGGAACGCGACAATACAGGGGGCGGAGTTAAACACCGCGCGAGTAAATAAGGTTTTAAGCGAAGTGAATCTTTAATCGTTAACGACGGGGCACGGGCTCCGGAGACGCCTACAGCTCCTGCGCCCGCCCCGGCAGAAGCGGCACGAACCGCACCGGGATGAGGTCCTCGCGGGCAAGACCTTCACCGGTCTTTCTCAGCTTGACGAGCTCCTGCGGCCCCGCATGCGGGCCCAGCGGCAGAACCATGATCCCGTCAGGCGCGAGCTGGTCGACCAGAGCCGGCGGAATTTCCTCGGCGGCGGCGGTGACGATGATCCGGTCGAAGGGCGCGTGGTCAGGCGCGCCTGAAAGTCCATCGCCAACCAGGACCTCGACGTTACGGATGCCGAGAGCCGAGAGCCGATGGCGCGCCCCTTCGGCAAGCGTGCGATAACGCTCGACGCTCACGACCTCGCGCGCCAAGTGGGACAGAACCGCGGCCTGATAGCCCGAGCCCGTGCCGATTTCGAGCACGCGATGCTCTGGTCCGACCTCGAGCTGCTCGGTCATGTAGGCGACGACGTAGGGCTGGCTGATGGTCTGGCCGCAGGGAATTGGCAGCGCCTGATCGGCATAGGCCGCCTCCACGAACCCCCCGCCCACGAATTGCTCGCGCGGGACCTCGTCCATCGCCCGCAACACGTCGGCGTCGCCGATGCCGCGCCGCCGCAGCGTCAGCAGGAATTCCATGCGGTCGTCGGCTTTGGTCTGCGTGTGGCCCAAGTGATGCCTCGTTCCACCGGAATGTAATGCCGGTCTCCTTGCGGAACCAGTCGGTGTTAACCTTCCTGCGCGCGTGGCGCGCTGATCGCCTCCAGCCCCGGAACCAAACGGGAAGACCGGCGTTCCGCACCCGGGGAGATACCTCTTGACGGCCGCAAATCGTAGAACAGTCCAATCTTTTCCTTCTTCGCTTGGGCCGGGCGAAGACCTGACGACCTTGATGCGCGCCATGGAGGCGCGGCTGAGTTTCGCCCTCAAGGCGGGACATCTCGGCTATTGGGAACTGGATCTGACCAACAAGGCTCTCTTCGCCTCGGACATCTACAAGGCCAATTGGGGCCGGCGCCCGAGTGAGGAATTCAGCTACGACACCCTCCTCGCCTCCATCGATCCGCGCGACCGCGAGGCGCATGAGGCCGCCGTCGGCAAAGCCATCGCCACTGCCGGGCAACTCGACATCGACTATCGCGTGATCTGGCCCGATGGCAGCATCCACTGGCTGCGCGTGCGCGGTCAGGCCGTCTATGACGATGGCGGCGCGCCGCTGCGGATGGCGGGCATCTCCCTCGACATCACCGACCGCAAGCTGACCGAGCAGTCACTGCTTGAAGAGACGCGCACGCTGGAGACGCTCAACCGCATCGGCATTGCGCTCGCGGGAAATCTCGACCTCGAAGGAATCGTGCAGACGGCCACGGATGCCGCAACCGAGCTTTCCGGAGCGCAGTTCGGCGCGTTCTTCTACAATGTCGTGAACGACAACGGCGAGAGCTACACGCTCTACACGATTTCAGGCGTGCCGCGCGAAGCCTTCTCCAAATTCCCGATGCCGCGCAACACCGAGGTGTTCGCCCCAACCTTCAGCGGCACCGGTATTGTCCGGTCGGACGACATCCGCAAGGATCCGCGCTACGGCAAGAACGATCCGCATTTCGGCATGCCCAAGGGCCATCTGCCGGTCGTGAGCTATCTCGCTGTTCCGGTGATCGCGCGCTCGGGCGAAGTGCTCGGCGGGCTGTTCTTCGGTCATGAAAAGCCTGGCATCTTCACTGAGCGCGCCGAACGCCTGGTCGCCGGGATCGCGGCACAGGCCGCTATCGCCATCGACAATGCGCGGCTTCTGCATTCTGCCCAGGTCGAGATCGCCGAGCGCAAGCGCGTCGAGGAGCATCAGCGGCTTCTTCTCGCCGAACTCAATCACCGCGTGCGCAACACGCTCGCCATCGTACAATCGATCGCTGGCCAGACTCTGCGCCACAGCGACTCGGCGGCGAGCTTCCGCGCGGGCTTCGAGGCCCGCATCATGGCTCTGTCGGAGGCGCACAGCCTGCTGACCGACAGCAACTGGGAAAACGCGCCCGTCCGCGTCATCGTGCAGCGCGTCCTCAATCCCTATGCCGAGGGCGAAACCTGTCGCTACGATCTCGACATCCCCCACGACATTCGCGTCGGACCGAACACGGCCGTTTCGCTGGTGATGGCGCTGCATGAGCTTGCAACGAACGCGGCGAAATACGGCGCATTGTCGAATACCACCGGCCGCGTCCGCGTCTCGGCCGAACTGGTCGCAGCCGGCGAAAGCGCGGGCCGCCTGCGCATCTCCTGGGAGGAATCGGGCGGGCCGCCCGTCACACCGCCGACGCGGCGCGGCTTCGGCTCGCGGCTGATCAAGACCCTTGCGGCCGACGGGGGCGAGGCACGGCTCGAGTTCCGCTCGAGCGGAC
>CAZSAW010000233.1:0-12453 GCA_964604745.1 uncultured Hyphomicrobiales bacterium
ATCATCGCGCCGATGGTGGTCCTGCAATCGGTCATTGCCTTCGTGTTCATGGAGCGGCACTGGAACGTCGTTACGCAGCGGCTCTCGGCCGGCGTCGTCGCCGACATCTCCGCCCTCGTCGACATCTACCGCACCTATCCGCAGGACGGCGACCGCAGCAATATCCGCCGCATCGCGCAGGAGCGGCTTGGCCTCGTCGTCGACTTCCTTCCCGCCACCGAAATGCCCCCGCCCGGCCCGAAGCCGTTCTTCTCGCTGCTCGATCAGGCGCTGTCGATCGAATTGCGCAAGCAGATCAAGCGGCCGTTCTGGATCGACACGGTCGGCCGTTCGGCACTCGTCGAAATCCGCATCCAGCTCGACAACGCCGTGATGCGCGTCTTCGCCCCGCGCAGCGCGGCTTACGTCTCCAATTCGGAGATTTTCCTCCTCTGGATGGTCGGCACCTCGATCGTCCTGATCACTGTCGCGATCCTGTTCCTGCGCAACCAGATCCGGCCCATCCTGCGGCTTGCCGACGCCGCCGAAGCCTTCGGCAAGGGCCGCGACATGGCCAATTTCAAGCCGCGCGGCGCGCGCGAGGTGCGGCGCGCCGCCATCGCCTTCATGGAAATGAAGACGCGTATCGAGCGCGCGATCGAGCAGCGCACGGCGATGCTCGCCGGCGTGTCGCACGACCTGCGCACGATCCTCACGCGCTTCAAGCTCGAACTGGCGCTGATCGGCGACAGCCCGGAAATCGAGGCGATGAAGAAGGACGTCGACGAGATGGGGCGGATGCTCGAAGCCTATCTCGCATTTGCGCGCGGCGACATGGGCGAGCAATCGGCGCCGACCGACATGGCCGCGTTCCTGCAGGAACTCAAGAGCGATGCCGAACGCAACGGCCACCGCGCGACGGTCGAATTCCACGGCCAGCCGATCGTCACGGTGAAGCCCGCCGCGCTCAAGCGCTGTCTCGGCAATCTCGTCTCGAATGCGGCGCGCTTTGCCTCATCCATCGCCATCACGGGACAGCGCGATCATCGCTGGCTCACCGTCACCATCGACGACAACGGCCCCGGCATCCCGCCCGACAAGCGCGACGATGTGTTCAAGCCGTTCCTGCGGCTCGACCATGCGCGCAATCAGGACAAGGGCGGCACCGGGCTTGGCCTCGCCATCGCGCGCGACATCGCGCGTTCGCATGGCGGCGACATCATGCTTGGCGATTCGCCGCTCGGAGGCCTGCGCGCCACCTTGCGCGTGCCGGTGTGAGCTAGGCCGCGATCGTCTCGTCCTCCGGACGCGGGCGTCGCCGCGCGCGCCAGCGCCGTCCGGAACAGAGCGCTTCCGGAATGCAAAACAGATCGTCGAGAAAGCCGACCCAGCGTTCGCCACGCGACAATTCGCGGTCGAGCGCCGCCATGGTGCGGGCAAGTCCCGGGTCCTCGTCGTCGATAAAGACGCACAGGACGCGCGCGAACAGAAGCGCGAGACCCTGCGCGCGGATCGCTCCCTTCGGCCCATGCGCATTGATGTCGGCCGCCGTCATCATCCATTGCTGCGAACGCACGCCCATGCCGTTGAGCGCAAAGGCAAGACCGGGATTGCGCGCGCTCGAACGCAGGAGCGAGCGCACCGCTGCCTTGTGCGGCGCGAGCGCTTCCAGCCGGCGCATCAGCACATCGAACAGGCGTTCGCGCGGGCCTTCCTCCGCCATGTCGGTATCTCCCCCCGACAGCACCTTGCGATCGATCTCCTTGATGTGAGCGGCGAGGATCGCCATCACCGAGGAAAATTCGGCGCGCAGGTCGGCGAGCGAGACGCCCGCCTCCCGCGCGATATCGCCCAGGCCGATGCGCTCGAAGGGCCGCTCGCCGAGCAGCATCAGAAAGGCGTCGATGATCTTCGCCCGGTTCGAACCGCCGGCGGGCGTCATGGAGGGATCGGTCATTGCTGCCTCCCGGTCAGGGTTGATGCTGTCAATCTAGTGCCGCCAGGTTGGCACTTCCATGGCACGGGAGGCCGCACCGGCGGCACCGCCCGACCCCTTAACCCGCGAGCTCGCGAGATCGTTTCGCCGCCGCGGCGACCGCCCTGCGCATGAGCGGTTCCAGCCCGTCGGCCCCCATCAGCACGTCGAGGGCGGCCGCGGTCGTCCCGCCAGGAGAGGTCACGTTCTTGCGCAGCGTCGCCGGGTCGAGCGGCGAACGATGCAGCAATTCGCCGGAGCCGGAGACAGTCGCGCGGGCGAGCGTCTGTGCGAGGGCGGCCGGCAAGCCTGCCGCCTCGCCCGCCTGCGCCAGGGTCTCGACAAGAAGAAAGACGTAAGCCGGACCCGATCCCGACACCGCTGTCACCGCGTCGATCAGAGATTCGTCGGCGACCCATTCGAACGCGCCCGTCGCCTTCAGCAATGCTTCGGCAAGATCGCGCTGCGCGCCGGACACTTTCGCGTTCGGCACTCCCACCGTGATGCCGCGCCCCACGGCGGCAGGCGTGTTCGGCATCGCGCGCACGATCGCCGCGTCCGGAAATGCACCTTGCAGAAAAGAGAGCGTGCGCCCGGCCATGACGGACACGACGAGCGTGCCTTTGGAGACGAACGGTTGCGCGTGCGGCATCACATCGGGCGCGACCTGCGGCTTTACCGCCAGCACGACCGCGGCGACATTCTTCGCCGAGCCGGCGGCGGGATTGATGACAAGACCATGGCGTGCGGCGGACAAGAGCTCGGGAGACGGCTGCGGCTCGATCACGATGACCGTCTTCGGATCGAGCCCGAGCGCAAGCCAGCCCTGCAGCATGGCGAAGCCCATCTTGCCGGCGCCGACCAGGGCGATCGGACCGATGCCCTTGAGCGTGTTGTCTTGCACTGAGGTCATGACAGCCCCTGCTTGTCATGGCCGGGTCTGCCGCCGGCCATCCCGCTTATGTGTGGCACAATTCTGCAATTCTAAGCGAGGGCGTCGGGAACTCGCCAACGGCTGTCCGGCCAAGCCGAATTCCAAGACATAATAAGAAGAAAGCGCGGGCCGCCTAAGCCTCGCCCGAGGTCTCGAACATCGCGGCGTCGAGCGCTTCGCGCGCCGGCTTGCCGGCCCAGAGCACGAACTGGAAGGCGGGGAAATAGCGCTCGCACGCGTCGAGCGCGGTCGACAGGACGGACTCGCATTGCTTGCCCGAGGCTTCGGAGCCGCCGGCGAGGACCAGCGCGTGGCGGAACATCACCATGCCGTCCTTCGGCCAGAGATCGAAATGCCCAACCCACATCTGCTCGTTCACCAGCGAGACAAGCTGCTGCACTTCTCCGCGGCGGCGCTCGGGCACTTTCAGATCGAAGGCGCAAGCGAGATGCAGGGCTTCGATGTCATCCATCCAGGTGAACGACACCTGATAGTCGGACCAGCGGCCGTTGATCAGAATGCTGATCTCGTGCTCGCCGAGACGCTCGAAGGTCCAGTCATGACCGCACGCGAGCCGCTCGACCACGTCGAGCGGATTGAGCCTCGCGCTGTCTGAAAATTCGGTCAGTGACATGAAGTCTCCACCCGCCACGGAAGGTCGCAATGCACGCGCGACCGGCGCGCGCAGGTGACACCACCAACTCCCCGACGGGGGAACCGCATCGATGTCGCATCCGGCGTCGAGCCCATTGACTCTGCCGCCGCGAATCACCTCGCCAACTGACTATACTCTGTTGGATTCGGCGGTCCAAAGGTGCTGAAAAGAAGTGCGTGCGTCCTATCCACAAGCGCCGTCGCGACACTTTGACTCGCGACGGGATGGCGTCGCTGCTCAGTCGAACAGGCTCGACACCGACTCTTCGGACGCGGTGCGGCCGATCGCTTCGCCGATCAGCGTAGCGATCGACAGAAGCCGGATGTTCGGCGCAGCATCGACCGCCTGCGTCGCCTGAATCGAATCCGTGATCACCAGTTCCTTGAGATTGGAATTGGTCACGCGCGCCACCGCGCCGCCCGACAGCACGCCGTGACTGATATAGGCATAGACGTCGCGTGCGCCCTTTTCGAGCAGCGCATCGGCGGCGTTCACCAGCGTACCGCCGGAATCGACGATGTCGTCAATCAGAATGCAGGTCGTGCCGTCCACCTCGCCGATCACGTTCATGACTTCGGATTCGCCGGCGCGTTCGCGGCGCTTGTCGATGATCGCCAGCGGCGCGTTGATGCGCTTGGCGAGACCGCGCGCGCGAACCACGCCGCCGACGTCCGGCGAGACGACCGTGACCGCGCCGAGATCGAAGCGCTCGCGGATGTCGCGCACCATCACCGGCGAGGCATAGAGATTGTCGGTCGGAATGTCGAAGAAGCCCTGGATCTGTCCGGCATGCAGATCGAGCGTCATCACCCGGTCGACGCCGGCGCGCGTGATCAGGTTGGCGACGAGCTTGGCCGAGATCGGCGTGCGGGCGCCGACCTTGCGGTCCTGTCGCGCGTAGCCGAAATACGGAATCACCGCCGTGATGCGCCGCGCCGAAGCGCGCCGAAGCGCATCGATGATGATCAGCAATTCCATCAGATGGTCGTTGGCGGGAAAGGACGTCGATTGCACGACAAACACGTCGGCGCCGCGCACGTTCTCCTGAATCTCGACAAAGACTTCCATGTCGGCGAAACGCCGCACCACGGCTTTCGTCAATGGGGTCTGCAGGTACGCGCCGATCGCCTTGGCGAGCTCGGGATTGGAGTTGCCGGCGACGATCTTGATCGCCCCGTTCTTGGCCGCCATCACCGTCTCCTGCCGCCCTTACGCATCATGATGTCGCCGTGGCGGCATCGAAGTCTTCCGGCGCGCCCTGATAACAAGGCAGCGCCAAGTCTGGCAATACGCCGGAAATCGTTGTCCCCCGGGGGCCCCGAATATCTCTTTATTCACGCGGCGCCAGCGCAATCGCCTGCTGGCCCGCATCGGCGACCGGCTCGCTGCGGGACATCGGAGCGGCGTCCTCGCCCGGGGCGGCCACGGCCGGCGCCGGGGCGCGGACATAATCGGCGAGCTGGCCCATGCCCTTCTGCGCGATGCGGCCGAGCAAGGCGTCGTCGGCAGAGGCCCAGGCATCGCTGCCGATCAGGCCGGCCACCTCTTCGCCGCTGAGCCGGAACGTGCGCTGCTGCTGCGCGTCGTACACGTCCCACACCCAGGAAATCACGGTGCGCTTTTTCTTCTTCTCGATGCCGGCGGCGAGATAGCCGCGCACGCGATAAGGCGCGAAGCCCTCACGCGTTACCATCGGCACCTGGCGCGCCTGCGCTTCCTGGCTGAGCTTCTGCACGAAGGTACGGAAAATCGCGGGTGGCGGACCATCGATGGATTCAAAGGCGACGGTGATGTCGCGTTGCGGCTGCAGCGACAGCGAGGTCCCGGTCGTGGCGCAGCCCGCGCTCGCGACGCAAAGCATTGCGGCGGTCACCCAGGCCGCAAGCCGGTACTCCGTGCGCGCACACTTGCGCACGCCACCCCTGACCATCGACACATCCCCTGCGGCGCCGGATGGGGCTTCGCCCCTTATGGCCGCGCCGATTGCTTAGCGGGAAATGGCGTTTCGGTCCACCCGCAGACAGGCGACTGAAATCAGGCGCGATACGCGTGTTTATGCGTGGCAGGCGCGCGAAAATGCGCCTTTCGCGCGATGCCCGCGCTGCTCTATCAAGAGAGCAATCACAAAAAGTGACAAGGGAGCGTGACGTGCAGGGATCGACGGAATTCGATGTGGTCGTCGTCGGAGGCGGCGGCAGCGGCCTTGCCGCTGCCATCGGCGCTGCGGAAGCGGGCGCGAGCGTCGTGCTCCTCGAGAAGAACGACATCCTCGGCGGCACGACGCGGCTGTCGATCGGCTCGCTCACGGCGACGCGCACGCAATTGCAGAAGAAGGCCGGCATCGACGACGACCCGCAGGGACATTTCGAGGACATCATCAAGTTTGCCGACCCCGAGATTGCGCCGCGCGACAACCTCAAGCTCCGCCGCATCCTCGTCGACAACGCAACCGACACAGTGGCGTGGCTGAGCGGACTCGGCGTCAGCTTCTTCGGGCCGATGCCGGAGCCGCCGCATCGCAAGCCGCGCATGCACAACGTTCTGCCGAACTCGCGCTACTACATCTATTATCTGGAACGCGAGGCGCGGCGCCGGGGCGTCACCATCGCAACGTCCACTCGCGCAGACGACATCGTGATGGAAGGCGGGGCGGCGGCGGGCGTGCGCGCAACGATCGGCGGCACGCCGGTGACGTTTCGCGCGCGGCGCGGCGTGATCCTCGCCTCCGGCGACTTCACCAACAGCCGCGACCTGAAAGAGCGTTTCGTCCCCGATCTCGCCGATGTCGATGCGATCAATCCGGCAAGCACCGGCGACGGGCAATTGATGGGCGAGCGCGCCGGCGGCGAGATCGTCAACGGCGACCTGATGTACGGCCAGCTTCGCTTCGTCGCGCCGCCGGGAACGAATCTCTTCCTCAAGCTGCCGCCGAACCGGGCGCTCGCCTCGATCATGAAATTCGCGATCGACTATGCGCCATCGTGGATTTTGCGGCCGTTTCTTCTCTCGTTCGTGACGACGTTTCTCGCACCGGAACTGGCGCTGTTCAAGCAGGGCGCCATTCTCGTGAACGCGAATGGCGAGCGCTTCTGCGACGAAACAGACCGGCCGCATCTGCAGGTCGCGCGCCAGCCGGGCAAGATCGCCTACATGCTGTTCGACGAAACGCTGGCGCGGAAGCTGTCCGGCTGGCCGCATTACATCTCGACCGCGCCCGGCGTCGCCTATGCCTATCTTCCCGATTACCGGCGCAACCGGACGGATCTCTTCCACGAGGGGCGCGATCTCGCGGCGCTCGCCCGCGAGCTTGGCATGCCGGCGGGCAATCTCACGGCGACGATCGACGCCTACAATCGCGATGGGGGTGCCTACCCGCGCGGCGAGCGCCCGGCGATGAGCGCGGGCAATTTCGTCGCGCTCGGCCCGGTGCGCGGCTGGTCGGTGCTCGGCGACGGCGGCCTGAACGTGAACGAGCAGCACGAGGTGCTGAAGAAGGACGGCACGCCCATCCCCGCTCTCTACGCGGCGGGCTCCGCCGGTCAGGGCGGGCTCCTGCTCGAAGGGCATGGGCATCACCTCGGCTGGGCCTTCACCTCCGGGCGGCGCGCCGGCCGCAACGCCGCGCTGCGCCAGAGCCGATCCGCGCCGGCGCGCGTCGCCGCCGAATGAAAAGCCGTCAGCGGATCGCGAGCGCCAGCGGCGCGCGCGAGAGGCATTCGGCCGCGCCGTCGGTGAGAAGATACGTACGGCCGAGACACATCGCGGTCTCGCTTTCCGAATCCATCAGGATCATGTGCGCGAACATGACCATGCCCGGCACCAGCGGCCAGTCGTTGTCGCGATAGAACATCGGCCAGTCCATCCATGACGGCGTGAATTTGGCGCCGAGCGAATAGCCGCACGCGTTGAGGCGGTGTGCCGACAATCCGTGCGCGTCGAACACGCGCGCATGCGCGGCGAACACGTCGCCGGCCGTCCGCCCGCTGCGCATCTCGCCGGCGCATGCGGTCAAGGCTTCCTGCGCCGCCGTGAAATAGGCGCGATGCCGCTGCGTCGCCTCGCCGACGCAGACGGTATCCATCATCGCCGCGTGATAGTGGCGATACACGCCGGCAAATTCGAGCGTGATCTGGTCTTTCGCGGCGAGCGTGCGGCGCCCCGACTTGTAGCGGCACAGAAGCGCGTCGCGCCCCGAACCGATGATGAATTCATTGGCCGGATAATCGCCGCCCCGGCGGAAGATCGCGTCATGCATCGCAGCGAGAACGTCGCCCTCGTCGGCGCCCGCCTTGATCGTGTCGAGCGCTGCGGCATGGGCGGCATCGCCGAGCGCGGCCGCCTTGCGCACATAGGCGATTTCGTCGCCTGATTTCACCACGCGCAGTCGCGTCACGATGTCGGATGCGTCCAACATTTCGGCGAAGCCGTCGAAGGCGGCGTCGAGCGTCCTGCCATTCGATGCGACGAGCCCATAGCTCTCGTATTCGACGCCGAGCCGCTTGCCCTCGCCGCCGAGATCAGCGACGAGCGCGCGTAACTGCTCGACCGGGCTTGCGCTCCTGCCGTCCGTCCAGATGCGGATGTCCTCGATGTTGGATGTGTGCTGCGCCTGGCGCAGATCCGGCGCACGGGTGAGAAGTGCGATACGTCCGTCGGCCATCAGCACGAGGCATTGAAAAAAGCAGAAACCGAACGTGTCATAGCCGGTGAGCCAGTACATCGATTCCTGCTGAAACATCAGCAGGCCGTCCAGCTTGCGCGCGGCGAGAGCGGCGAGGAGCTTTCGCTTGCGGGCAGCGAATTCCGGTGCGCCGAAATGCAGAGCCATCGCCGCGCCTATTCGCTCAGCACGATCGCGTTGATGTGCCGCCCATAATCCGGTTCGCCGCGGTGCTGCGAGCGCCGGTAGCTGTAGAAGCGGGCAGGATCGGCATAGGTGCAAAGCGCGAGATCGGAGATTTCGCGCAGGCCCGCGCGCGCAAGCCGGGCATGGATGAATCCGGCGAGATCGAATTGCGCGTGGCCTTCGCGCGTGCCGGCGGCGAAGAAGCGCAGGTGGCCTTCGTCATCGCGCAAAAATTGCTCGATGAATTCCGGTCCGACCTCGTAATTGTCCTGCCGGATCATGGGGCCGAGCACGGCGACGATGTTGCTGCGGTCGGCGCCGAGATCCTCCATCGCCGCAATCGTCGTTTCGAGAACGCCGCCGAGCGCGCCGCGCCAGCCGGCATGCGCCGCTCCGATCACCCGCGCCTGCGCATCCGCGAACAAAACCGGACCGCAATCGGCGGTGCTGACGCCGATGGCGAGCCGCGGCGTCTTCGTCACCATGGCGTCGGCTTTCGGCCGCGCTGCCGCACGCCACGGACGCTCAACCACGACCACGTCGGGTGAATGGATCTGATAGGCGGTGAGAAAATTCTCCGGCGCCACGTCGAGCACCTGCGCCATGCGCGCGCGATTTTCCGCGACGTGTTGCTTTTCGTCGCGCGAGCCGACGCCGCCGTTCAGGCTTTCATAGACCCCGCCGGAAATGCCGCCGGTGCGCGTGAAGAAGGCGTGCCGCATGCCGGGAAGCGCGGCGAGCACGGGCGCCTCGATCGAATTGTCCGTCGTCGTCATTGCCTAGACCTCGAAACCGGGCAGCGGACCGAGCGCCGGATCGCCCAGCGCCATGACCTTGAACAATTCGCCCATGCCAGTGCGGCCTCCCTGTGTCAGCCGCCGCAGGGCGGCATCGACCTCCAGCGCCTTGTCGAGGGGTGCGCGCGCTTTCAGGGCGCTCGCGCGCGCCTCGATGCCAAGCCGGCGCAGGAACTCGCCCTGCGTAATCGGTCCGTGCGTGCGCACACCCATCGATTCCGCCGCCTGACCGAACGCCTGAAAATCGACATGCGCCGTCAGATCGACCAGTCCGGGCGCGGATTTCGGATCGGCGAAGGCATGCGCGCCGACCGCCTGCAACGTATCGCCAACCTCGCTGCGGGCGTGACCGTAATCGATGAACAACGCGGCGCCCTGCTTGCGCACGCGACGGCCGATCTCGAACGCGATCGTATCGGCGCGCCACTCGAAGATCGATCCGATCGCGGCCTCGCGGACATTCGGCGGCAGCGTGCGCTCGAAATGCGGAATCGCCTCGGCGGTCATGCCGAGCGACAGATTGCCGGAGGCGTCGAGCCCAACCACGCGCGTATGCCAACCGTCCTGCAGCTTGACGGCCTGATGGACCGGCAGCGCATCGAGAAATTCGTTGGCAAGGATGAGGCTTGGTCCCGTCGGCACATCGTCGAGCGTGCGATGCCAGGCGATCGGTGCTTCGCTGTCGGCCAATGTCTCGCGCTGCGTTTCTTCCAGACGCGGACTGATCTCAACCAGATGCACATCGACGGATTGACGAAAGTCCGGCACGACCTTCAGCGCGCGCAATGCGTCGCGCATCAGGGTGCCACGCCCCGGCCCAAGCTCGACCAGCGTGAGGCGCGGCGGAGATTTCATCAGCCGAAAAACCGCCGCCGCCCAGAGGCCGATCAGTTCGCCGAACATCTGGCTGACTTCCGGCGCCGTGGTGAAATCACCTGCCCCGCCGAACGGATTGCGCGACATGTAATAGCCGTGCGCGGGATGAGTGAGACACAGCGACATGTATTGCGCCACCGGCATCGGCCCGGCGACTTCGATGATGCGCCGGATCTCGGCTTCGAGCGGCGACGACGCGGGCATCGTCAATGGGAGTGCAGCGGCGGACGACATAACGCAACGACAATGAAAGCGACGCCCACGACCATCAGCGGGAAGGACAGCAGCATTCCCATCGTGTAGCCGTTAAGCAGATAGCCAAGCTGCACGTCCGGCTCGCGGAAAAATTCGCCGATCACGCGCGCGGTGCCGTAACCGAGCGCGAATGCGCCGACGATCAAGCCCGGACGCTTCAGCGCGCCGGAATAGACAAGCACCGCCAGCACCAGAAACAGCGCGACACCTTCGAGACCTGCTTCGTAAAGCTGGCTTGGATGGCGCGCGACATCGCCGCCGCCGGGAAAGACAACGCCCCAGGACACATCCGTCGGCCGTCCCCACAATTCGCCATTCACGAAATTGGCGAGGCGGCCGAGAAACAGGCCGATGGGGCCGACGGCGCAGGTGATGTCGCCGAGCGACAGGATCGGAATCTTGCGGCGGCGCGCGAACAAGATCACCGCGACGACGCAGCCGAAGAATCCGCCGTGGAACGACATGCCGCCCTTCCACAATTGCAGGATTTCAAGCGGATGCGCGGCGAAATGCGGGAAGTTGTAAAACAGCACGTAGCCGGTGCGCCCGCCGAGAATAATGCCGAGCGTTACCCAGACGACGAAATCGTCGTAATCGGTGACGGTGAGCGGCGCGCGTCCGCCCCACAATTTGTCCCGGCCAATGAGGATACGGGCATAGAGCCAGCCGATCAGAATGCCGAAGATGTAAGCGAGCGCGTACCAGCGGATGGCGAACGGGCCGACGGTGAAGATCACCGGATCGAAATTCGGAAACGGAACCGAGAGGATCGGCATTGCGGGAGCCTTGCGGGTGGGATCGGCAATCGCCGTCTGCGCGATCGGCGGCGACGTCAGGCAATTCGCCCCCTCCTAGCACAATCGCCGAGGCTTGGGCGCGCTTGCGGGATATCCGCAGCCGGGCCATATCTTCGCAAGACAATACGACATTCATTCGGGGATGGTTTCGATGACCCAGACCACCGGCCGGTTTTTCGACGAAATCGCGCGGCTGATGAATGACGCCGCCGGTGTCGCCCAAGGCGTGCGGCGCGAATTCGACACGCTTTTCAAGTCGCAGGCCGAGCGCTGGCTGCGCGACCTCGATCTGGTCAAGCGCGAGGAATTCGAGGCGGTGAAGGACATGGCCCGCCTTGCGCGCGAGGAGAACGAAGCGCTGAAGGCGCGGCTGGCCTCGCTCGAAACGGGGCAGATGAACCGGGCGGAGCCGGTTCCGGTCCCGGCGGTATCGCGGGATGACCTCGACGCTTTGAAGAACCGGATCACGGCGATCGAGGCGGCGCAGCACGCGCGGCCCGATCCGAGTCTGACTGCTGCCTCGCGCGACGACGTCGAGGCGTTGAAAGCGCGTGTGGCGACGCTGGAAGCCGCCGCCCAGCACGCTCGCTCCGAGGGCCCGCCTCCGCTCGGCTATTAGGCGATTCCCGGCCTCCGCCGGGCGAAAGTCCCTGCCTTTCCTTGTCTTTGCGGCCCTTCGCCGCTATAAGCGCGCGCGACCGAAGGCGATCCGCACCCCTGGAGGCATGCCGCGGTCTCACAGCAAAATTTGGCAAACGAACACAAGGACTTAACCACTATGGCGACCGTCAAGGAAATGCAGGCGACGGTTCGCCCGAAGGCCGGCAAGGGGGCCGCTCGGGCAGAACGTCGTGAAGGCCGCACGCCGGGCGTGATCTACGGCGCGGGCCAGCCCCCACTCAGCATCGCGCTCGATCATGCCGATCTGCGCACGAAGATTTACGCCGGCCGGTTCATGACCACGCTTTACGACATCGTGGTCGACGGCAAGAAGCATCGCGTCATTCCGCGCGACTACCAGCTCGATCCGGTCAAGGACGTGCCGGTGCACGTCGATTTCCTTCGCCTCGCCGAAGGCCAGATGATCCGCGTCCACATCCCGGTCCACGTGCTCAATGCCGACCAGTCGCCGGGCGTGAAGCGCGGCGGCGCGGTCAACATCGTGACCCACGCGGTCGAGGTCATGTGTCCGCCGGACAAGATCCCGCCCTCCATCGACGTCGATGTGAGCGGGCTCGAGATCAATTATTCGCGGCACTTGAGCGACGTGAAGCTGCCCGAAGGCATCAAGGTGCGCACGCGTGACAACATCACGCTCGTCACCATCGTGCCGCCCTCG
>CAZSAW010000234.1:0-7616 GCA_964604745.1 uncultured Hyphomicrobiales bacterium
ACGTGTTGAGCGACACCGACGACCTCGCAGTGGCCGCCGCCGAAGAAAAAGATTTCGGCGCGCTCGCCGCCTCATTCGGCGGCAAGCTCGATGTCAACTATCGGCGACGCACCGTGAATACCGGCTTCAAGGCCGGCAATATCCGCGATTGTTTCGAACGCTGGGGCGCAAACCACCAATTCGCGATCGTACACGACACCGACAGCTTCATGAGCGCGTGCGCCATGCTGCGCCTTGAACGCGTCATGCAGGCCAATCCCAATCTGGGCATTCTGCAGAGTCTCGTTGTCGGCCTTCCATCCACGAGCGCGTTCGCGCGCATCTTCCAGTTCGGCATGCGCCTCGGCATGCGTTCCTACACGACGGGCAGCGCATGGTGGCAGGGCGATTGCGGCCCCTATTGGGGGCACAATGCGATCATCCGCATCGCGCCGTTCATGGCGCATTGCCAATTGCCCGAATTGCCGAAGGGCAGTCTGCTCGGCGACCACGTGCTCAGCCACGACCAGATCGAGGCGACGCTGATGCGCCGCGCCGGCTACGAGGTGCGCGTGCTGCCGCGCGAGGATCAGAGCTGGGAGGAAAACCCGCCGACATTGATCGAATTCGTCCGCCGTGATCTGCGCTGGTGTCAGGGCAACATGCAATACTGGCACTTTCTGACACTGCCGGGCCTGAAGCCGGTCAGCCGCTACCAGCTGACTTTCGCGATCCTGATGTTCATCGGCTCGCCGGCCTGGATCGGACTTCTCGTCGTCGGCACGCTGGCCGCGTTTTTGGCCGAGCCGGACGCCGATCTGATCGTGCCGGAAGCGGGGATCGCTGTTTTCTGGACCGTGTTCGTGATGTGGATGTCGCCCAAGCTCGCGACCATTCTCTATGTGTTGCCCCGCGCCCGCGCACGCAAAGCCTTCGGCGGGCTCGCGCGTTTTCTCGCGAGCGTTGCGGTCGAGACGATCTTCTTCGTCCTGCTCATGCCGATCATGTGGTTCCGCCACAGCGTCTTCCTTGCGGGACTTCTGTTCGGAAAAAAAATCGGCTGGATCGGTCAGACGCGCGACGATCATGCCGTGCCCTTCGCGCTCGCCGCACGCACGTTGTGGCCGCAAACCATGCTTGGCTTTGCGATGATCGCACTTCTCGCAGCGACGCATCCCGCTGCCCTGCCCTATGCGTTGTTCATTGCGGCTGGATTGGCGCTGTCGATCCCGCTCGCCGTCATCACGGCGCTGCCGCGTGTCGGCCAGCTGCTCGCCCGCGTCGGTATTGGCCGCCTGCCGGAGGAAACGAGACCGCCTGCCGAACTTTACGATCTCGCCTTGCCGGCGCTCGACCTTGTCGGCGCCCCGCCCGCGCAGCCGCGCGCGGCGTGATGCGAAACAGCCAATGCTGCGCACGTTCCGAACGATCCGCGGTGTCGCCCGTTCGCTGCGCATCTACTATCGCGGCAAGGATCGCCGCGCAGCAATGGACGATTTCTATCGCCAGTTCGTCCAGCCTGGCGACCTTGTCTTCGACATCGGCGCGCATGTCGGCGATCGCGTGGGAGCCTTCCGCCGCCTCGGCGCGCGGGTGGTCGCCGTCGAACCTCAGCCGCCCCTGGTGACGACGTTGCGGCTTCTCTATGGCCGCGATCGCAACGTGACCATCGAGCCTGTCGCCGTCGGCAGCCGCGAGGGCTCGCTCGACATGAAGGTGAATGTCGACAATCCCACCGTCTCGACCGCATCGACCGATTTCATTCAATCCGCACGCGGCGCGGCGGGTTGGGAAACGCAAGTCTGGAGCGAGACGATCAGCGTTCCGGTAACGACACTCGATGCGCTCGTTGCCCGACACGGGATACCGTCATTCATCAAGATCGACGTCGAAGGCTACGAGGACGAGGCGCTTGCCGGCTTGTCGCGCGCACCGAAGGCACTGTCGTTCGAATTCACGACGATCCAGCGTGCGCTTGCGCTCGCCTGCCTCGATCGTTGCGCCGCTCTTGGTTATGCGCGTTTCAATGCAGTGCTCGGTGAGAGCCTGAGTTTTGCCTTCGAGCAACCACGCAAGAATGACGACATGGCGCGCTGGATCGCCGCCCTTTCTGCCGACGCAAATTCCGGAGACGTCTATGCGCTCCAGTGACTGGCGCGGGACTGCAATCGTCGCCGCGCTTGCGGCGCTCGGCTTCGGCCTGACGCAGATCATCTTCTATCCCGGCATCATGACCTACGATGCCAAATACGTTTACCTCTACATCAAGGGCGGTGTGGGCGACTGGCAATCGCCGGTCATGACGTGGCTCTGGTCGGTGATCGATCCGATCGCGCCGGGGCCCGGCAGCATGTTCCTGCTCAGCACGTCGGCGTATTGGCTGGCGTTTGCGCTGATCGCGTTGCTCTTGCTGCGGCGGTCGCTCGCACTTGCGGTTCTGCTGATGGTGCTGGCGCTGACGCCACCCGCGCTCGCTTTGCTTGGCGTGATCTGGCGCGACGTGCTGCTCGCGAATATCTGGCTGCTCGCGGCGGCGCTGGCATTCTGCGCGGCCGACAGCCGCAAGGGACAATGGGCGTTGCAGGCGGCTGCACTTGCGTTGATCGCATTCGGCGTGCTGTTGCGGCCGAATGCCGTCCTCGCCGCGCCCGTTCTCGCTGCCTACGTGCTATGGCCGCATGCGTTCCGCTTCAAGCGCAGCATCCTCGTCTACATCCCCGCCGGCCTCGCGATGTATGCGCTCGTGCCGCTGATCTATTATGGCGCGCTCCATGCCAAGCGCGAAAATCCGCTGCACTCGATCATGGTGTTCGATCTCGGCGGCATTTCGCATTTCGCCAAGGAGAACCAGTTCCCGGTGACGTGGTCGCCGCAGGAAAATGCGCTCGTGACCGACGGCTGCTACAAGCCGACCTTGTGGGACATCTACTGGACGCACGAGCCGTGCAAGTTCGTGATGGCGCGGCTCGAAACCGAAAAGGTCTTCGGCACGCCGAAACTTGTGGCCGCCTGGCGCGACGCGATCCTGCACCATCCGGTCGCCTATCTCGAGCACCGCAGCGCCTTCATGTGGACGCTGCTCACGGGCCGCAATCTCGCGATGTGGCAACATGACATCGAGGATTATACGAAGCCCGTCTTCCCCGGCCGACCCGCTTTCGCTGCATTCAAGTCGATCTACGATGTCCTTTATCCAACCCCCCTGTTCCGTGCGTGGCCGTGGCTTCTGTTGTGTATCGCACTGACCGGCCTCGCCTTGCGCCGGCGGGAAACGGCGGAGGGCGCGTTCGTGATCGGCGTGTGTGGGTCTGCGGTCTTTTACGTCCTGACGTATTTTCCGGTCGGGGTCGCGCCGGACTATCGCTACGTCTATTGGGCGGTCCTGGCAGGGCTTTCCGGCCTCGCGGTGCTGCCGGCGCGGTCGGCGCCCGCATGACAGGCCCGCCCGCCCGCCGGTTGCGCGCGGGAACGAGGGCTCCGATAATGGGTTCGACTCTGCAACACCACGAAAGGACATCCGCCATGGGTCGTTTCCGGGATTTCGTACCCGCCGGCGTCATTCCTGCCACGCTCCTCGCCTTCAACGACGATTTCTCGATCGATGAAGCCGAGACGCGGCGCCATCTCGGTCACGTTGCGGGAACGCGCGGCATCACGGCGATCACGGTCAACGGCCATGCGTCGGAAGTCCATGCCTGCAATTTCGAGGAGCAGCAGCGCATTCTCGCCTTTTCGCTCGCCGCAATAGGCGCGCGGCTGCCCTTGATCAACGGCGTCTATGCCGATGGCAGCATCGAGGCGGCGCGTATCGCGAAAATGGCGGAGAAGGAAGGTGCATCGGCGCTTCTCGTCTTCCCGCCCAATTCGATGAACGCCGGCGGCCAGTTGCGCCCCGAAATGGCGCTCGCGCATTTCAAGCGGATCGCCGACGCGACCGATCTTCCCATCATCCTGTTCCAGTATCCGGCGACGACCGGCCTCGGCTATCCATTCGAGACGCTGATAAAGCTGCTCGACCAGGTGCCCACCATCCGCGCGGTGAAGGATTGGTGCGCCGATCCGATGCTGCATGAGAAACAGACGCGCACGCTGCAATCGTTGCCACGCCCGGTGACGTTGCTGACGACGCATAGCGCCTGGCTAATGGCCTCGCTGTCGATGGGTGCGAACGGTCTTCTGTCCGGCGCCGGCAGCGTCGTGGCCGATCTGCAGGTGGCGCTATTCGAGGCGATCAAGGCCAAGGATCTCGCCAAGGCGCAGGCGGTGAATGACCGTCTCTATCCCGTTCAGCAGGCGTTCTACGCGCCGCCCTTCCTCGACATGCATAACCGCATGAAGGAGTGCCTGGTGATGCTCGGGCGGCTAAAACGAGCCGTGGTGCGTCCGCCGCTGATGAAGCTGTCCGACGCCGAGCTTGCGCGGCTGAAGGCAGCGCTCTCCGCCGCCAAAATCGAACCGGAAGGCGCACTCGCCGTCGCGGCGGAATAAGCACCGGCGCAGCGACGATGAAGATCGAGCGGCTGCGCGCCTTCATGTCGCGCGACAAGGATCGTCCGCGCGTCATCGTCGCCATCGATACCGACGACGGCATCACCGGCTGGGGCGAATGCTACAATCACGGGCCCGACAAGGCGCTGCCGCCGATCCTCGATTATCTCTTCGGCTTCATCAAAGGCCGCGATCCGCGCCGGATCGAATATCTGATCCTGTTGCTGCTGCAGCAATCGCGCTTCCCGCCCGGCGCGCTGGGCCTCGCCGCGATTTCGGCGATCGATCATTGCCTGTGGGACATTTCCGCGAAGGCGCTCGGCGTTCCGGTCTACATGCTGCTTGGTGGCAATGCACGCGATCGCGTGCGCGTCTATGCCGGCATCTATACTGCTCCTGATCCTGCGCAGGCGCGCGACGAGATGGACAAGCTGCAAAGCGAATGGGGCATCACCGCGTTCAAGCTCAGTCCCTATCGTCTCGACATGCACCGGCATCGCTGGGGCGAAGTTGTGCGCACGAGCGCCGAGTATTTCCGGCAATTGCGCGAAGCGGTTCGCCCGGACTACGAGATTGCCTTCGATGCGCACGCGCGTATCGTCGAGGTGACGCAGGCGATCCAGCTCGGCAACGCGCTGGCGCCCTACGATCCGTTGTTCTTCGAGGAGCCGATCCGCCCGGAAAATTTCGACGCCTGGGGCGAACTGAAAGCCGGACTGACCTGCACGCTTGCCACCGGCGAGTCACTCTACAGCCGCCATGAATTCCTGCGGCTTCTGCAGGCCAAAGGCGCCGACATCATCCAGCCGGACATCTGCTGCGTCGGCGGCCTGCTTGAAATGCGCAAGATCGCGGCAATTGCCGAGGCGCATTATGTCACGGTCGCACCGCACAATCCGATGGGGCCGCTTGCGACGGCGATCAACGTTCACTTCAGCGCGTCGCAGCCCAATTTCCGCATTCTCGAATACCGGCTGCCGCATGGGCCCGGCTACGCGTTCCAGGGCGGCGGCGAGACAATCGCGCAAGAGCGCGATACCGGCGGCGCCGACTATGTGCGCGATCCATATCTGCCGAAGGACGGTTATCTCGAACTGCGTCCCGACCGGCCGGGCTGGGGCGTGGAGATGGACGAAAAATTCCTGGCCGAGGACCGCTACGTCCATTGGGAGCGCAAGGTGCCGATCCGGCCCGACGGATCGACCGGTTACGTCTGAACGAGCTTCGCCATCCGTGCGATGCGGAATAATCCGTATGCCGAGCAATCCTCTCCGGCAACGGTCGTCGCGATTCCCGCCTGCTGCAACGCAAAAGCATAAAGCGATGTCAGCGACGGCGCACCGATGAGAACTGCCTGCAGCGGCCGATAAGCACGCTGTTTCAGGGCGACGAGTGCTTCGCGAATTTCGCTGCCAATGAGCAGGCCGGAGAGATAGCCGGGCGAATCCTGCGGTGACAACTCACCGAACAGCCCGCGCGTGCGCACGGAAAAGAGCGACTGAAGCGTTCCCGTCCCGCCCGACATTGCTTGCCCAAGGCCTGGCGCGAAGCCGCCCGGCACATCTTCCGCCGGATGATCCTCCATCATGCGGCCAAGGATGCTGTGTCGTTTGAGCACGTCATAGACCTCGCCGGTCATGAAGGTTGCGAACCAGTCGATCCGCCCGCCGCGCAGCGAGGTCCATTTGGAATGCGTACCCGGCAGGATCACCAGCGCATCGTCCGGCAAATCGAGACCGAAGATCTGCGTCTCCTCCCCGCGCATCACGTCCGGTGCGGCGTTCGCCGGCTTCATGCATACGCCGGGAACGATGCGGATGCGTTCGCCCTGCGGCACCGCAGCAAGCTGGCGTGCGAGTTCGCCAATGCCGGCAGGACATTCCGCGTATGCCGCTTCAACCCAGCCCTGCCGCGAGCCGATCATGCCCGACATCAGCACCGGTGCATCTGGTGCGGCTTTCGCCCACTCGCCGAGGACCGCATCGAAGGCGGCAGCGAAATCACCACTTGCGACTTTCTGAATGCCGAGCTGGTCGCGCTTGCGATCGAGGATGTCGCCCGCCGCGTTCATGCGCCAAGCGCGCAGGCTGCTGGTGCCCCAGTCGACAGCAATCAAAGCCGTGTCTGTCATGCGATTCAGAGAATACCGATGCGCTTGAACACGTCGCCGAGCTTTTCGCCGCGCTGCAGCGCAGCTTCGGTTTCGTTCTCCTTGGCGACACGATCGAAAGCGCGTTCAAGCACCTCATGCTCGACTGACTGCGGGATCGCAACAACGCCGTCGGCGTCACCGACAATGAGATCGCCGGAACAAACGCGCACACCACCGCATTCAACGGGAACGTCAATTGCCGCCATGACCCCACGTCCTTTCGAGTCGAGCGGCCCGATGCCACCGTGATGCACAGGGAATTTCAAACGGCGGATGGCTTTCACATCGCGGACAAGTCCGTCGGTCACGCAGCCGACCGCCCCGCGCGCGATGCAGGCTGTCGTCAGCAGCCCGCCCCATGGTGCGATGCGGCCGGACTGGCCGCAAGCAAGTACAGGCACTTCGCCCGACTTGAGATCATCGATCAGCGCGATTTCCAATTCGTATGGATTTTCATCGGGCTCGACGTGATAGACGTCGCGATAAAGGCCGGTGCGCGCCCGGCCGACCAGTACAAGCTCTTCGTCGAGACATCGGATCGCTGGAGAGAATACCTGGTCGCGATAGCCGGCCGCGTCGAGCGAGTCGGACAAGAGCGCGACGAACAATGTCTGACGAATCCGCTCGGCGACCACAGCGTCTGGTCCGGATTGAGCCATCTTGGTTTCTCGCTCCAAGTTGCGGGATTGACCTTGGGGGTGCTGCCGATGGTCGCACTTGTCTGCCGCCTAGTTAGGTAGTATTATATCAGAAATACAACCTATAAGGGTAGAAGTATTCCAGACCAAGAAATCTAGCTGCAACGGGTAGTTGGGTGGAAATGGCATGGTAACCGGATAGTACTCGCTATGTACTCAACAGAAATAGAAACCGGAATCGCGTCGGTATACGCAATCTACTCATGTTGCTGTACCGGCCGGCTGCGCGTTAACTGACATGAGGAGTGTTGGACACAGCACGATGAGTCTTTTCTGGCTGAATGACTCGCAATGGCAGG
>CAZSAW010000235.1:0-2374 GCA_964604745.1 uncultured Hyphomicrobiales bacterium
TCCGACGTCATCAATTTCGCGCAGGGCGAATTCGTCATGCTCGGCGGCATGGTGACAGTATTCGCGACGGCTGCAGGCGTGCCGCTGCCGCTTGCCGCGATTCTTGCCGTGATCGTGGCGGTTATCGTCGGCCTCGCGCTGCACCGTCTCGCCATCGAGCCAGCGCGCGGCGCTTCGGCGGTGACGCTCATCGTCATCACCATCGGCGCGTCCGTGCTCCTGCGCGGGCTCGCGGCGGTGATTTTCGACAAGCGCTTTCATTCGCTGCCACCGCTTGCGGGCGATCGGCCCTGGAACGTCGCCGGCGCGGCCGTGCTGCCGCAAAGCGTGATCGTGCTTGCCGGCGTCGCCGCGATCGTCATCGTGCTCTGGTTCCTGATGACAAAAACGATGCTCGGCAAGGGCATCACCGCGGTCGCCGCCAACAAGCTCGCCGCGCAGCTTGCCGGTATCGACACGAGCGGCATCATCGGCGTGTCGTTCGCGCTCTCCGCCGCCATCGGCGCCATCGGCGGCATTCTCGTCAGCCCGATCACGCTGACGAGCTATGACGTCGGCACGCTGCTGGCACTGAAAGGCTTCGCCGCCGCGATGCTCGGCGGCATGGGCAATCCGGTCGGCGCGCTTTGCGGCGGGCTGATCGTCGGGCTGATGGAATCGTTCGGCGCCGGCTATCTGTCGTCCTCGTACAAGGATGCCATCGCCTTCCTCGTCATTCTCGGCGTCCTGTTCGTGATGCCACGCGGCCTGTTCGGCAAGGCCACGGTCGAGCGCGTATGACCTTGCGTGCGCTGTTCAGACCCTATGTTTGCGTGCTCATCGTCGGCGCGATTGTCGTGCTGCTGCCGCTGATCGCGCCCTCGCTCTTCTATGTGCGAGTCGCCGCGCTCGTTTACATTTTCGCCATCGCCGTGCTCGGGCTTAATCTGCTCATGGGCTTTGCCGGGCAGGTGAGCCTCGGCCACGCCGGATTTTTCGGCATCGGCGCCTATGCGGTCGCGATCGGGCCGACCCATTTGGGTGTGCCGTCATGGCTCGCGCTCATTCTCGGCGCGATTGCCGCCGGTGTGATTGCGCTCATCGTCGGGCGGCCGATCCTTCGGCTGCGCGGACATTATCTTGCCGTGGCCACGCTCGGCATGGGACTGTTGATGGCCATGGTCTTCACCAATGAAGCGCGCTTCACCGGCGGGCCGGACGGTATGCCTGTGCCGCGGCTCGAAGTGTTCGGCTTCGTCGCGCGCGGCTCCGTCACCTGGTACTGGATTTCCGGCGTGACGCTGATGCTCGCGACGGCGCTTGCCATCAATCTCATCGCGAGCCCGACTGGCCGCGCGCTGCGCGCCATTCACGACAGCGAAACCGCCTCGCGCGTGCTCGGCATCGATGTCGCGCGCTACAAGCTCGTCGCCTTCGTGCTGTCCGCGGTTTATGCGGCCATTGCCGGCGCCTATCTCGCATTGTTCGACGGACTCGTGACGCCGGCGACCGCGGGCTTCCTGCGCTCGATCGAGTTTGTCGCCATGGCGGTGCTTGGCGGACTGGGCTCGATCTCCGGCAGCATCATCGGCGCGGCCTTTCTCACCATCCTGCCGCAGGTCTTCACGGTGTTCCACGATTACGAGCAGATCGCGCTCGGCCTGATCATGATCGTGTTCATGATCTTCCTGCGCGCCGGCATCGTGCCGGGCATTGCCGCACTGTTCTCGCGGAGGGCCGCATGAGCGCGCTTGCGGTCGAGGATGTCGGCATCGCGTTCGGCGGCATCACCGCCGTGGATAACGTGTCGTTCGCGGCCAAGGCCGGCGAGATTTTCGCCATCATCGGTCCGAACGGCGCCGGCAAGACGACGCTGTTCAATCTGATCTCCGGTCTCTACAAGCCGCGCGGCGGGAAAATCCTGATCGCGGGCGAAGACGTCACCAATCTGCCGCCGCATGTGCTCGCGCAGCGCGGCCTCTCGCGCACGTTCCAGAATTTGCAAATCTTCTTTCGCATGAGCGTCGCCGAAAACGTCATGGTCGGGCGACACCTGCACGAGAACCGCAACATCCTCGCGCATCTGTGCATGCTGCCGTCGGTCGTGCGGCAGAACCGGCAATCGCGCGACAAGGCGATCGAGCTGCTCGGCCGCGTCGGCCTTGCCGACTTCGCCGACCATCAGGCCGGCAACCTGCCTTATGGGGCGCTGAAGCGGCTGGAAATCGCGCGCTCTCTCGCCACCGAGCCGAAAATCCTCCTGCTCGACGAACCGGCCGCCGGCTGCAATGCCGTGGAGACGGCGGAGGTCGATGCCGTCATTCAGAAGATCGCGGCGCAGGGAATTGCGGTCATCCTTGTCGAGCATGACATGCGACTCGTCATGAAAATTTCC
>CAZSAW010000236.1:0-6697 GCA_964604745.1 uncultured Hyphomicrobiales bacterium
ATCAAGACTCATGCCCTGATTGAGCTGCCGGTATTGCGGGATCGATTGGTACTTCTGGAATTCGGCCTGCCAGTCGGCCTGCGACATCGGCGGCAAAGCTCCCGTAACCGGCTTCCACTCGGTAATGGACAGGCCGGATTCTGTCAGTCGCGTCGCGCCGCCGACGAGAACCATGGCGAACACGAGCGCCGCAAGCGCGACGAGCCAGAGGCGGACAAGACGGAGTTGTCGTTGTGTGGGTTCCGCCATGATGAAGGACCTTGCCGAACGGGTTTGGCGCGGACCATATAGGGGCCACCCCGGTCGAGACAACGCGAAAAGAGGACGCTGATGCCGGTTCGGCTGCGCAAGTTTATCGGCGGCGTCGCTCTGCTTTTACTGGTGATGGTGTGGTCGCTTCTGGCGATGGGCGCCGCGCAGTTCGTGCTGCCGTCAACCAACAGTATCGCTGCTTGGATTTATTATGCGGTCGCCGGTTTCGGCTGGGTCTTCCCGGCGATGCCGATTGTTCGCTGGATGTCGGCGCCCCAGCCGCAGGCCTGAGGTCTATCAGGCCGCCTTTACCTGCTGAAACCGGTTCGACAAGGCGGTCGCCGCGCCCGACATCAGCACGCTCACATACCGCATCTGCTGGTATTCGCCGTTGAGCGAAATACGGGGGAGCGCCATCAGATGATCGCGATGGGCCGGGAAGAGAACGCCCGGCCGGGTTGTCACGGCCGTCTTGAAACCGAGATCCCTTGCGATAGCGAACTCGCGCGCGCCGGCCGATGTGGGATCGCCGACAGGATAGGCGAAGTGCTCCGGCCGCTTGCCGATTGCCGCCTCGATCACGGCACGTCCCATGTCCATTTCCGAACGTACCGCTTCGGCCGACACCTTCTTGAGGATGACGTGATTGACCGTGTGCGCACCGATCGTCACCAGCGGATCGCGGGCGAGTTCTCCGATCTCGTCCCACGACATGCAAAGATCGTTGCAGAATGATTTCAGATCGACGCCGTAGCGCGCGCAAAGATCGCGCATGATTGCGCGCAACTCTTCCTCGGTCTGGCGTCCTCGCAGCCACCAATAAATCTGGTGAAACAGGTCGCGTTTTTCCCACACCGTGGCACAATCAAAGCGGCGTTCCTCGCCGTCGATCAGGAGCCCAACTCGCTTGTTTGCCGCGATCACCGCCTCGAGCGCAAGCCACCACAATTCGCCGATCCGATCGGGAAAGCTCGTCGGGACATAGAGTGCAAACGGCACTTCGTTCTTGCGCAGAACCGGATAGGCATGTTCGAGCAAGTCGCGATAGCCGTCGTCGAAGGTCAGGCAGGCAAAACGGCGCCGGAAATCGCCTTCGACCAGGCGGCGACGCATCTCGTCGAGCGAAACCAGATCGAGCCTCGACCGGCGCAGCTTGCGCACGACTCTCCGAAAGAAATCGGGAGAAACCTCTAGAAGACGGTTCGGCTGGAACAATCCGAAGCGCGAGGGCCGGACGTGGTGCAGGGTCAGGATGACCCCAACTCCCGCCACGAACGGACGCATCGCCAGATACGCCCCGCTGAAATAAAGGCCTTCCAGACCGGTCCGGATCGCCAATTTACTCAAGCCGGCCAAGCCACCCTCCGAAAAAGATGCCAATCCTACCAACGGTTTGTTGAGAATTCTTTGCCACTCTCCGCCGCCGGATGGCCATACCGGGGACCGCATGAACGTCGCGTTGCGCCAGCAGATCCAGAGCCAAGCCCCCCGGTCGCGGGCGGCAGCATCTCACGCCGCAACGCGGATCGAGATTCTCGACGATGTCGCCCAAGCCGAATCCGTCTGGCGGCGGCTGGAACGTGAAGAGGCGATCCTCTCCCCGTATCAGCGTTACGACTGGGTGCGTTTCTGGCACCGGCATGTCAGCCCTCATTTCGACACCAGACCGCTGATCGTGGTCGGCTATGATGCGAAGGCAAAGCCGACATTTCTCTGGCCATTGGCACGCGGCCGCCTTGGCCCGCTCACGGTTGCGACCTTCTTCGGCGCCAAACACGCAACATTGAATCTGCCGCCCTGGAGCCCGGAATTCGCCGCACGGCTCGGCGCCGATGAACTGCATGCCATTCTCGGCCACGTAACCGAGGCCGTCCCCGACCTCGATCTCATTCTGCTCCTGAACCAGCCGGAAGTGTGGAATGGCCTGCGCAATCCGTTCTGCCTCCTGCCGCACCAACGCGCGGTCGAAGACAATTTCCGGCTCACGCTCGGCGAGGGCGGCAGCGATTGCGGCGTCGGCCCGATGCCGCGCCGGCTGCGCAAGAAGGAAAACCAGCTCGCGAAAATTCCCGGCTATCGCTACGTTCGCGCATCGAGTGCCACGGATGTCGAACGTTTCCTTGACGCTTTTTTCGTGCAGAAAGCGGCGCGTCTGGCAGCACTCGGATTCGACAACGTGTTCGACAAGCCGGGGATCGCGGACTTTATCCGTGCCGCCTGCCACGAAGGGCTTGCACAAGACGACCCCGTCATCGAGCTGCATGCGCTCGAAGGAAATGGCGAATTGCTGGCGCTGTTCGCCGGCATCCATGATCGCCGCCGGTTCACGCTGGCCTTCAACTCGCATACGCTGAGCGACTATGCGCGGTTCAGTCCCGGCCTTGTGCTGCTGCATCACGTAATTGCCAATTGCGCCGACCGCGGCTTTGAAGCTTTCGACGTCGGCCCCGGCGACGCGCGTTACAAGACGTTCTTCTGCAAGGAAGTCGAGCCGATCATCGACAGTGTCGTCCCGCTGTCCCGGCGTGGGCATCTGGCTGCACCGGGGCTGCGCGCGTTCCTTGGCGCCAAGAGCATCATCAAGCGCAATCCGCGTCTCTGGAATGCCTATCGTACGTTCCGCAGGATCGTTTCCGGCCGCAACGCAAATGGCGCTGCTGTCACGTCCGCCGGCGACGACTGAGATCAGGCAGCGGCTGGACGGGCGCCTTGTTCCGTCTGCGGCGTACTCACGAAAACCGTGACATTCTCGAAGCCTGCGGCAACGAGCGTCTCGCGCGCTGCTGCCGTATCGGGATGCGCTGCGTCTCGCGTCACGAGGACCGCGCGCGGCGCCAGCCGAACAAACGAATCCACAGGCGCTTCTGAAACCGCACCCGCGTCGAGCACGACGTGGTCATACGTGCGCGCCAAAGCCTGCAGCACCGTCGCAAGTCGCGGCGACGCCAGCACATCGCCCGGCTGTGCGCTGCCTTGTCCGGCCGCGATGAGATGAACGCGCGAGGAGCGGTCGCGCGTGATGATGTCGCCGAACGACGCTTGGCCGCGCACCAGTTCCGCAATTCCGGGTGCGGCCGGATTGGCCGAAAGATTCGACAGGCTGGGTGCGTTGAGTGAGAGGTCGATCACGACAACGCGGGCTGTGCTGGCAAGCATGCGAGCCAATCCGATCGCCGTCTGTGTCGTGCCGGCGTGGCGCGCGGATCCGATTACGGTGATGCGGCGACCGGCTTCGCCCAAGTTCCGCAACGCTTGCGCCAATTCGCTCAAAGGCAATGGCGCAGGGGCTGCAAGGGGCTCGGAGGCAGATGGAGGCTTGGTGCTGGGCCCTGAAGCGATTGCGGGCGCGACTTCGCGTTCCGGCACGAATGACGGCTCGGCCGGGCTACCGGCAGGCGGATTGGCCGCCGCGGGCGCCTTTCGCGCCCTGCCCCAAAACGCCAAGCGCGACGCCGCCCGCGTCGACGGAGCGATCGTCACGGGCTGGAGCTGGCGAACTGGCACCGGTTGCGTACCGCCGTTGAGGAACTCGTTGCTGATGATAATGGTCGCGGTGAGGAAGATCGTCGCCAGCGTTGCAATGAGCACGATCGGCGTCTTCTTGGGGAAGACCGGCACGTTCGAGACCACGGCGCGGGAGATGATGCGGGCATCCGCGGGCGCAGCCTCGATCGAATCGCGGGCTGTCGCTTCACGATATTTCGCGAGATAGGATTCCAGCAGATCCCTTTGCGCCTTCGCCTCGCGTTCAAGCGCCCGCAACTGCACGTCCTGGCCGTTCGAGCCGCTGACCTGACGCTTGAGCTGCTCGAGGCTGTTGCTGGTGGTTTCCACTTTGGCGCTGGCGATGCGCGCATCGTTTTCGATGCTGCGGACGAGCCGCTCCAATTCACCGCGGATCTGGCTGTCGAGCGCACCGATCTGCGCGCGCAATTCCTGAATGCGAGGATGCAAGCCGAGCAGCGTGGATGACTGTTCGGCAAGTTGCGCTCGAAGCGTCACGCGCTGTTCGACCAATCGCTTCAGCAAATCAGAATTGACGATGTCGGCCGACTCGACAGGACGACCGGACTTCAACATGTCGCGGATCAGTCTCGCCTTGGCATCAAGATCGGCCTTCTGCCCGCGCGCAGCCGCAAGCTGCGTCGTCAGATCCGTCAGCTGCTGCGCCGCGAGCGTGCTGTTGTTGGTACCGACAAACAGATTGGCTTTGGAACGGAAATCCTCGACCTTGCTGTCCGCTTCAGAAACCTTGCCGCGCAGCTTTTCGATTTCGGTCGCGAGCCATTGGCTCGCTCCACGTGTCTGCTGCTGCTTGGCGGCTTGCTGGAAAGACAGATAGGCGTCCGCAATCGCATTGGCGACGCGAGCCGCAAGCACCGGGTCCGACGATTGGAACTCGACCGTAATCACGCGCGACTTGTCGACCGGCAACACGTTGAGACGCTCGAAGAATGACTGCAGAACCCTTTCCTCGGGCGTCATCCGCAACGGGTCTTTCGCGAGGCCAAACAGCGAGAGAATCGTTGTCGGCAGCGATGCGCCCTGCAAGACCGGATCGAATTCCGGCAATTGCGAAAGCTTCAACGAGTTGATGACCTGCTGCGCCAGATCACGTGAAGTAAGAATCTGAACCTGACTCGCGACCGCTTCCTGATCGACCAGCGTACGGTCCATCGACTTCTCTGCCTCCGGCCGCAAGAACGCATTCTCGCGTCCCTCGATCAGTACGCGGGCTTCGGATTTGTATCTTGGGCTGACGACATTGACCGCGACAATTGAGGCGATCGCGACGATTGCAGCGGGGATCAGGATCCAGCGTTTGCGCTGCCAGAGGGCTCGGCCGAGCGACGCCAGATCGATGTCGCTGTCATCGTAGGGCGCATTGTCGCGCGTATCCACATCACCCACTCGCATCACCGACACTCCACTCCAACCGGAAGGACTCACGCGCCCGTTGACGGCGATCTTTAACGATCGTGGTTTCTGCTGCGTTAATTCGCCGCGAAAGAAGCATTGGCTGTGGCAAAATGAGCCGGGTTAGAAAGTGTTAACTTTCCGGAGCGCCTAATCACCTTAACGATTGGGGATCGGATTCGGCCATTCGGCCGGGCGGCACGATCACCATTCTCCCACCAATGGCAGCGACCGTGCCCTCCGATCGGCCCCTGAACATTCTTCACGTATTTCGCGCGCCTCTTGGCGGGCTCTTTCGGCATGTCGCCGATCTGGTCGCCGGGCAGGCCAAGCGCGGTCATCGCGTCGGTATCATCGCCGACCGCACCGAACATGGGCCGCTGCCGGAAGGCATCCTCGCGAAACTGAAGGACCAATGCGCGTTGGGGCTCACGCGCATCTCCATCCCCCGCGAACTGGGGCCGGCCGACATTTCCGGCACGCGACATGTTGCCAGCCGAATTCGCGAAGCGAATGCAGATGTTGTGCACGGGCACGGCGCCAAGGGCGGGGCTTATGCGCGCCTCGCGGCGCCTGGCCATCCCGCGATCCGTGCCTACACCATGCATGGGGGGAGCCTGCTCTATCGCCCCGGATCGCTCGCGAGCTGGTTCTACATTACGCTTGAACGCGTCCTTCTCTCTCGTACCGATCTGTTCCTCTTCGAGAGCACTTTCATTGGCGAGCTCTATCGGCAGCGTGTGGGCGAGCCCTCGCGCATGACACGCGTCGTCGTCAACGGCGTCAGCGAAAAGGAATTCGACGTCGTGCATCCGCGGGAGAATGCAAGCGATATCGTGTTCGTTGGGGAGCTGCGGCCGATCAAAGGCATCGATGTCCTGATCGACGCCATCGCCGACATTCGCAAGGCGGGGATTCCGGTCACTGCTACGATTGTCGGCAGCGGTGCATCCCGCAACGACCTGGAACGTCAGGTACGGAACGCAGGGCTCATTGAGGCGGTCAAATTCTCCGCACCGCTTCCCGCCCGCGAGGCGTTCACGCTTGGCCGTCTCGCGGTCGTGCCGTCGCGTGGAGAATCGATGCCCTATATCGTGATCGAACTCGCAGCCGCGCAGGTGCCGATGGTTGCAACCAATGTCGGAGGCATTCCCGACATCTTCGGTCCTCAATCCGGCCGGCTGCTCCCGCCGGGTGATCGTCCTGCGCTTGTTCAGGCGATTACCCGTGCCATTAACGATCCGGAAACCATCCGGCAACAATCGGCCGAGCTGCGTGAACACATTCGGACCGATTTCTCGCTTGATCAGATGGTCGATGGCGTGCTCGCGGCTTACCGGGACGCACTGCAAGCCCGGCATAATGCCTCGGAATAAGTTTTTGTTGAAAGTTTTCGGCTAAGACCCGGTTAGGGAAAGACAGGGCTCATCAAGCGCGGCCAACGCGCGGGGGCCTTGCCGGTGTCAAAATGATGGAAGCCGACGCGCGACAAACCATGCACGCAGCGCCGCCCGCCGCCGTGGCGCTC